>JAYVJR010000113.1:0-9214 GCA_043769085.1 Gammaproteobacteria bacterium
TGACACGTCGTCAGTGATACCGCGTCATCCGCCAGCAGCAAGTGTCGATAGATGACGTCGGCGGCGATTCTGTGATTGCGCATCCGTAACAATTGCGCAGCAATGACCAACCGCGGCCGTGTCACCCGCAGATGCGCCGCGTGCAAAATTGCGTAGGCGCTGTCCAGCATGCTCTCGCCTTCAAAACCTTCCCGTGAGCGACACCACGAGCTGACGGGGCGCTCCCGGCAGAATCAGGTTGTCACTGCTGCCATGACTCGACACGATGTACTCCTGATCAGTGACATTCTTGAGGTTGGCTGCCAGCTGCCAGGACCCGAGGTCGTAGTAGACCGCAAGATCAGCTGTCAGATAGGACGGCAACACGACGGCGTTCGAGAGCGAAGCAAAGCGTTCGCCGACGTAGTTGATACCAACGGCCACGCTGAAGCGATCACCCAGTGCTTTCCGACCCCACAGGTAGCCGGAATGCTCAGGGGTCAGCGACGGCACCCTGCCGAGAACCGCAATGGGCACCACCGGAGTCTGCGGCGAGTTCACGACAGCCACCGACTCGACCATCTCGCCGTTTAGATAGGCGAAACCAGCGGAAAGTTCGATCGATCCAAGACTCTCCGGTAACTGGCCGTTGGCGGCGAGTTCAATGCCGCGCACGCGCTGTTTGCCCACGTTGATTTGCCGGGCCGGATTGAGTGGATCCGTATTCTTGATGTTGGTGCGCTCAAGATTGAACACCGAAGCGGTAAGGCCTAACGCCCCGTCGAAGAAATCGAGTTTGGCGCCGATCTCATAGTTTTCGGTAATTTCCGGCTCTGCGGCTGCGTTGGCCTCCGATAGATTGAAGCTCTCGGCGGAAGGCTGAAACGACTTGCTGTACGAGACGTAGTAGGAACTGGCGCCGCTCGGCTGCCATACCAGGCCCGCGCGCGGACTGAACTCACCGTCGGTTCGCGAAAGCGTGGGCAGTGTGCGTTCGGGTGTAGTGAGTTGGTCGTAGTCGTCGTAACGCAGACCGACAAGCATTTTCCAATGTTCCGAGAAGGCGAGCTGGGTTTGCGCGTATAGCGCCTTGACCTCCAGGATGCTTCTCTGCGGGATGGCTCCATTGGCCGCAAGCTGCGCCGCCGTAAAATCCGGTACGACCGGAAGCTGCGGATTGAAAATATTGACACGAGCGATCGCGCCCGCTTGCAGCGAACGCTGCCATTTGTTCTGCCGCCCGATCTCGGCGCCAAACAACCACTCCTGCGTGAATCCACCCAGGTTGGATTTGAGGATGAAGTCGGTTTGATTGAACCAACCGTCTTCCTGACGGGCAATAGCGCTATGCGCGAGCCCGACAGTGAGGGCTACGGGATCAACGCCGCCGTTGGGCAGGGTGTTGTTGCGATCAAGCTCGTAGTCGTAGTACCGCGCGGTGTTGCGCAATGACAGCGCGTCCGAGAAGAAGTGTTCGAATGTCGCGGTGGTCGCGCTCACCCGAGTTTCGGTGGTGTCATCCTGCGCGGCATTGATAGACCCGTAGTAGCGCGATGCCGGCACGTTTACCGGACGACCATTCAGCGACGGAATACCGAAGTCCGTAACCCGCTTGTCGCGCGCGTTCTCGTAGCGCAAGGTAAGGTGCGTGTCGGCGCCGAGTTCGGCAGCGATCGACGGCGCAAAGCTATGACGCTCTAGAAACTGCTGATCGCGATAGCTTCCCGAATCCTCGCCCGCTCCTGTGAGACGGAAAGCGAATGCCTCGCCCAGCGGCAGGTTCACATCACCCTCGATGCGACGATGCTCGAAACTACCGGTACTGAGCGTGGCCTCACCAAAAGTATCGCCCAAGCGAGCCTTTTTGCTGACGCGATTGATCAGTCCGCCGGATGAGCCGCGCCCGTAGAGCACGGCGGCTGGACCCTTGAGGACTTCAATGCGCTCGACTCCCGACAGATCGCGAAAATACAGCGCGTCGTCCCTGAGTCCATCCACGAACTGATCCGAGATGGCGGAAAATCCGCGAATCACCACCTGATCGCGCTGCCCATCGCCATGACTGGCTGCGACGCCTGGGACATTGCGCAGCGCGCTTTCCATGGACTGAGCCGCCTGATCGCGCATCAACTTGCCCGAGACCACATTGACGGTCTGTGGCACATCTCGCAGCGGCGCATCGGTCTTGGTTGCAGAGGCCGAGCGGCGCGCGGCATACGCATCGTCCGATTCCGCCGTGCCTTCGACGGTAACCTTCGACAGTGTTTTTGGCTCTTCCGCCCGCGCAGATTCGGCGGCGATAGCGCCCGCCGTCCAGAACATGCAGAAGGTACCGCGAGCGAGAGCGCGCATTGGTTTGATGGTCATTGGTTCGTCCGATGTGTGTATTAATACATTGCCAAGTAGATAGCCGCCGCAAATGGTGCCGCGAGGAACACTGCCGCGCCCGCCAGGCGCGGCGCGCGCAGCTTCGACCACAGCAGCACGCCGGACAGCGCCAGAATCATCAGCGCACCCGCGATCGTGTCCGCCAGCAATATCCAGCCTGCGGAGGCGCCGCTCGCCATGTGCAAACGCATGAGCACTCCCCAGGCGGTGGCGTCCTGGGTTTCAAGGTCGACGACTCCGCTGCCGGGAATGTGTTTGGCTGAAACCGAAATCTTCGGCGTGCTGAGCGTCACTGACCACCGCTCGGGCTGACTCATCTCCTGACCCATGAACTGCGCGATGGAGGCGGGTTCGATGCGCACGATCGGCCGCGCGGTGGGCATCGCCATTCGGCCGCGTAGCCAGACCGTGAGCTCATCGGCGCTTGTGAATGCGCTGGGCACAGTCACCTGCACTTGCGAGGCTTCCGAGCGTTGCACGGCAATCTTCATCACCGCCCGGTGGTTCATCAGAAAGCCAGTGAGTCCGAACAGCAGGCCCAACAGCGCACCCCAGAGGCCGAGCCACACATGAGTGACGCGCAGCCACTGCAATACGCGGCCACGGGTGATCGGGCGGGACTGCACGCGTACTGGTCGGGGCATTTTCACATCGGCAGTGGCATCGAAGCCGGCGGCGCTGGGGATCATGAGCGCATCACGCGGCACGTAGCGGTGCGTCGCCATGCTTCCAATTGCAGGCACAGAGATCGCCGGTCTGCAGCGCATCGAGCACGCGTAGGACCTCCTCGGGGCTGCGGCCGACGTTGAGGTCGGTCACGTAGACAAATCGAATGACGTCCTGCGGATCAACAATGAATGTCGCTCGCTGGCACACCCCCGCGACAGGATCGAGAACACCAAGCTCACCGGACAACTCTCGCTTGATGTCCGACAACATCGGGAATGGCAGGAGGCTTAAGTCATTGCGCGCGCGACGCCAGGCGAGGTGCACGTATTCCGAATCGACGCTGACACCGAGCAACTGCGCCTCGCGCGCCAGAAAATCCGCATTCATTTTCCCGAAGGCGATGACTTCCGTCGGACACACAAAGGTGAAGTCCTTCGGCCAAAAGAACACCACTCGCCACTTGCCGGGAAAGCTGGTCGCATCGATGACTTTGAACGCGTTTGAGGCGTCGCTCGAAACGACGCCCGTCAGTGAAAACGCCGGAAATTTCTCGCCAATGCCTCGCAACACTCGCTCCTGCCGATTTCTCCGGACGTTCCGGATTTCAGGCGGGCTGGCGGATCGCGTTGAGCGAAGCTGGCTGACCTAACGATTCAACGCATGCAACTTATTGAAAATAAATAGGTTGCATCGCGCGTCACTGATAATGATAATTATTCTCGTTTAGTAACACAAGCTTTTCCGGAGATTTCCAGGATGCCCAGCTCACCCGCCTCGCGAACGCCCAGCGTACTCGCGACGCTCGCCGTTTTTTGCGCGATCACCGCCAACCCGATCAAGGCTGCCGAGTCCGAGCCCATCACGACGCTGCCTAAAATCAAAGTGGCAGCGCAGGAAGAAGTGCCCTATGTCACCGGGCATGCGACATCGGCGACTAAGACCGACGCGGCGATCAAGGACATTCCTCAGGCGATAGTCGTAGTTAGCGCCGAGGTGCTGCGCGATCGCGGGGTCGCCAAGCTCAGCGAGGCGCTCGATACAGTTTCTGGCGTTATCCGCGAATCCTCCTATGGTGGCAACAATGCCAGCGCCGGATTCATCGCACGCGGCTTCAGCGCCGCACAACTGCGCGACGGCATGCGCCTGAGTGTTCAGGGTTTCGGCGATGCGCTGGACATTGGCGCCGTAGAATCCATCGAGGTGCTGAAAGGTCCAGCGTCGGTGCTGTATGGCGCGAGCCAGCCTGGCGGCACGATCAACATCGTTACCAAGAAGCCGCACGGGGAATTCGCGCTCGAGACATCGGCATCGGTCGATAGCTTCGGCATGGGCCGCATCGGTGTCGATTTCAACACGCCGCTGTTAGGCGATACGCTGCTCTTTCGCGTCAATGCCGCGCACGAAGACGGCGACACTTACCGTGATTTCGTCGACCGGCGCACTTCGCTGATCGCACCGACGCTGCAATGGAACCCGACCGATGGCACTCAGGTCACGCTGCAGTACGAACACGTTCGCGCTGTCGGTCTTTTCGACCGCGGCCTCGGCTGGGTGGATTCCTATCTAGATACCGGCATCGACTTCCGCGATTTGCCGCCAGGACGATTCGTAGGCGAACCCACGGCGAAGCCGAGCCGTAACGATACCAGTCAGACCATAGCTACTCTGGAGCAGCGGCTCGGCGCGGGCTGGCGGTTGCGCCTGGCCTACTCCGACGTGCAGTTCGACTGGGACAGCCAGGCCGAGATCAACCTCGACACATTTGACCCGGGCACCGGCCTCTTCAGTCGCTACTTCGGCGATTACGACCGGCAGGGCGAGAACACACGCACCTTGTTCGCAGAACTCGTGGGCGAGTTTCAGCTCGGTGCCACCAAACATCAGTTGTTGATCGGCGCCGACGATCTGCACAACCGCGCGTTCTACATCGGCGTCAGTGGCAATCCGCCGCCCGCGCCCATCGACGTTCAGAACCCGCAATATCCCGGATACACCGGCTTCGACACCGTGTTCTCGTTCAGTGGTCTGCAAGGCTCTAGCGGCCATTCGTTCTACGCGCAGGACCTCATCACACTCGCGCCACAGTGGAAGGCATTGTTGGCGGCACGGCACGACAGTTCTCGCCGCTATGCTCAGCCCTACCCCGGACAGCCGGATGATCTGGGCCAAGTCAGCAAGAACAGCTTTAGCCGCCTCTCCCCGCGCGCGGGCCTCGTGTATCAGCCGAGCGAGCGCGACAGCCTCTACGCCAGCTTCAGCAGTTCTTTCGCTCCGGCGCTGTTCATCAATCTGCGGGATCCCTCCGCGTTCAGGCCCGAGACCGGCAAGCAATTCGAATTGGGCTGGAAACGCGATTGGCTCAACGGCCGGTTAAACAGCACGCTGGCCGTATTCGACATCCGCAAGCGCAATGTCTCGCAGAACGATCCGACCAACGCACCCGAGGAATTCTTCGAGGTACAGGTGGGCGAGTTTCACAGCCGTGGTATTGAATTCGACGCCAGCGGCGAATTGCGTCCTGGTTTGCGCGCCACACTGGGCATCGGTTACGCCGAAGTCACCGTGAGTGAGAGCGACGACCCCAACCTGCCCGTCGGCGAACGAATCGACAATTTTCCGCGCCTCACGGCAAGCCTGTGGCTGAGCCAGGACTTCGGTGACGCTTGGACGGTGGGTGCCGGTGTGTTTCATGCTGGAAGCTCTCCCACGGCGCTTCCCGACAACGGCGTCTCGATTCCGGCCTACACGCGAGTGGATGCCGTAGTGAGTTGGCAGTCCGCCGCCTGGCGCTTGCAGCTATCAGGCAAGAACCTCACCGACGTGGATTACTACGCCGCCAGCAACACGCTCATGCCTCAGCCACCGCGGCATGCATTGCTCTCGGCCACGTTCACGTATTGAACAACACAGTTTCGCGATGAATCGGCAATGGTGGGTGCTGGCGCACCGGTACGTGGGGCTGGTGCTGGCCGGCTTTCTGCTAATTGCCGGACTCACCGGTTCGTTGCTGGCTTTCTTCAACGAACTGGACGCCGCGGTCAGTCCACAGCTGTTTCAGGTGGCGCAGCCCTCGCCGGATGCGATGCCACTCGATTCACTCACGTTGCGCGAGCGCTTGCTCGCGGCGCATCCGCACTGGTCGATCAACTACGTAGATCTCAAGCCAAACGCCGGCAGATCCATATCTTTCTTCGTCGAAGAGGCCGAAGACAACGAAGTGTTCACCAATCCCTACAGCGGCGAGGTGTTAGGCAGCCGGAAATGGGGAGATATCACACAGGGCACGAAGAACCTGATGCCCTTCATCTACGAATTGCACTACTCGCTGGCGCTCGGCGTTGTCGGCACATACGCATTCGGTGTGATTGCACTTCTGTGGACGCTCGATTGCTTCATCGGCTTCTCTCTCACGCTGCCGCGTGGGCGAAGGGGCTCGGTAGTGGCGGAGTCGCCGGCGGTCGCAAACGGCCGCAACTGGTGGTCGCGCTGGAAGCCGGCTTGGCTCGTGCGCCGGAGCAGCGGCAGCTACAAACTGAATTTCGATCTGCACCGTGCCGGCGGACTGTGGATCTGGGCCATGTTATTAGTCATCGCCTGGTCGAGCGTGGCCTTCAATCTGCGCGAAGTGTACGACCCGGTGACGCGCGCGCTTCTCGATTTTCCGGATGAAGACTCCGCCCTGCCCGCGCTCTCAAAACCGATCGAGCAACCCGCGATTCCATGGCGGGCGGCGCTTCAGATTGGCCGACGGCATATGGCAGATGAGGCGGCACGGCGCGGATTCGAGGTACACGAGGAACAATGGATAGGCTACGACGCCAGCAGCGGCCTCTTCTCACTCAGCGTCAATAGCAGCCGCGACGTCGGTAGCGAACTCGCCGAAACGCGGGTCTACTTCGACGCTAACACCGGTGCGTTGAAGCACACCTCACTGCCAACCGGCGAACACAGCGGCACCACGGTCACAAGCTGGCTGTACAGCCTGCACATGGCAAAGGTGTGGGGCCTGCCGTTCCGCGTGTTCGTGTGCCTCGTCGGACTTGTTGTCGCGATGTTATCGGTTACCGGCGTGGTCATCTGGCTGCGCAAGCGCCGCGCCGCGCGGAATCGACAAGGCCCCACTACCTCTACCTACAATCCTGCCCTCGACAGTTAGGCCTATCGCTGACGCGCAGGCAATCTGAGGCCTTACCGGGCACGACGCGAGCAGTCGCGCTCATGCACTTGTGGCATCACGGGTTCAGCGTTAATACCACGGCTCCCAGTTCTGCCTTGCCGTTCGCCGTCACACGAGCCACCACGCGCGCAGGCCATTCGACCGGAATTCTTAGCGCTTCTCGGCCGCCGGCCTCGCGAACCACCTCGATGACCAACGCGTAGTTGCCCTCCGCCAGGCCGGCCAGCGGTGCCTTGTCGGCGTTGAAGCTCAGCAGATGAAGCCCGATGGGGCGCGTCGCGCCCGTGACGCCGTCGATGGGAAACTGCTGGTCGCGCCCGCCGCGCCGCCACCATTGCCGCAAATCCGTGAGCCACCGCGTGCCTGTCTCACCACGCTTGATCTCGTACCAGACGGCAAGATTGGCCGCGACAGTTTGATCGCTACGCTCCAACCACACGGCCAAGTACGGCCGATGGTATTCGGCAACGTTCAACTGCGGGATTTCGATCGTGACATTGAGCTCGCTTGCCGCGACCGCCGCTGGCGACAGCGCCAATGAACAGGTCAGAACACCGCTTTGAATATGCAAGAAAGCCCTTCCGGTAGTCAGGCGACGGTGCCGCGGGGTCATCAGGCCGGGTCGCGCTTTGGCTTTTCTTCCTGGGCTTTCTCGTCTGTCTTGTCGGCCAGCGACACGGCGCCATCACGCGTGTAGTCGTGCTCGGCATACATTCGCCAGCCCGAATAGGAGAACTCCGCAAACGAAATGCGACCGTCC
Source organism: Gammaproteobacteria bacterium (assembly GCA_043769085.1). GTDB lineage: Bacteria > Pseudomonadota > Gammaproteobacteria > Steroidobacterales > Steroidobacteraceae > UBA964. Next base: position 7,974 of record JAYVJR010000113.1, read on the forward strand.
TTGTTCGAGTCCAGCACCTTGAAGCGCACGTCGGTCTGCTTCATCTGACGCTCGATGGCCGCAGGCTCGGGATTTTTCGCCACCAGACGCGCGCGGAATTCCTCGGCATATTCCTCGTGAGAAACGCCTTCGTCATTGTTCACATCCGTAGCGGCAAACCGCAGCATGCGCCCTTTCTGGAACTCTTCCTTCGAGACTGACCCGTCCTTATCCAAGTCGTATTCGCCGATGAACGTGGCGAGATCATGGGAGGCGGCCAGCGCAAACGCCGGTAGCAAGGCTGCGGCGGAAAATACATATCGAAATTTCTTCATGGGTTTCACTCCTGATTATTCTGCAACTTCGAGCGTGACGGCATAGGTGTGGCTTTCGGCTTGCGCTTCACCCGATGGCAACGCAAAGCGATAGCGCGCCATGACGTGGTACAGACCGGGCGCGCTGAACGGGAGCGTCGCGGTTCCATCCGCGGCGCTGCGAATCTCAACCGGGGCCGCGCCACCGCCTTCATCCAGACTGGCCTTCTGCACGCTCATCACCTGAGCCGCCAAGGGTTTGCCGTCAAACAACACTCGCAGCTTTGCCGCGCCGCCTGCCAGCAGGCGGTTCGGATGTGTGAGCATCTGAAACTCGAGACCCTTGTTCGTTGGCGTCAACGCGCGCTCAGTTGGTGTACCGCGCGAAACGTAGACTTCCGCACAGGTAATGCTCTTGATCTCGTGAACGCGGCCGCCCGCCGGCGGCCCCTCGCGCTCATCGAAGAACTGCCACTTGCCGTCGGGCAATAAAGCAGCCTTTCCGGTGCGCCCGGCGCGAATACCCGTGGAGAGCCGGTAGGTTCCATCTACTGTCGTCGCCACATCGATCACCGCAAGATCTTTGGTGTACACGGGCGTGAGTGGCGCACGTGTACCGTCGGGCAGGATGGCGTGGTAGTCGTCCGCCTTCATCACCACATCGGGAACGAAATATGTCTCGGTGAACGACGCCTGCACGCTGACGTGGTCGCGCTTGGTGACATCGAACCGATTGGGCAACAGATACGGGGAGTGAGCGCTGACCAAGCCCGCGTAGGAAACGGAAGCGAGCAACAAAACTAGATTACGGAGATTCATGGAGTGGGTTCTCATTGGAAGGTGTGCCCGACGGTGAGTTTGAAACTGCGGCCTTCAGCATCGAGCGAAGACAAATGACGGCGGAAGGTCTTGTCGGTCACGTTGTCGACGCCGAGGCGCACATCCATG
>JAYVJR010000114.1:0-4471 GCA_043769085.1 Gammaproteobacteria bacterium
CTGGGTCGACTGACCCACCCCATCAACCACCTGATGTCGCTCGGTCAGCACCGCATTGGCGCTATCCAGCGTCTTCTCAATCACCACAAAACGGTCGCCCGTGGTGAGACTATTTCCTACTTCGCGACATAGTTGTTTTAGAGGGCGCTGCAGCGACGGAAGAACTGTGCCCGACGGCAAACGCCGTTCATCGTCGATCGTTGGTTGCCAGATTTGAAAAACCTTGCAGAAACGTGTGCACTGTTAAATTGTTAGCTGTCTCCAAACGTAAACACTCGCGCGATGTAGAGAATTTTCTTCGTGCAATAAATGCCTATTTCTATAGGCTTTCATGATCTGGAAAAGCATATTCAGAAAAATATTCTTGCACTTCTAAAAAACCGGGCGTAGGTTTTTCAATCTTGCGATGACCCGGTGCAGTGTTACGAAGACGTAAATTGCGCCGAACGTGTGTGGAGTCATCGCAGCGGTCTAACAAGGAAGAACGAAAGGATTGATCGAACGATGTGAGTAACGGCGGCGGGCGCGAGCCCGTCATGGATAAGTGCGCGACCGGGGATTGACACATGGCGCCAGCGATCCAAATCAGCGTTCTCAATGCAGGCGATGACCCCTTGCGGTCTCGCCACACGGTTCGACCGGCACGGCGCTGGCCCGCGATTCTGTTGTCGGCGCTGCTGCACGTCGGTCTCGGTTGGTCGATGATTGCCGCGCTAGCCGCACAACAGTCGGCTCGCGCGGTGGCTGCTGCGGCACCGTCGGTGATGACGGCGTTTCTCGATCTCACCGCGACTAACAGCGGCATCGATGCGGTGCCGAAGCCGTTACATCCGACGCTCGCGGAGCCATTGTTAGCGGTCGAAGAAGCGCCACCTCCCGAGCTCGACCTGGAACCGATTGCCTCGGATTCCTTCGACGACGCTAAACAAATCGAAACGGCCGCCGACGCTGCTCGCATCCAAGAACTGCAGGGCATTTATGCGCGGCAAATTGATGCGCGGCTGCTGCGAATGCTCGAAGTCTATGGCGTACCCGAATCCGCCAGCACCTGCAGCCTGAAAGTCATGCAGGACGAGCAGGGCCGTGTCGCCGAGGTCGATTTCGCGGAATGCGCGGTCAAAGACGAGGACCGACAGCGACTACGACGCGCGATCCTCGCGGCCTCGCCCTTACCGCGACCGCCAGCGGGGCTCGCGATGGGAAGTTACCTCACGCTCGATATCAGTCCACTGCTGCGCAAGCCGGCAACGCCCAAGACCGAACTAAAGTGACCCGGGGAGAATCTGTCATGAATAGAAAACAACTTGTCAGGTTGGCCGCTACAGCGATCACACTGAGTCTCGCCAACGCCCCGTCCGCCCAAACCGCGCCAGCACCGGTGGTCAGAACGCCGGCGGAGACGTGTTTTGCGCAGTTTCGACAGCAGCAAGCCGTGAGTCGCAAGCCCGACGAAATCGCGCTGCGGCGGTGCCTTGATCTCCGGCGTGCAGAGCGAGCGGCCAAACCGCGTCCCGTCATCGTTGAAGGTCGGGGCATCACCCCCGCCGATGGCTAACAAATAGTCGATCACCGCACCGGAAGGGGAGTAGCGTCATGCAAACCGTTGTCGCGCGTCGAGTAAGCCTCAGCCTGCTAATTCTCGCAGTCCCGATGGCCTGGGCCGTCGATCCGACCAGTACCACTCCGGGGCGGTATTCGGTCACTCCGACTGGAGAGTCCCACTACTCGGTGCCGATCGATCTGCCACGCGGCGCCGGGGGACTAACACCCAGCATCGGCTTTGAGTATGGCACGCAGCGCGGCAATGGCCTGTTAGGTATGGGACTGCGAATAGCCGGGTTTTCGGTGATTCATCGGTGTCCGCACACAATCGTTCAGGATGGCCAGGTTCGGGCCGTCTCCATGACCACGGCGGACAAGTTATGCCTCGATGGCAACAAATTGCGACTCACGGGCGGCGCATATGGCGCCGCGGCCTCGACCTATCAAACCGAATTAGAGACCTTCGTCAAAGTGACCGCGAACGGCACGACCGGATTCGGTCCGCAGTGGTTTCAGGTCAAGATGAGGAACGGCCTCGTCTACGAGTACGGCAACACCGCCGATTCGCGCGTCGAAGCTACCGGCTCGGCGACGATCCCGAAGCTCTGGGCGCTCAACAAGATTTCCGATCCTAACGGCAATTACATTCTCTTCAATTACACCGAAGACAATGTGAACGGCGTCTATCGGCCCTTCAGTATTCAGTACACCGGCAACACCGGCCAGGGCGTCACGCCGCCGTACACGATCCAGTTTGTCTATGAAGCGCGCAACGTGGCCGATCCGCTGGTGGGTTATAGCGAGGGCTACAAACGCAAGGAAACGAATCGACTGGCCATCCTGGAACTGCGCCACAATGGCTCGATTGTTAGGCGATTCTGGCCGTATTACGGCGCCGCAGGTACCACGGACAGCAACCGCACCTATGCCACGTCGATTTATGAGTGCGGCGTGGGCGACACGCTCTGCCACGATACCGTGGCATTGGCCTGGGAGAATTACCCGCAAGGCATAGAGCAATTGGGCTTTGAATACGACGTGGGCCAGTCGATCCCCACGGGAACCGTGGTGCATACGATCGATGCGAACGCCGATGGGCGACTCGATATGGTCTATGCCTCGGGCGGCACGTGGCGCGTTCGGTATTTCAATGGCAATCCGTATGACAGCGAGGTCAACACCGCCATAGTAGCCACCAATCCGGGGCAATCGCACTCCATGGACTACAGCGGCGATGGCTTTCGCGACGTGCTTTTTCCGGATGGCTCAGGCAACTGGCGCGTGCTGCAGTTTGCGGTTAGTGGTGTCACCGAAGTCCTAACAGGAAAACCCGCTAACGGCGCAGCCGGCGGACTCGTCGCCGTCCGTGACGCCAATGGCGATGGTCTGGACGATATTGTGAGTGCGAACGGCGCCACGTTGAACGTGCGACTCAATTCCACCTCGGGTTTGGCCGCCACCGAAAGCACGGTCTACACGGCGCCGAGCGGCTGGGTGTTTGACACCGACGCGTTCGGTGTCGCGGGCGTCGAAGAATACCGACGCCGTCAGTCTGCGATTGACTTCAATGGCGATCAGCGCGGTGATCTCATCGCCAAGCTGCGTCAGACCAGCACCTCGACCATCGCCTGGAAAACCCTGGTGTCACTCGGAACGAGTTACGTGGCCGATCTCGATATCGAAAGTGCTGCGACGCATCGGCCTTTAGTCCTCGATCTTAACGGCGATGCGCTAACCGATGCGATTGGCCACAATGGCGCCTCGTGGGTACTGCACTTTTCACGCGGCGGTTATGACCCCGTGGCGCGCAGCATCTGGGACCCCGCCAAGGTGTACCCCGCGATCGCGGACGCGCTGTCGGCAGTGGTGCCCATTGATTTCAATCGGGATGGGGCCTCCGACGTGTTGATCGACATGTCGGGGCAGTGGCGCGTCGCGTATTCGACGCGTGAAGGTTTACAAGGTCCAATCACGACGCCTTACGCAGCGCCTGCCAATCATGTTGCGCGGTCGAGCGATATCGACGGCAACGGGGCCGACGATTTGAGTTACCTCGCGAGCGGGACGTGGCGGTATCGCCAACATGGTCCCGAAATGACGGATATCGTGCATACCGTCAGCGATGCGGTGGGTAATTCGCACCACGCCATTCTGTTCTCCAGCACGAACGTGGCCACTCGCGATGCCGAGCCCGTGTTTCCGGTGCGTCGATTCACGCAAGCGCTGCCGACGGTCGGGTGGGTGTACAGCACGGAAGCGGCCCAAGTCTCCGCGAGATATGTGACGTTGACCAACAGCAACTGGCACGTCCAGGGCCGCGGCTATCTCGGCTATGCCAAAGTGCGCGACGATCAGACCCGTTCCACCGGTTTGGGCGGCACGATCAGTCAATCGGTTCAGCGATCTGATGTGACGTATTCACAGGTGTTTCCGACCATCGGCGCGCCGCTCGTTCAGTCGAGCTTTGTCCAAGAGCCTTTTGGCGTCAATTTCGACAAGTTCGCCGAAGTGACCTCGACTTTCAGTTCGGTCGCGGGCGGCAGCGGTTTCGAGGCGCGGCAATTTCCGTACGTTAGCTCGGCTAATACCAAGCGCTGGGAAATCGGTGGTGCGCTGCATCTGGCGCTGGTCAGCGACTCCACGACCACGACGACGGTCGATACTTATGGCACGCCCTACGATGTCACGACGACGACCACGGAACCCAGTTCCGCCAATGGCATCCAGGCGGGCGTCGTCCACACGCATCGGACTTACACGCCGCTCGCGAACCTAACGAACGACACCACCAATTGGTGCTTAGGCCAGATCAAGAAAATCCAGCAGATTCGCTCGCACACCGCCTTTGGCGGCGCCTCGCAAACGCGGACCACGGACCAATCCTGGGACACCGTCAAGTGTCGCGTGACCGGGCAAACGATTCAGCCCG
>JAYVJR010000115.1:0-6762 GCA_043769085.1 Gammaproteobacteria bacterium
GCTTAGTCCTCCGGAGCGAAAATGAGTTCCAACCGGCGCTCAAACAAAGCGGCATCCGGCGGTTGTGGCAAGGGTGACGCGCGGAAAACCGCAGCTTCAATCGATTGGCGGACGGCCTCATCACCATTGCAGTCAGTGATGCGCGCACTAACAACTTCGCCGCCCGGCACCTGATCCAGCAGCACCGTGCAACGCAGCCCAGCAGTGGCCGATGCCGGGCGACGCCATTGACGCTGGATATGTGCGCGCAAGGCATCGTACCAGCTACTGGCCGCGGCACTGCCGCGCAGTGCATTGCCCTTCTCTTCAGCCGCCAGACTGGCTTTCAAGGCGGCTTCGCGCCGCTGCGCTTCGGCTTTTTCCAGGGCTTTCTCGCGGGCAAGTGGCTCTTCCGGCGGCACTGCCCTGGGCGGCGGTAATGCAGGCAGCATCTGCTCAGCGCGTTCGACCCTGGTTGTTAGTACCGTGGGTACCGCGGCGGCTGGGACGGGCGCAGGTTCCGGCTTCGTCGCAGGCACGGGCACCGGCGCGGGCGCGGGCGCGGGCCGGCGAAATGCGGGCTGCGGACTCGTCATCAGAGTTGCTTCAAGCGCGATGGTACGGTCCATCGCTGGTTCTGGCGTGAATTGGCTCCAGCTGGTGAATACCAGGGCAAACACCAGGCCATGCACCAACAATGAACCCAGCCAGCCGGTGGCCGAGCCGCCGCTCAAGTCGGCTCCTTCAGTGGGTCGGTCAGAAATCCGACCTTGCGTGCTCCTGCCTTTTGCAACATCGCCATCGCTTCTATGACGCGGCCGTAGGGAACGCGCGTGTCGCCCTTGATCAGTATCTGGATTTCAGGATAGCGGCGCAACATCGCAGTGGCGCGAGCCGACGCGGTTTTCTCATCCAATGGTCTGTCTGGATCCTTGCCTACACTCAGGAACCACCGGCCGCGCGAGTCAATGGACATCACCAAGGGCGGCTGATTCTTGACCACGGCGGCAGGCAATGGCTCTGCGGCCGCCTCCGGCAATTGTACTTTGACACCGACCGTTAGCAGTGGCGCGGTAATCATGAATATCACCAACAGCACCAGCATCACATCGATGTACGGCACCACGTTGATTTCACCTAACAGTTTGCGCCGGCGGTTGGAACGATCCATGGGCAACGCTCAGACCGGTGAGCGCGCCGCATGGCGCTGCAGCAACGCCGAGAATTCCTCGACAAAAGCGTCGTAGCGCATATCGAGGCGCCCCGCCTGATCCGCAAAACGGTTGTAGGCAATTACTGCGGGGATGGCCGCTAACAAACCAATCGCCGTCGCCACCAGTGCTTCGGCAATGCCAGGTGCCACCATCTGCAGTGTCGCCTGTTGCACGCTGCCGAGACCCACGAAAGCATGCAAAATGCCCCAGACAGTGCCGAACAAACCGATATAGGGGCTGATCGAACCGATAGTCGCCAGCGTGGCGAGTTGGTCGTCCAATCGCTCAGACTCTTTCAGCTGGGCCGCTTTCATAGCACGTCGCGGTCCTTCAAACAGCGCGTCGCCGCTGGCAACGCCCTGCTGTTTGAGTCGCGCAAACTCGCGAAACCCCATCTCGAAGAGCGTTTCCATGCCACTGACGCCGCCGCGCTCGCTGAGGTTTTTGTATAGGGTTGTTAGGTCTCCGCCCGACCAGAATTCCACTTCAAAACGTTCGGCCACAGCACGTGCGCGGCGCAACGCCGCCAGTTTGCGAAAAATAATGCTCCATGACCAAAGCGATGCCCCCACCAGCACCACCAGCACCAGTTGCACACCGAGGCTTGCGTGCAACACCAATGTCATTAACGAAATATCTTCCATAAATCGGTTCAGCCTCCGCTCGTCACGATGGCAGCGCGCATCATGTCGGGAATGCGACGAGGTCGCAAACTGTCGGCGGCCACGCAGGCGGCGCGGATAGCGCCTTCGGCTAACAAATCACCCTCCGGTGCATGCAGGCAGACGCGCTGGCGGAGCGCAATGCTGACCCGGCCCTCGAGCTGGGGCTCGCAGCTGACGTGCAACAGGTCGTCGAGGCGCGCCGGCGCCAGATATTTGATCTGCGCTTCGACCACGGTAAATAGCAAGCCAGGATCGAGCGTGAGCTGCGCCTGGGAAAATCCCAGCATGCGCAGCCATTCTGTTCGGGCGCGTTCCATGAACTTGAGGTAGTTTGCGTAATAGACAATGCCGCCACCGTCGGTGTCTTCCCAGTAGACCCGTATTGGCCACGTGAAAACACTCACTTGCCCTCCTCGAACATTGGCAGCGTATTGGCCAGCCGTTCGGGAGGCTTGAGGCCGAGATGTAAATACGTGCTGCGTGTGACCATGCGGCCGCGGCCGGTGCGCTGCAAATACCCCTGCTGAATCAGAAACGGTTCGATGACGTCCTCCAGAGTGCCGCGCTCTTCACCGAGCGCGGCCGCCAGACTGTCGGCACCCACGGGGCCGCCGTCGAAACGCTCGATGATCAGACCTAACAAACGACGGTCGAGATTGTCGAAACCCAGAGGATCGACCTGCAGCATGTCAAGCGCTGCTGCCGCGACCCGGGCATCGATCTTGCCGCCGGCGCGCACCTCGGCATAGTCGCGCACTCGTCGCAGCAAACGGTTGGCGATGCGTGGCGTGCCGCGTGCGCGGGTCGCAATGCTGCGTGCGCCTTCGGCATCAATGGCGGTTTTCAGGATGCCGGCTGAGCGCGTCACGATAGTTGTCAGATCATCGACGTCGTAAAACTCCAGGCGCTGCACGATGCCGAAACGGTCTCGCAGCGGTGATGTCAACAAGCCCGCGCGCGTGGTCGCGCCAATCAGCGTGAATGGCGGCAGATTAAGTTTGATCGAGCGCGCTGCAGGTCCTTCGCCGATCATGATGTCGAGTTGATAGTCCTCCATCGCGGGATAGAGCACTTCTTCGATCACCGGTGACAGGCGATGGATCTCGTCGATGAAAAGCACATCGCGCGGCTGCAAGTTCGTCAGGATCGCCGCCAGATCGCCGGCCCGCTCGAGCACTGGGCCAGACGTTTGACGCAGGTTGACGCCCAGCTCTGCGGCCAGAATGTTAGCCAGCGTGGTCTTGCCCAGGCCCGGTGGGCCGAACACCAGCACATGGTCCAGCGCCTCACCCCGGTTGCGGGCCGCGCCGACAAATATCTCGAGCTGCTCCTTGACCTGTTTCTGGCCGACATAGTCAGCAAGTCGTTTGGGCCGGATGGCCCGGTCGACCGCTTCGTCTTCCGGGACTGCCGCGGGGGCGATGAGTCGCTCGTCAGTCATGCGCGCACCGCACCTTGCAGCGCCTGACGGATCAGATGCTCGGTGCTATGCCCCTCACCCGCCACCGCTTTAAGAAGTCGAGTGGCCTCGGCGGGTTTATAGCCCAACGCTAGCAGAGCGCTGAAGGCTTCACCGCGTGCGCCAGGCCCCTCAATGGGCACACCCGACCCATCAAAAGCGATTTTGTTAGCCGCGAAGTCGCCGACTCGATCCCGCATTTCGATCACCAGTCGTTCGGCTGTCTTGCGGCCGATGCCAGGAATTTTTGTCAGCGCACCGGCATCGCCAGCCCGGACGCAATCGCCAAAAGCCTCGACCGTGACAGCCGACAGTACGCCCAAAGCGATCTTCGGACCCACTCCGGAGACCTTGAGCAGTGCCCTGAATAGTCCGCGTTCCTCTGCTGTGGCGAAGCCATACAGTACATGTGCGTCCTCCCGCACCACCAAATGTGTTAGCAAACGGACTTCCTGGCCGGTCGCAGGCAGGACATAGAATGTAGACAGCGGCGCTTCGACTTCATAGCCGACGCCCGCTGCCTCGATCAGCAACTGGGGTGGTGTTTTGGCCAGCAGCAAGCCACGAAGGGCGCCGATCATGCCTGGCCCGCTGCAACGAGATGTGTCATGCGCCGGGCGTTGGCGTGACACAGCGCGACTGCCAGTGCATCGGCAGCATCGGCTTGCGCCAGGCCCTGCTCAAGCCCCAGAAGTTTCGCAACCATGAAGGCCACCTGAGACTTATCGGCCGCCCCGAAACCCACGGTCGCCTGTTTGATGGCACGCGGTGCGTACTCAAAAACGTCGGTGTTGTCGGGCAATGCCGCTAGCGCGGCGCCTCGTGCCTGCGCCAGCTTCAGCGCGCTGTCAGCGTTACGGTGCATAAACGCGCGCTCCACCGCGACTTCCAACGCCAGGAATGGCGGCGCAGGCGCAACCAGCAAGGCGATCTCGGTATGGATTCGCCGCAGGCGATGCACAAACTGGCCGCCACGTACGTCGACGACTCCGTGCGAGACATAAAGAATCTCGGCGCCGCAGATTTCGATCAGGCCAAATCCTGTCAGCAGCGAGCCTGGGTCGAGGCCCAGCACTCGAAACCGACCTAAACGCTGGCCTGCGGACGGCAGGGTCGCAGTCGTCCGGACCCCTTGGTCGGGGTCGTAATTTCGCCAGGATGAGGCTCGGGTTCGGCGCATGAAGTTCGCCGCTATGATACCGACACACCGTGGAGATCGCGACCCAAGTCACACCTGAAGTACAGACCGCTCTGAATACAGCGGCGTCCTGGTTGCGCACGCGTGAAGTTTCAGAGGCGACGACCGAGCGTGGCTTGCGCGTGGCAGGAGTCTGCGCCGAACTCACAGGTCAGGTTGATCTCAGCGTGGCGGCGCTGATTCGCGAGGCGCTCAAAGAAAATACCGCTCTGGCAAGCCTGCTGGACAGCGCGCTGGGTGACGCCGTGGCACGCGCAGCCCGCGACTTGGCTGCGCTTGGCGAATTCACGCTGGCGCTCGATTGGCGACCGGAGCAGCGCCTCGCCGGCACGCAGGCGGAAGCGCTGCGGCGTATGTTGCTCGCGTCGGCCAAAGATCCGCACCTGATCGTTGCGCGGTTGGCTGCCGTGTTAGTCGAATTGCGTTCCGCCAAGACCTTGGCAGAACCACTGCGCCGCCAGTTTGCCCTCGCGGCCCGCGCTGTTTACGGACCGCTCGCGAACCGACTCGGGATCTGGCAGGTCAAGTGGGAGCTGGAGGATCTGGCATTTCGATATCTAGAGCCCGAGTCCTACCAGATGATCGCAAGCGCGCTCGCGGAGCGCCGCCAGGACCGCGAGAATTATATTGCCGCCATGGTTACTGACCTGACTGCCGAACTCGGCAATGCTGGTATCCGCGCCCAAGTCTTTGGCAGGCCAAAACACATCTACAGTATCTGGCGCAAGATGCAGCGCAAGCATCTCGCTTTTGAACAGATATTCGACGTCCGGGCACTACGTATTGTTTGCATGAACGTACCCGACTGTTATGGGGCGTTAGGCGTCGTACATGGCCGTTATGCTTTTATCCCAGGCGAGTTCGACGATTATGTGGCGACGCCCAAGGACAATCACTACCGTTCAATTCATACGGCAGTGATCGGCCCACAGGAGCGAGCGGTCGAAATTCAGATTCGTACGCAGGAAATGCACGATCAGGCGGAACTCGGTCTGGCCGCTCATTGGCGCTACAAAGAGGGTGGCAGTCGCGATGCGCGCAACGAGCAGCGGATCGAATGGCTGCGCGGTTTGTTAGCCAACGAGAGAATCGCAGTCGGACCGGACGCTGACTACCTCGATCAGATGCGGCGCGATCTGTTCGCCGACCGGGTTTACGCGCTGACGCCGAAGGGCGAAGTCGTGGATCTGCCGCGAGGCGCGACGCCCCTGGATTTCGCCTACCAAGTCCACACTGGCCTTGGGCACCGCTGTCGCGGCGCCAAGGTCAACGGCCGTATTGTTCCGCTGATTACGCCACTCGTGAGCGGCCAAGTTGTCGACATCATTGTCGGCAAGGAGGAATTGCCCAGCCGCGACTGGTTGATGGAGGATGAGGGCTTTCTGGCGTCCGCCCGAAGTCGCTCCAAAGTTCGCGCCTGGTTTCGCAAGCTCGACGCCTCGGACAACATGGCGGCCGGTCGCGCCATCGCTGAGCGCGAACTGCAACCGCTCGACGTAGGGCCAGAGCTGCTATCGGCGTTGCTCGGTGATCTGAAGTGTGACAGCGCCGATCACTTGTATCGTTTGTTAGGTGAAGGTGAGTTATCAGCGCGCCAGTTGGTCCAGGCCGCCGCGCGCCGCCTGGGCACGGCAACGCCGTTGGCAGCGGCGGGCCGGAAACCTGCGGCCCGGCGTAGTGCTCCCAACAAGGCCAGTGCCAGCAACAATCCGATAGAAGTCGACGGCATTGGCGATTTGCCCGTCACGCTGGCGCGCTGCTGCGCGCCTATGCGGCCGGAACCGATCGCCGGCTACGTGACACTCGGTCGTGGATTGACGGTTCACGCAGCCCGTTGCCGCAGTTTTGCCCGTATGCGCGACAGTCATCCGCAACGCGCAATTGTCGTCCATTGGCGCGCCACCAGTGGCAGCCTGTTGACCGTTGAATTGACGGTGACCAGCTACGACCGGCGCGGTCTGGTGCGCGATCTGTCGGAAGCGATTGCGGCCGAAAACCTCAGCATCGATTCCATGAATACGGTCACCGACCATGCCCGCGGCGCCGCGCACACGGTCTTTCGCCTGGGCGTACAAGATCAGACGCAGTTGGCGCGACTGCAGCGTCTGCTGCAGCGCGTGCCAAATGTTGTCAGTGTGCGGCGCAGTAACTAGGGAAGCTCTGCACAGGTAACGCGGGCGCGGCCGAGACGGATTTTTTCACTGGCAAGGAACGACGAGTGATGTGTATCGAGATACATGAGCGAGG
>JAYVJR010000116.1:0-49234 GCA_043769085.1 Gammaproteobacteria bacterium
AACTGCGCAACGCTCTGCAAGAGAAAATGGAGAAACGATGGAACGGCAGCTTCGCATTAACTGGCAAGCTATCGTCGAAGAGGCAAAGCAAAGGCGGAAGAGTCAAAAGCTGACGCAACAGCGCTTGGCGGAACTTGCGGGTGTTAGCACACCCACGATCTCGCGCTTCGAAAGCGGCGCGACGGATATTCAGCTCGCAAGTGTCATGGGTATTCTGGGTGTGCTCGGTATGCTGGATGGGCGTCGACTTGATTTTCCGGACCCACAGCCGCGCTCCAACGGCGAAGCCGTGCTGTTTCGTGGTCGCGATGGCGAGCTTGTGATCGAATGCGCGATCAGTCGCGAAGCGCTTGAAGATCATTTTAACGGCGACTACAAAGAGCCTTTGAAGGTCTTCAAGGCGCATCGCGAGCGGATCGAATACGAGGCGCGGCGCAAATACCTCGCAGGTGTGTTGGAAGACGATCGCTTGCTAATGATCCGGACGCAAGACCTTTAGACGCGGTGTGTGCCCAATTGCAGCATTGCCTGTCCACAAATGGGTCGCCGCACGAGTTGTTGCTTCCAGGTCGAAAGACATCCGGTTTGCGGATTGCGCACCCGACATCACGAAGCAAAGGACGCAGGACGGTTTTGCGTAGGCGGGGCCGTTGGTGATTCAAAGCATTCGTGCCAGGCAAGCATCGCAGGTCGTAAGATGTTTATTTGCCGAAAATTATAATGCTCATATCGTTCCTCGATCAGGCGTATGAGTGGCTGTGCCAGCAGCGTCAGCACTATCCGCCCGTGGCGGACGTGTGGCACTTGCGCTATCACTGGCAGAGCGAGCGCGGCCGCCTCGTCTCGGACCTGCAGAGCGGGAAGTCTCGGCTCGGGCCGATGAGCGTGATCACCACAACCTCAAGACCGCGAGTGACATCGCCTTCGGCATCGCTCACGGTCTTGCCATGTTCCGCGGAAATAATCCGAGCCAGCTCGGTCTTGCGCGTATCGAGAAGCGAGGCGAAGCGCGCGAGCACGCGCGCTCGGCGGACGAGCGGTGTCGCGACCCAGGCTCTCTGCGCGCCGAGTGCGACAGCGACGGCGCGGTCAACTTCGCCGCTCCCGCCCAGCGCGACATGACGAGTAACCGAGCCCAGGCTAGGATTGAAGACTGGCTGGCGCGTCGCGCCTGGCGGAAGCCATTTGGCGCCATCAATCCAGTGTCCTAACACACCGTCCGTACTGTCTTTCATGTTATTTCTCCAGGCACTGATCGACGCCACGCCGGGTCAGTACCTTAATCAGGTGTGCTCGGTATGCCGCACTGGCGTGCAGATCCGACGCCAGATTGGCCTCGTCCACCTTGATAGCCTGCAACGCGGATGTCGTAAAAGACTGCTGCAATGCGGCCTCAAATTCGCTGACGCGAAATGCGCCACTCATGCCTGCGCCGGTGACCGCTACCCTGACCCTGTCCGCAAACTGAGCTACAAACACGCCGACCAGTGCGAAGCGCGATGCCGGCTGCTGGAATTTGTAGTACGCAGCGCGCTTGGGAATGGGAAAGCTGACAGCCGTGACAATCTCGTCGGACTCGAGACAGGTCTCGTACAGGCCGCGCAGATAGTCGCCAATGGCAATCTGACGTTTGCTGGTACGGATGCTGGCGCCTAACGCCAAGGCTGCTGCCGGATAGCAGGCAGCGGGATCATTGTTCGCGATCGAGCCGCCGAGCGTGCCGCGATTTCGCACCTGACGATCGCCGATGCCGCCGGCCAATGTGGCCAGCGCTGGAATTGCCTGGCGCACGTCCAAGGCTTCAGCAATTTCGGCATGGCGCATCATGGCGCCGATTCGCAGCGTTTGACTGTCGGCCGTGACGCCACGTAGTTCCGCAATTTGACTCAAATCAACCAAATCACTGGGCGCTGCCAAACGCAGACGCAACGTTGGCAGAAGACTCTGCCCGCCCGCGATCAGTTTGGCTTCCGGCCGTGAGGCGAGCAGGGCGCACGCGTCGGCGACGGTGGCGGGGCGATGGTAGTCGAACGGTCTCATCGCTGGCCGCCACGCTGGGCCGACAGCACCTCCATGACAGCCTCGACGATGCCTTTGTAACCGGTGCAGCGGCACAGATTGCCGTCCATCCCCTCGCGGATTTGCGCTTCATTCGCGTCGGGCCGTTTACGGATCAGCTCGGCCGCACTCATGATCATGCCGGGCGTGCAAAAGCCACATTGCAGGCCGTGGTGTCGCTTGAACGCAGCCTGTAGTTCATGCAGTGGGCCATCGGCTTGCGCCATGCCTTCGATCGTGGTGACGGCACGCTCATGTGCCTGAACGGCCAATACATTGCAGGACTTCACCGCGTCGCCGTCGATCCAAACGGTGCAAGCGCCGCATTGTGCCGTGTCACAGCCCACATGGGTGCCTGTCAGACCTAGGCGTTCTCGCAGGAGCTCCACCAGCAGCAGGTTCGCCGGGATCTCTTCTGCGACATCTTGATCGTTAACCTGGAGTTGCAGCTTAACGGGTTCCATGGGAGAACCCTCCGTTGTTAGCCGCAACTTCTGCGAGCCATTGGCGTGCATGGCTGCCGGCGTGGATGTGGCCGCAGTTTCCGCAGCGGCGCTTGTCGGCCTCGCGGGCATAAAACTGTGAATACACTGCGGGAAAGTCCTGGACGATGCTGTGCAATTGGACTTCGTGCCGATGCACGATTCCACCGCACCGACTGCAATACCATTCGAACGCATCGAGGAGTCCTGTGGGCCTCGTTCGTTCTATAACGAGGCAGAGGCTTCCGGCTTCCGGCCGCTGCGGCGAGTGCCTGACATGGGGTGGGAGCAAGAAAATGTCACCCTCCCGAAGATGGATTTCGTCAAATCGATTGTCGACAACGGTCAGCAGGGAGGCAGTCCCTTTGAACTGGTAAAAGAATTCCTCCAGTGGATCGTCGTGAAAATCCGTCCGTTCGTTAGGACCGCCGACCACCGTTACAATGAAATCCGCGTCTTGCCACACCTGCTGGTTGTTGACGGGAGGGCGCAATAGATGCTCATGCTCTTTGATCCAGCGCGGGAAGTTCAGCGGCGCGCTGTAGGAGAATGCGGTTGGTTTGATGCTCACCGCGAAATACCACTGCTGGCAAATGCTTCGGCTATCCGGGTCCTTTGCGATTCCGTCAGGTTGAGTAACGGCCGGCGCACAGGCCCACCTACCTGGCCTAACAACGCTTGCCAATACTTCTGCTGGGCGTGGGGTGTGCCAGGAGGTCGGCTGTCCCGCAACGCGAGACGCGCAGGTTCCAGGCTATCGCGTACACGCCGGGCAGCGGTGAAGTCGCCGCCAAAGGCTAGATCCGAGTATTCGCGGATGCGTCTGTCATTGGCGGTTTGCAGCAGAATCGGTGGGATCGAACACAGATACAATTTCCAACCCAGTTCGATGATGTTATCCAGCCACTCGACTTCCGAGGCAGAGCTGACGATCAGCTGTCCCGCTGTCCTGCGACTCAACTGCGCATAGGTTTCGCGTGGCACACTGTATTTGATGGCCACGACGTTGGGGCAATCCTCAGCAATACGTGCGCAAAGCTCGGGGCTCATCAGATAGCCCGCATCCGGATGGCTCCACATCGCAATCGCGATATTGGATTGCGCGGAAATGTGCCGGTAGTACTCGTACACCGTGGAATCAATGTCATGACCGAAATGCAGGGTAGGTGCGTGTACTACGATGTATTCGGCGCCGAGCAATTCGGCGTGTCTAGCCAACTCGAGCACGGTATCGAGGTTCTGATCTGAGCATGACAGGATGACGTTGCCTCGGCGGCGAATGTCTTTGAGGCCGCGGACTGCAAGTTCGAACAATCGTTTACGTTCGGTCACACTGAGGGCGAAGAACTCCCCTTGTTTTCCACCGACGAAAATTCCATCCACCAGCAGGGTGTCAAACCAGTGGACGAAGTTCTTGGCGAATCCAGCTTCATCCATTGTCAGGTCGGCAGCAAAAGGTGTGGGGACCGCTGCCCAGACGCCGGTCAGATATTTTTGCGCATACGCTTTGGCTTCGGTCTTGGTGTAACTCAGCATGCGCGGGTTCCTCGAGCTGCGGTTTGCAGGGCGGTCCAGAGAGTCTCGCTGGTCAGTGGCATCGACAGTTGCGTCACACCGAACGGCGAGAGAGCGTCGATCGCCGCGCTCAGAATCAAGGACGGCGCCACGATACAGCCGGATTCGCCAACGCCCTTGGCACCTAGTGCGTTGGCGTCGGTTTGGGTCACGATGCTGTGCAATTCAACTCTGGGCATCTGATCGGCGCGCAACACCGCGTAATCCATCAGTGATCCGGTCAGTAGCTGTCCGGACTCATCATAATGAACGCGTTCGCAGAGCACCTGACCCAAGCCCTGCGCCAGGCCGCCTAACAATTGACCTTCCGCGAGCAATGGATTGACGATGACGCCCGCATCATCAACCCAGACGAGTCGCTCGATGTGCAACGTGCCCGTGTCGGCATCGATGGCTACACAGGCCACTGCGCAGCCGCTGCTCCAGGCCTCATGGGGCGCGGCATAGGCAATGTCGATTTCCACGGGAGTGGCCGGTGGTTGGATCGCGCCATTCAGGCGCGCCCGCATTTGTTCGGCGGCGAGTTTGACAGCGCTGCCCCCAATGGCGATGCTGCGGCTGGCTAACGCGCCGACACCGTTTGCAATGATGCGCGTGTCACCTTCGGCGATGATTATGCGGCCGATGTTGACTCCTAGTGTCGCTGCGGCGATTTGGGCCAGCGCAGTCCGGTGACCCTGTCCCTGGGAGCTGGTGCCGCAAGCGACCAGAAATTGGCCATCGGGCTGGGCAACCATGCGAACGTACTCGGCGCCTTTGCCGCAGGGTTCGACGTAGAGGCAGAGACCAACACCCACAATTTCGCCGTGCTTGCGACGTTCCGTCTGTTGCCGACGCAGGCCCGCGTAGTTGCTGCGATCCAACGCAACCTCGAGCAACTGCAAATAATCGCCGGAATCCAGCCGCTGGCCGGTGGCTGTCTCAAAAGGCAGAACCTCGGGCACCAACAGGTTTTTGCGACGAATCTCCGCGGGGTCGAGACCCGTGGCTACTGCCGCCCGGTCCATCAATTGTTCCATGACCAGGGTCGCGTCGGGCCTGCCCGCACCTCGATAGATGCCAACGGCTGCGGTGTTGGTGATGAATCCTTTGGCAGTCGCGTCCAGATCGGCGATGCGATAGGGGCCCGGCAACATTCGCAACGTGTTGATTGCCGGTACAGCGGCGCTGTAGGTCGCCCAGCAACCGAGGGGAAACGCAAAATCACCGCGCACTGCTAACAAATGACCCTGCACGTCAACGGCGGCCTGCGCGCGCAGTGACGCGCCCCGGCCGTGCGATGCCGTCGTCAGGTCCTCGTTGCGACTGGCAATCCAGCGAATCGGTCGGCTGAGGCGCATGCTGGCGGCCGCAATCAGCACGTCCTCCGGGTAGATCGATGCTTTGCCGCCGAAGGCGCCGCCGACGTCGGGATTGATGACGCGTATGCGTTCGGGCTCGATTTCGAGGATCCGCGCCAAGTCGGCGCGCGCTCGGTGCGGAGTCTGCACGCCTGTCCAGACTGTTAGCTGGCCAGTATCCGCTGACCACGCTGCCAGGGTGCCCCGGGTTTCGAGAGGCAAGGGCGCGACCCGTGGCATGGCTATGCTAACATCCACGATATGCGCGGCGCGTTCGAAGGCCGCAGCAGGATCGCCACTGGTTACCCGTTGGCAAAAGGCCTGATTGTCGGACCAACCGGCGAGCAGGGCGTCACCACGTTCGGCGTCGGCCGCCGTGCAGTAGGCCGTTTCGTCGGCCTCATACTCGAACGTCACCAGTTCGCTGGCGTCGATCGCCGCAGCTAACGATTCGGCGACCACCAGTGCGATCGCTTCGCCAACGGCACTGAGCCGATCCTTTGCTAACAAAGGACAATCGAAAGAATGCAACTCCGCGAACGCATTGTTGACCGACAATGCTTTGTCCAAGTTGATTGACTGGGCCGTAAACACGCCAAGCACTTGAGGCTGCTTCTCGGCAGCGACGGTATCGACCGAGAGGAGTCTTGCTCGCGCAACCGGGCTGCGCACAAACACGGCATAGGCAAGCCGTGGCGGCACCAAGTCGGCGACGAAGCGACCCTGGCCGCGCAGCAACGCGTCGTCTTCGAACCGCGGAATGGACGCGCCAATGAGTTGCACAACCCGACCTGTCAGTGACCCCGAAAGGCTCGAAATGAGCCTCAGGGCTGCCTATTCCAGCGCCTGTGCTTATATAATGCAAACAGTTTTATCAACTGTACTTATCGGAAAAAACGATGAATCCAACCCTGCGGCAACTGCGGGCATTTGTGGAAATTGCTCGGCTTGGCAGCTTTACCGAGGCGGCAAAACAGCTGAACCTGACCCAGTCGGCTACCAGCGGTTTGCTGCGGGAACTGGAGCGTCAACTTGGCCTGAAGCTGCTGGACCGCAACACCCGCAGTGCCACGCTGACGGCAGCGGGGCGCGAATTCCTGGTCCATACGCAGCGAATTTTGTCGGATGTCGCAACGGCAGTTGCGTCTACTCAGGGGCTTGTTAGCAAGACCCGCGGCCGAGTTGCAGTCGCTGCGTCACCGCTGGTGTCAGTCACACTGCTGCCCAAGGTGATTCGGGAGTTTGCGGCGCGTTTTCCCCAGATAGAAATTGCAGTTTTCGATGTTTTGACCAAAGAAATCATTGACCACATTCGCAGCGGTGCGGCGGAGCTTGGGGTCGGAACGTTTCCAACTTCGCATATGGAGCTCAACTATCAACCGTTGTTCGATGACCGGCTTGGAGCCGTTATTCCACTCAATCTGGCGATTGGGTCCAAGCGCGGACTGCGGTGGGCGGATTTGCAGCATCAGGAGAATATTGCACTGACGCCAACCAGCGCATTCCGGGCATTGATCGATTTGACGGTTCGCGAGCTGAAATTAGTCATGCCGGCGCCGCGCTTTGAGGTCGGCTACATGGGTACAGCTGTGGCACTGGTGGAAGCTGGCCTGGGCGTTAGCATTCTCCCCGAAAGGGCAGCAGCCCTAATCCGCTCGGGCACTGCCCACTGGCGGCCTTTGCAGGCGCCGCGTGTGACGCAGGCGGCTACGCTCGTCAAGCTCGCGGGCAAGTCGCTGTCGCCAGCAGCGACCGCTTTTGCGGAGATTCTTGCGGCCAATTGTTAGATAGCCGCTTAGCTAACAAGCCACCAGACCAACGCGGCGACCGCCAACGCAATGGCCGCCGCAATTGCCAGGCGCCGCCCACTCGATTCACCCGCTTTCGTGACCGCGACCGGAGTAGTGCGCGCGGCGTTCTGATCCAACTGCGTGACGAACTTGCCAAAGAACTCGTCGGCGAGCTTGCGCGCGGTACCTTCGACCAGCCGCGATCCGATCTGCGCCAGTTTGCCGCCGACCTTGAGGTCCGCCTGGTAACGCAATACCGTGAGATTGCCTTCCTCGATCAGTACGACTTTGGCCTCGCCACGACCAAATCCTGCGGCACCGCCTTTGCCCTCGCCGGACAAGGTGTAGCTCATCGGTGGATTGAGATCGGAGAGCGTTATGCGGGTCGCAAAAGTGGCTTTGACGGGTCCGAGCTGGGCCAGCACCGAAGCGTCAATATCGGTCGCAGTTAGCAGCGTGAGCTGCTGGCAACCAGGTATGCAGGTTCTCAGCATGTCAGGGTTGTTCAGGGCATCCCAAACCACTTGTCGGGTCGCCGCAATACGATATTCACCGGCCAGGTTCAAAGCCATCTCCAGTCACTAATCGGCGTGCACTAGGCGCCGAGAGTCAGCGGGTCGTCAAGTCGCAGCATTCGCCAAGCGCGCACATATAATCTAATATGTACACATTATGAGTATAAATGTATGCGAAAACGCTCAGCAAATAAAGAGTGAGCTACAGGACAACCCGTTTCCGGGCCAGGCGTCGATCCCCAGCTGCCGGTCGATGGCAGTTGCGCTCGATGCTGCCGATCCGCTCGCGAGTCTCCGCCAGAATTTCAGCATTCCTGCCAACACCATATACATGTGCGGCAACTCGCTGGGTCCTTTGCCCACCAAAGTGATCGAACGGCTGGAGGACGGCGTCAAACGCCAGTGGGGTGAGGACCTGATCCGCAGCTGGAACTCCAATTCCTGGTTTACTCTGCCCGAGAAACTGGCGCCGCGGATTGCGCGACTGATCGGGGCTGAGGCCGAGGAGGTGACCGTTGCGGATAGCACCTCCGTCAATCTCTTCAAGGTCGTTGCGGCTGCGCGCAGTCTACGACCGGATCGCCACAAGATTGTGACCGAGGCGGGCAACTTCCCGACCGACGCCTATGTGCTGCAGGGATTGTCCAATCTCATGCGCGATCCGCGGCCACCGGTGTTGGCGGCGCGGGACCGACTCGTCGATCTGATTGATGACGATACGGCAGTCGTGGTTCTCACTCATGTGCACTACAAAGACTCTGCCATGTTTGACATGGCGGACATCACACGCCGCGCGCACCGCCATGGCGCATTGATTGTCTGGGATCTCTCGCACAGCGTCGGTGCTGTGCCGGTGGACCTCAATGGCTGCAATGCCGATTTCGCGATTGGCTGCACCTACAAGTACCTCAACGGAGGCCCTGGCGCGCCTGCCTTTATCTTTGCGGCCGCCCGACATCACGCCGCGATGCATCCGGGACTGGTGGGCTGGTGGGGGCATTCGAAGCCATTCGAATTTGATGATCAATATGCCGCAGCACCCAGTATGCGGCAGATGCTAACAGGCACGGGCGCCATTCTCGGCATGATCGCGCTCGATGCTGCATTGGACGTGTTTGCTGACATCGACATGCTCGCGGTCCGCGCCAAGTCACTGGCACTGGCCCATCTTTTTACGGAATTGCTCCAGCAAAAATGCGGCGGTTTCGGCCTGCAAAGCGCCAGTTTACTGCCGCTCAAAGCGCGCGGCTCGCACATCGCGCTGCGACATGAAGCCGGCTATCCGATCATGCGGGCGTTGATTGCTCGCAACGTCATCGGCGATTTTCGCGCGCCCGACGTGATTCGTTTCGGTCTCGCGCCACTCTACCTGCGCTATCAGGATATTTGGGACGCGACCGACATTTTGGCCGAGGTGTTGACGAGCGGCGCATGGCGCGATCCACAGTTGCTGCAGAAGTCGACCGTCACTTGAGGCTTGGACGAATCCGCAAGATGTCGAGCACTGTTAGGCTCGACTTCGCGACATGGTTGCGCATCGCCTCTAACGAAGCGGCTCCGTCACCCGCAAGAATGGCGCTCACCAGTTGCTCGTGCTCATCGTGCGACTCGTGGATTCGATGCCGCGCAGTGCCGGCGAAAGCGCGAAATGGCATGATGCGCTGGCGGAGGTTTTCCGTGACGCCAGCGATACTGGCGTTGTGCGTGCCGTCATAAATGGCCTGATGAAGTCGAGTGTTCAATTCGGCGTACGCGGCTTCATTTTCGGTTTTCGCCGCAGCAGCGGCCTCGGCGTGCAGGTTACGCAACGCCGTTCGTTCGAGTTGGGTCATGCGTTGTGCGGCCAGTCGGGCACAAAGCGCTTCGAACTCACCCAAGGCCTCGAAAATCTCCGAGAGCTCATCGATCTTGAGGTCGACTACGGTGACCCCCTTGTTTGGACGGAACTGCACCAGGCCGGTGCCGGCCAATTGTCGCAGCGCGTCCCGTACCGGTGTACGAGACACCCCGAACTCGGTCGCGACGGCTTGTTCTTCGACCCGTTGCCCGGGTCGCAATTCGCCCGCGATGATGCGATCCACCAACTTTTCGTAGATGCGCTCCGAGGTTGTGCTTGTCACGACTACCGCCTGCTATTGCCACCGGGGTTGCTGGTTCAGCGCCACAATTGTACGTATATGATGCCAAATGTACACAATCTCGCGGATTTGACCTAAAAACCGATACGAACGACCTCTCGTTTAGCAAGCTCAAGATCAAGTGGCTTCCGGGTATGCACTGTTTCCGATTACGTACGCATATATAATGGATTGCACTTTTGTTTTTGAAGTTGTATACAATCAGCCCTGCTGATTGGCTGAACAATCGGCCGAAGCGATCGCCATGGTTGGCGTCACGGCCAGTGCAAAGACGAATACCAAGCTTAATGAGGGATAGACCATGAAACTAGGGAAATGGGTGATAACCGCAGCAGCGGCCCTGCTGACTGTGGGCCCTGCATTTGCGCAGGACGCCGGGGACAGCCTCGAAGAGGTGATCGTTACAGCGCGAAAGCAGGCCGAGAGTCTTCAGGACGTGCCAATTTCCGTATTGCCTATCAGCGGTGAAGAGCTGCAAAAATCGCGCATTTCCAGTTTCGCGGATATCGCCAACGCAGTGCCCGGGCTGCAATTCAATATTGGCACCGCATCGGACGCGGAAATATTCCTGCGCGGCATCGGTTCGGACATTCAAAGCGCCGGCGCGGATCGCGCCATCGGCATTTTTGTGGACGGCGTGTATATGTCGCGTTCGACCGGTACCGCGATCGATCTTTACGATCTCGAGCGAGTGGAAGTGCTGCGCGGCCCACAGAGTCTTTTGTTCGGCAAGAACGTTGTCGGTGGTTTGATCCACTATGTGACACGCAAGCCCGGCGAGAAATCCCGCTTCACGGCGGAGGGCACCGTCGGCAACTACGACGCGTTGGAGGCTAAAGCCAGTGCCAGTGGTCCGATCGCGGATCGCGTTTATGCAGGCATCGCAGTCAGTTCGAGCCGGCGCGACGGCTTCGCCGATATTCTAGGTGGCCTGGCTCGTGGCGGTGACGAAGAGGATCTGCATAGCACGTCGGCGCGCGGTCAGTTGCGCTTTGTGCCTAACGACAATCTGGACATTCTGCTGGCAGCCGATTTCACGCGCCGTGACGATGGTTCTCGATGGGTGCACACCGTTACTGCGGGTGACAGCCGCGCGGTCACGTTCAACCGTTTTTTTGCGCCACCCATTAGCACTTTGCCGGGATTCGTACTGCCGACGCGCAACAGCGCATTTCAGAATGCGGATCCCCGCGCTGGTTCGCGCAACTACGAAGGATTTGCGAAGACGCGTCTCTGGGGATTGTCGGGAACGGTCGAATGGTCGACGGACAACCTCACGCTAACGTCCATCACTGCCGCTCGCCATGGCGAAATTTCCACCCGGGAAAGCGGCGATGGCTATTTCTGGAATTTCCCGATCAGCCATGTCGACGGCTTGCCGATTCTCACGTTGCCTGCGACAGGCGCGGGTGGACGTGCCACCGCGGCGGACGCGGTGACCTATTTGCGTCGAGTTCCTGATGACTACTTCGACAACAACAAGACCGACAACGTCAAGCAGATTTCGCAGGAGCTAACACTGGCGAGTCGTGGCACGGGTCCCTGGAACTGGCGCGCGGGCGCGTATTTTCTACAGGAAGATATCGATCGCAATGAGAACGTCAACTGGTTATTCCCGGACTTTGACACCATCACCGAGTATGCGTTTTCAATCGCGTTCGGCGGGCCGCCCGGGATACCTGCAGGTGGCACCAGTATCGGTATCACCTCGACCAAGGCCACCAACCTTGGGGTGTTTGGCCAGGTCGGTTACGACTTTGGCAACAACTGGAAGTTAGACGGTGGACTGCGTTATGCGCATGACAAAAAAGATCTGACCGTCACCCGCGGTGGTCAACCGTATGACGGCAACTTCGTCAATGGACCCTTTACTGCCAAGGACAGTGAATCCTGGTCGGAGATTCTGCCCTCGTTATCGTTGACCTGGCAGCCCTCGGACGCATCGACCTATTACCTGTCCTTTGCGCGCGGTTACAAGGCTGGCGGCTGGAATGGTGAGAACGCTACCGCGGCCGAGCTCGCAAATGTGTCGTTCAAACCCGAACTGGCCGACAACCTTGAACTCGGCGGAAAATTCAACGCGTTAGGTGGCCGGTTGCGAGCCAACGTTGCGGTGTATGTGAGTCAGTACGATGATTTGCAGATCCAGCAGTTCTTGCTGGTCGACCCGATGTTCCCGCCACAGAACATCATCACAAACGCCAAAGGCACGGAAGCCAAAGGAATCGAACTTGATGTCGTGGCCAAGCCAACATCATGGCTCGACCTGGGTCTCAACTACGCTTACACCAATTGTGAGTTCACGGACTCCGTCATTGTCGATTCCGCCAATACCAACATTAAAGGCAACAAGTGCCGTCGTGCGCCGGAAAATGCGGTCAATTTTGCCGTGGAATTTCATGGCAAGACCGCCGCTGGCATGGGCTGGTTTGCTCGGGCCGACTATAACTGGACCGATGAATACTTCTTTAACAACATCAACGATGCCATCACCAAGAACGGCGCCGAGTCCAGCCTCAATGCGAGCGTCGGGTTCAGCTTCGCAGACGACAAGCTGAATGTCATGGTATGGGGCCGGAACCTGACCGATGAGTTGAACAACTCAAGCCTGTTCGAGCTCTTCGGCACGTTGTATGCAAATTACCAGCCGCCGCGCACCTACGGTGTGACCTTCCGCTGGAAATTTGCGGAGTAGCGCGCCGAGTTGAGGACGCACCGGGCGGCGTCGCGGGTCGATTGTTTGCTGCCATCGGCCCAAAATCCGCTATGGTGCGAACCGAACACGTACCGAGATGACCGTGGGAGCGCCGCGATGACAGAACCTCGCCGGATCAAGCCTCGCAAGCTAGGACACTTGGTATTGGCAGTGCGCGACCTGCGCAAGTCAGTTGCATTCTACACCGAGATACTCGGCCTGGAAGTATCGGACTGGATCAGTGATCAGATGTGCTTCTTGCGCGCGGGTACCGATCATCACGATCTGGCCCTGTCGCAGATTCCGAAGAATTCAACGGACTTCAATGACCTGCCGCGGTACACGCGGCCGTCGATGGAACATTTTTCGTATCTTGTGGATAGTCTCGCGGCTATGGAAGAGGCGGCGCAGTTCCTGCAAGAGCGCGGCGTTGAAATCGTCCGTGGCATTGGCAAGCATGGCCCTGGCGAAAATTGTTTTTTGGTATTCAAGGATCCCGATGGGCACAACGTCGAGATCTATTGCGACATGCAGCAGATCCCGCTGGGGCAAGCTCATACAGCCAAGGTATGGGATCGAAACCTCGACGCGTTTGATCAGTGGCGGTTCGCCAAATTCGTCGTGCCGCCCCCGGAGTCCGTGGTGCGCGAGAAGCAGGGTCATAAAGAATGATGAATGTCAGGACTTTGAGTCTCTCTCGGCCGCGCGTTGCTGCAGGAAGTTCATGACCCGTACGTTTGAGTTCGCCACATGCTGGCGCATCGAAAGGTAGGCCTTTTCGCCATCTGACGCCAGGATCGCGTGGATGACATCCTGATGTTCACCGTAGGCGGCCTGCATGCGGTGACCGCGCGAAAACATGAAGACCCGAAACGGCATGAGCCGGCTGCGCATGTTGTCTGTTAGCTGCAGGATGCTGCGATTGTCGGCGCCGCGACAGATCAACAAATGGAACTCGTCATTGAGTTGCCAGTACAGCGTATCGTCCTTCGCGGTAATGGCATCTTTCTGCCGTTGTACCAGCGTTTGCAGTTGACGTCGCTCGATCGCGCTCATACGTTGCGCGGCGAGCTTGGCGCATAGTGCTTCGAGTTCTTCCAGCGCTTCGAACATCTCGCCCATCTGCCGCAGGTCGACATTCGTTACCATCGCGCCGCGGTGGGGACGGAACTCGATGAAGCCACTCCCGGCGAGCTGGCGCAATGCGTCGCGAACCGGCGTGCGGGAGGCGCCAAACTGAGATGCCACGGCCTGTTCCTCAACGCGCTGACCGGGTTTGAGCTGACCTTTCATGATCTGGTCGATCAGGCCACGGTAAATCTGTTCGGCAATGGTAGAGGTCATGGCGCGAATTTTAACGCGCCGAGTTGCGAAACGGCGCGGGCGGCGCGGAAAGGACCGGGTCGCCGATCAGGCTGGCTGCGGAAACCGCATAAATGCCGTGATTTGTTAGCACCCAGATAATCTTGCGATCCCACTCGATGTAAACGCCATGTGTTTGGTTGCCATACGCATAGTCGGGCGTGTCCTTGCCGAAGGCTTTGGGCACGAAATATGCTGCGATGCGCGGCTTCGCGGGATTGCTGACATCGAACAGCTGCACGCCGGCATTGTAAAAAGCGTAGGCCAGCAGGCCCTGGGGTGGATCGCCAGGAGATGTGTAGTAGCCGCTGCGCTTGGGGCCAAAACTGCCTCGTCGCTGGCAATAGTCGGTGACACCCGCCTCGGCCGGCGGTTTGGGTCGCGGCAAGGCGCCGACGATGCGCGGTTTGCTCGGGTCGCGCGCGTCGATCTGGAAAATGTCTTTGTAGGGTTCGAAGCAATCTTCGGTCAGTGGGTAGCCACTGACGTAAATGAGACCCGTTTTCTCGTACTGGGATACATCGATATTGTCGCCCTCGGTGCCGGCAACTGAAGGCGGCAGGTCAACATGGCCGAGCTCTCGAATGTTAGCCGGGTCGGAAATGTCGAGCACTGAGACGCCGAATCCAGCTAACGCCGCAAAGCCGATTTTGCCGCCTTCTTCCACGGGCCGTGGAATAAAAAGCGGCATGCGCGCGCCCATCCAGGAGGTACGGTTGCCGCAGCGCGGGTTTTTGGAATAGGCCGCAGTCTCGCTGTGCACCTGGCCTTCACGATGCCAGCTGCCGAGCCGTTTGGGATGCGCGGGGTCACTCATGTCCCAGGCCTGATATCCGGGTGAATAGAGGTAGTTGGGGTATTCCGTATTGCTGAAATTGTCGTTAGGCGCCACGGCGATGAACATGTACCTATCGCCGGTGTAGTAGGGCACATCGAGCGAACCGGATCCCTGCTGCGGCGAGTGCCAGGTGTCCGCGCGTAGCGGGTCGGGTTGGGTATCGTCGGTCGAAACAGTTGCTAACAGTTTCCAGTCCTGCTTTCGTGGGCCGCGCAATGCAAAAACCTTGAACCCCTTGAGTTGCGGACTGGCGCGCAAAGCCGCAACGCCCTGCGGATTGTTGAACTTGTCGTGGGGTGGCTCGGCGCCAACTTCACTGACTTGGCGTTTCTGCTCGAAGCTCTGCACCATGATGTACTCGCGGCGGCGCGCATTCCATTGAACGCTGGAGGCGCCCCAGAAATCGTAAGCAGCCCAGTCACGCGACGCGAACGTTTCGCTATTGACGCCCCAGGGCGCTTTGACGTCACCGCGCCCCAGCCGTTGCACCAGGCGCACGCTGCGCACGTCGGTGATGTCATAAACCCGACCGTCGCTGCGATCGTATTGGTACAGGTAGCGACGTCCCTTGAAGTCGACAATGTTCTGCCAGGAATGGAACGGGTCCGGTGTGAAATCGCTGCCTTCGTAGGCCGCCTCGACTTTCATGTTAGATATGTACGACTGTGTGTCGTACTCAGCGCGGCGACCGGCAAACGGGTGCGGTTGTTCTTCGTCGACCGGCGTCGAAAAGGGGTGGCGAAAGCTGCCGTCCAATTGCATGCCGTACCCGTTTGTTGGCGCCGGTGTGGGACGCCGGTCGTCGCATACCAACGGAATCAGCGGATCGGGGGCGGCGGTCGGCGCCCTGGGAGCCGTGCCCGCAGCGAAAACCATTGCGGCCGCAGCGCTGGTCAGTCCGAAAGGCAATAACGCAACACGAGAAAAGCTCATTTCTGACCCCTTACTGGCACGTTGGCCTTTACAGGCATGTATGCATAAACTTATTATTGCACATGAAGAACTCAGTATGTATACATGATGTGAAGCGAGTAGGCCATGTCAGGACAACGTGATCGCTGGACCTCAGACATTGGCTTTCTGACCGCGGCCGTCGGCTCCGCTGTGGGACTTGGGACAATCTGGCGGTTTCCGTATTCCATTGGTAGCAGCGGCGGCGGTGCCTATGTCCTTGCCTATTTACTGGTTGTCAGTCTAGTAGTGCTGCCCATCCTGATGGCGGAGATGGTCATTGGTCGGCGCGGCCAACGCAGTCCTCCGGATGCCATGCGAGCGATTGCCCAGGAATCAGGCGCCTCGCCTGCTTGGCATTGGGTGGCCACTACCCAATTTCTGGGCGCTTTCATTGTGCTGGCTTTTTATTGTGTCGTCGGTGGCTGGACGCTGGCCTACGTGATGCCCATGGCCAGCGGCGCATTCGACGGACAGGGGCCGGCCGAGGTGCAGGCGCTGTTCGATGCACTGAACGCCAGCGCTCCCCGCATGGTTTTCTGGCATGGCTTGTTCCTGGTGCTGACGGCGAGTGTGTCGATCGGCGGCATCAGCGCCGGTGTTGAGCGGATCAGCAATATTCTGATGCCGTTGTTTTTCCTGATGTTGTTAGGTCTGGCGATCTATGCCTGCGCTGTGGGCGATGTCGCGGCGACCAGCCGATTCCTGTTTCAACCTGACATCACCAAACTGACCGCGGATGTCTGGTTGAACGTGTTGGGTCAGGCGTTTTTCTCGATCGGCGCAGGATCCACGGTGTACATGGCCTACGCCTCATACGCGGGTAAGTCTCTCAATATTGTCCGCGCCAGCTGGGTGATCGCGCTCGCCGTCGTGTTCGTGTCGATTCTGGCCGGACTGGCTATATTTCCGATCGTATTTCAGTACGGCTTGAGTCCTAACAGCGGGCCGGGACTGGCGTTCGTGACGCTGCCCTTGGCATTTGCCAAGATGCCGGGCGGGCAATTCTTCGGTGTCGTATTCCTGTTGTTGCTATTCGTGGCGGCCATCACGTCGTCGGTTTCCATGCTGGAGGTGACCGTATCGCGCTTTGTGGACCGGTTTCAAATGTCGCGGCGCGCCGCGGTGCTATCCGCCACGGCGATTGCCTGGGTGTTAGGAATCATGGCTGCTTTGTCATTTAATGTGCTTGCCGACGTGCATCCGCTGGCGATGGTGCCGGCGTTTGCCAAGAAAACCTTTTTCGATCTGTTCAATGAGTTTGCCGCTAACGTGTTGCTGCCAGTCGGCGGATTGTGCCTGACTATTTTTGCGGGATGGATCATGCGCGATTCCGCGACGGCTGCGGAACTCGGCACAAATGAAGCGTCAGCGGGCTTCCGAGTCTGGCGTTTCCTGATCCGCTATGTCGCGCCCGTCGCCGTCGTGGTGGTGTTCTGGATGTCGACTTTTGGCTAGGAGCGGACGTTCGTGCCCAATCTCACCGTAGGCCAAGCAAATCTTTATTACGAGGTCCATGGCGAGGGCCCCGCAATCATATTGATGCACGGTATCGGCGGTAACCATGCGTCGTGGTTTCAGCAAGTTCCGGTCTTCGCGGCATCGTATCAAGTCATCGTGATGGATCACCGGGGGTTTGGAAAATCCACCGACCCGCAGGGTCTCGGTCGCGCTGCCTTTGTCAGCGATTTGTTAGCCATGGCGGACCATTTGCAGCTCGATCGATTTGCTCTGGTCGGCCAGTCGATGGGCGCAGGAACCTGCGGAGTGTTTGCGCACGAACATCCGAAACGCGTGGCCGCACTGGTGATGAGCGACTCAACACACGCTTTTTTGGAGTCGGGCGAGCTTGCGAGCGTTCTGCAGGCTGCACGCGCCGCCACTGACGCGCTGCCGCAGTTGCAGCGTGTGTTGGCTCGCGACTTTTCAGTGGTCAGGCCCGACCTCGCCTGTCTTTACCAACAGATCTCCAGCTTCAATGCGGTGGGGCGAAAAAATCTGGGTGGCAGCCTGGCGCCGCTGGTTACGCCTGAATCCCTAGCCGGCAAAGGCATTCCGACGTTGCTGATGGTGGGTCAGGAAGACTGTATTTTTCCCCCGCGCGCCGTGCAGATTGTCCATGAGCGAATGCCGGGTTCCATCTACATTGAAGTGTCTAAATCCGGGCATTCCCCGTACTTTGAGCGACCCACCGAGTTCAACGATTCCGTGCTGACCTTTCTGCAGGCCATTCGCTATCGCGGTCGTGCGAAGCCGGCGCACAGTAACGCGTCCGGTTATCAGGCGGTGGGCTGATTCATGGCGCGCACGACGGATGGTATCGCGCGGCCGGTGTTGCTCTTTGCCTGTAAGGGCGTCGAAACGCCGGCCTGGCTGGCTGCGATTCAATCCGAGCTCCCCGATGTTGAGGTGCGGGAATTCCCGAAGGTCGGCGATGTCGAGGAAATAGATTTCGCATTTGTCTGGAAGTACCCGCCGGGACTGCTGCGCACACTGCCGAGATTGCGTGCGATTTTTTCTCTGGGGGCCGGTGTTGAGTCGATTCTGGCCGATCCCGATCTGCCGCGGGATGTGCCGCTGGTACGCATGGTGGATCCTGGACTTGCGATTGGCATGAACGAATTCGTACTGATGCGGGTGCTGCATTACCACCGCCAAATGCCGCAGCATGAAGCCAATCAGCGGGTGCGGCGCTGGGCTCGGCTGGTGCCGCCGCTGCCGCAGGATCGGCAGGTCGGAATCCTCGGCTGTGGCCAATTGGGCGGCATGTGCGCGCGCACGTTGTTAGGTCTCGGGTTTGACGTGGCGGTCTGGAGTCGCGGCCCGAAACTGATCGATGGCGCGACCATGTTCGCAGGCGCGGCGCAGCTCGGTGCGTTTCTGGCGCGAACGGAGATACTGGTGTGTCTGCTGCCGCTTACCCAGGACACGGCTGGCATCATCAATGCCCGCAATCTGGCACTGCTACCGCGCGGTGCCTTTTTCATCAATGTGGCACGCGGGCAGCACGTGGTCGATGCCGATTTGCTGGCGGCCCTGGACTCTGGTCATGTGGAAGGCGCGACGCTGGATGTATTTCAAACCGAGCCGCTGCCGCTGGAGCATCGATACTGGGTTCATCCCAGGGTTACGGTCGTTCCGCATATGGCTGCGGTTACGCAAATCAAGACCGCAGCGCATACGCTGGCGGGCAACGTGCGTCGAGTCCTCGCGGGTGAGCCGCTGCCGCACGCGGTAGATCGCGCGCGCGGCTACTAGAACGGGCTATTGGCCTGGCATGGTAAGAATTGGCGCGCCTAACAGAGGGGACGACACCGCGTAATTGCCATGATTGCTCATCACCCAGATGAGCCGGCGGTCCCACTCGACATAAACGCCGTGCACCGCGTTGCCGTAGTCGAGGTTCATTTTTGGATCGACGATTTTCGGCGTGAAGTAGGCGACGATCTGCGGATTGGCTGGGTTCCTGACGTCAAAAAGCTGCATACCCGCGTTGTAGAACGCATACGGCAACAGGCCAGCAGCGGGCGTGCCGGGATGCTGCGCATAATATCCGGTGCGCTTGGGTCCAAAACTGCCGCGACGCTGGCAAAAATCCGTGAATGGCGCTGCTCGCGACGGCAATGGCCGGGGCAGCGTATTGATAATGCGCGGAGCTTTGGGGTCGCGCACATCGATGACGTAGATTTCCTTGTAGGGTTCGTAGCAGTCATTGTTCATCGGGTAACCGCTGTAATACACCAGTCCGGTCGATTCGACCTGCGTAATGTCGACATTGTCGCCTTCGTTGCCCGCGACCGAGGGCGGCATGGGCAGATGGGAAACCGTCCGCATGTTAGTGGGATCGGAAACGTCCACGATGAAAAAACCGAGGCCGCCCATCGAGGTGTACGCGTACTTGCCGCCTTGCTCGACTGGTTTCGGAATGAAGAACGCCATGCGCGCACCCATCCACGAAGTTTTGTTGCCCGCCCGTGGATTCTTTTGGTAATCCTCCTCTTCTCCAATACGCTGGCCCGGCGCCGACCAAATGCCGAGCTTTTTGGGTTTCGTCGGATCGGAAACGTCGTAGGCCAGATGGGCGGCGCTGTAGAGCACGCTCGGATATTCCTGCAGGGAGTAGGAGTCATCGGGAGCGCCTGCAACAAACAGGTACTTATCGCCAAAATAGGCGGGGACGTCGAGGCAGCCGGAACCTTGCTGAGGAAATTCGTTAGCTGCGTGGTAGGGGTCGAGGGTCGTCTCCGACAGCAGTTTCCATTCCGTCGGTGCGGTGATCTCAAAAATACGGAAGCCCCGCAGGATCTTCATCTGCCGGATGGTCTGTACCTTGTCGGGTTCAAGATATTTGTTCTCCAGCACGCCGTAGCGCGGCAACTCGTAGCACTGGATCGCGATCAGTTTGTTGAGCCTTTTGTTCCAGCGCGCCGTGAACGGTCCGTATGGATGTTCACCCTTGGAGCGATCGATATGCCACTCCTTCAGAAGGCGTGCACGACGTACGTCGGTGATGTCGAAGATTTTGTAGTCGGTACGATTGTAGTCATACATGTAGCGCCGACCGTTCATGTCAAAGGTCGCCATCCAGGTGTGGCCGGTGCCTGTGAGGTATGGCAGGTAGGCCTCGACCTTCGTGTTCAATCGGTACTCGTTGAGATCCAGGTAGTTTAGGGCGCCCGGAAAAGGTTGGGGTTCGTCGGAATGGGGGGTTTCGTTAGGATGCCGGTACACACCCGTGCGCGGGTCAAGCCCGAACGTGCCTGGTGGCGGCGGCGATGGCTCACCACGCAAGTGGGGCAGGTCCTTCCGATCCGACTGCGGAATCGGCAGGCGTGGCGTCCCGGCGGCTAACAGCGAGGTGCAAACAATGATTCCTAACGCGCTTCCCATCAGGGTCGAACGGACAAGCAACTTTTTCAAGCTCAGGTTACTCCCATCATTTCGCTCAGTTGCACCACGTATTTGCCGAATGCGGGCAGTTCGCGTGTGCTGCGGGGATCCCGCGGACGCGGCAAATCGATGCGGATGTCCTGCAGGACCCGTCCGGGGCGCGCGGACATCACGAGTACGCGATCCGCGAGAAAAATAGCCTCCGCGATGCTGTGCGTAACGAGCATCACCGTTTTTTGGTCTGCCTGCCACATTCGTAGCAACTCGACGTTCAATCGATCTCGCGTCAATGCATCCAGGGCGCCAAACGGCTCATCCATCAGCAGCATCCGAGGATTCGCCATCAACGCTTGACCGATAGCGACCCGTTGTTGCATGCCGCCTGACAATTCGTGGGGATAGCGCGTGCGGAAATCCTGCAGACCAAGAACAACTAGCATGTCGGTGACTCGTTGCTCAAGATCGGCTGGGCGCTGTTTCTGCAGTTCGATCGCCAGGCGCAGATTACCAGCCACGTCGCGCCAGGGGAGCAGGTTCGCCTTCTGAAAGACGATTCCGATTTCGGGCGATGGGCCCTGGATATCACGGCCGAGAATTTGTGCGCGGCCTTCTTCGTAGGGAATCAAGCCAGCGGCGATGCGCAGCAAGGTACTTTTGCCGCAACCACTGGGCCCCAAAACGGCGATGAATTCCGAATCTGCAATGTCAAAACTGATGTTGTCGAGCGCTATGACCTCAGCGTTGTCGCCGAAGCGCTTCGTGAGCTTCTCGACGTGAATAAACGGGCTCGTCATCGCGACTGCCACCATACCAGCCGGCCGACCGCTTCTACCACGAAGTACAGGAGCAACGACAAGGTCGTGATGGCCAGCAGCGCGGCGAAAGTCAGGCTGCTGTTAGCTGCTCCACTGGCGGTCATCACCAGATTGCCGAGCCCTTCATAGGATCCGATGAACTCGCCGACAACCGCACCGATGACTGCCATGGGCATCGCGACCTTGCAGCCGTCAATAAACTGCGGCAACGCGCTCGGTACGCGTAAATGCCACAGTGTTTGCCAGAAGTTCGCGCGCAGCGCCTGAAAGTGCTCGACCAGATGTTCGGGCGTGGCCCGCAGACCGCCGAGTATCGCGATCAGCATGGGAAAGAAGGCAAACAAAAATGTCATCAAAATTTTCGACGACAAACCGTAACCGAACCAGACCACGACAATAGGCGCGAGCCCGACTTTGGGAATGCTTTGCAGCGCGACCATCAACGGGTAGAGCGTGCGGCGCAGAATAGGGACGAAGAAAATTGCAACCGCCACTACCACCGCGAATATCATCGCCAGTCCAAATCCTGCGATGACTTCCTTCAGTGTGACCCAGCTGTTAGCTCCGAGCAGAGCGCGTGACGTCCAGGCTTCACGCAGAATATCGCTGGGCGGAGGCAGCAGGTAGGACTTGATCTTGAAAGCCTCGACGCCGTATTCCCAGGCAAAACCCAGCAGGACAAAAAACACGACTGCGTCAGTGATGTGGCGGTTTCTTCTGAGCCATTGCATCGCGTTTGGGCCTGGGTGAGATCAAACTACGCAGTCATGGTGCCGCGAGAAAATCGTTGCTGTAGATATCGCCGGCCGCCGGTCGCTTGTCCAGCGAGTAGGCGCTGGCGATAAAATCCACGGTGCGCTGCATTTTCGCCGCATCGACCCGGCCAGGTGTCGCACTCGCATACACCAGTGCCACGATTTCCGCGATTTGCTCGCCAGTCACTACTTCGTCAAGTTGCGGGTAGCGCTTCATCATGATGGCCCGTGCCTCGGCGGGATTGTCGCGCGCGAACTGATAGCCGCGAAAGGTGGCTTCAACAAATGACCTAACAACGAGGGGTTTTTCGGTGACCATGCGATCGGTGGTGACAATCCCCGATCCGTGGATGTCGAGATGGTAGGGCCGGTACTCGATCCAATCTACAGTATGTCCGGCGGCTGCGGCTTCCCTAACAAACAGCGGCCGGCTGTTGCCGCGCCAGCATTCGGCGGCGTCGATCTTGCCTTCAATCAGCGAGGCAACAATCACCGACGGGTTCAACTGCAGGATTCGGACTTCGGCGGGCGCCACGCCATTGCGTTTGAGCCAGGGCGGCAACATGGCCTGAACCGCGGAATTCTGGCCGCCACCGATGGTCAGGCCTTTGAGGTCCGCAGGCACCTTGATTTGTCGCTGGTCGCTCAGAAAACAAAGTCCCGCGGGCCAACTGTCGTTGATGATGCCGACCAATTTTGTGCTGCCACCTTTAGCGCGGTTGAGCACCACCGCGACCGGGTCTGCGTAGCCGAAGTCGAACATCCCCTGGTCAATTTCGTTAGTCGTGCGAATGCCGCCAAAGCCACGCACTGCATCAACGTCCAGATTCTTCTCGCGGTAAAAGCCCTTATCGATGGCCACGATGACGCCTGCCATGCTGCCTTGCGGCAACCACGACATGTTGAATGTAATCTTGGTGAGTGCCGGCGCGGGCGTTGGCGTCGTACTACCTACCTGATCTTTCTGGCTGTCACAAGCAGCTAACAGCAAGGCGGCTGCCAGGAATACATAGCGCGCTTTCATGACTCGAGCTCCACGGGATTGCGAATTGTGCCAATGCCATCGACGCTGGCGGTCATCACGTCGCCGGGCTTGAGAAAGACGCCACGCCCCATGCCCACACCGGTGGGTGTGCCCGTGGCCACGACATCACCCGGCATCAGCGTCACAATCGTCGACAAGTAGGCAATCTGTTCTGCGACAGTCCAGATCATTTCGGCGGTCGTGCCATCCTGCATCAGGTCGGCATTGACCTTCAGGGTCAGGTGTTGGCGCTGGGGATCGCCGACAAATTGGGCGGGCACTACCCACGGACCAATCGGACAGAACGTGTCGTGATTCTTGCCCTGAAACCAGTCGTGTTTGAATGGGTAATCGCTACGGCGGGTCAGGTCGCGCGCGCTGACATCGTTCAAAACCATGTAGCCTGCGACCAGGTCCAGGGCCGCGGACACCGGAATGCGCCGTGCAGGCCGGCCGATCACGGCCGCCAGTTCCACTTCCCAATCCGCTTTCTGGACCTCTGCAGGAATGCGCACAACGTCGTTTGGACCGATGATGGACGACGCGGTTTTCAGGAACATGTACGGCTTGCTGTCCGCTTTGGCAGCGAGGGCTGTGCCCATTTCATTCGCGTGTTCGATGTAATTGGAGGCGGCGCAGAACACGCGGGCCGGAACAAACGGCGCGGCTAGATGACGTGCATCAATGCGGTGTGTTGCAAGTTGGTCAAGCGCGACTGCTTTTGTCGCGAGTCGATCGAGCGCGGCCTGTGCGGCATCCCAATCAGCGAGCATCGTGGCGACGCTCGAATGGCACACCGGCGAATTACTCGGTTCGCGACAGGCGTCGGCGATCGACGCGAGATCATAGAGCTGCTGCCCGATGACGATTGCAGGCCGGGTTGCCGCGCCTGCGCGATAGCTCGCGAGCGCGTACTGAAAGTTGGGAACGGCGTTCACGTGGCTACTTCGGCTGTGGGTGGCCAGCTGCTGCGCTTGAACCTACCCACCCGCGCTGCGAGATGTCGACCATCAGGCCATTCGGGCCGGTGAGTTTGTATTCGGCATTGTCCTTGTTAGGATTGGCGCCGAGGCCTTGTGCGATATTAACATCGTGCCGCGGCCCAAAGCCGGCCGCTTCGCAGCGCGTCAACGTCGCGTCGAGGTCTTCCACCTCAAAGCCAATGTGGTGTAGTCCTTGGAATTCCAGCGAAACGCCTGCGGCTGGCGCATTCTTGAATTTCAGGATCGCCATGTTCATGGTGCCGTCGGTCAAGTAGTAGCCGCTGGCGTTGCGGCTGTCGATCTTGCCGCGAATCTGCATGTCAAAAACCTTCACAAAATAGTCCGCGGTAGCATCGGGATTCGAGCTTGCAATAGCAATGTGTCGCAACTTGGCCATCAATATCTCCTGTCAGGTTCTTAGGTGCCGACTCGCAGTGGTGCCACGAGTGAACGCAGGCAGGCGATGACGCTGAGGGCGGTAATCTTGCCGGTGCCTGGATGTTCTTCCGAAGGGACGTTCGCAATTTTCATTTCGAGGCGCGCGCTGTCGGCGTCGACCACAATGGTATGGGTATTGCGATCCATCGCGGGATCCGCCCAGATCTCGAGCATAGTGCGATCCGGGCCAATGCCGGCCAGGCCTAACGCTGCAGCAACATTGACGTTCGCTGGGAATAGCCGCGCGCCCTCGCGCGCAGTGCCGTTAAAAAGCTGCATGGGTTCGCGGATTGCCATCAGATCAATGCCACGTTCAATCACCGTTCGCGCGTCCGCCAGCGATTTAGGCGGTTTGCGAGTAATCATCGTTGCGGAATAAATGGTGCCTTCGGCCGCGGCGCGCACCGCATCGAGACCTAACAAAGCACCGGTGGTCAGAATGATGCGGCCACCGCGGGTCCTGGCGCGCTCAACGAGGTCCAGGTTTTCGAGCAGCGCGGCGCCGCTGACCGTGATCAGCAGCTTGCCTGCGTCGACCACAGGGCCGGCAAGCCCGACAAATGCGGCTTTGGGTGCGCACTCCACCACAACATCGGCGAGGTTGGCTAGTTCGACAATAGACAGGACCGGCACAGGATGACTCAATCCGCCAAGGTCCTTTTGCGCTTTGTCGGTGTTGCGCACGCTGACACCGCAGAGGCTGAGGCCTGGAATGCCGGCATCGAGCGCACGCGCGACTTTCTTGCCAATGGTGCCCAATCCGGCGATGCCTACTTTCATGTCCATTGACCTTGGTCTGTTAGCAAAATTGACAGGCTTCGTCGAATACCAGGCGCGGCAGGCGCTCGAACACCGCAGCTGGATCGCCGTAGCCGAGGCCACAGAGAAAATTGGACTTGACCGTCGTGCCACTGAAGAAAGCCTGATCCACAAGCGCCGCGTTGAAGCCCGACATCGGTGCGCAGTCCAGACCTAGTGCGCGCGCTGCCAGCATCAGGTACCCACCTTGCAACGTGCCGTTGCGAATAGCAGTGCTGGTGGCGAGTTGCGTATCGGCCCGAAACGCGCTGTCGACGGGGCGATGAGGAAAAAGTTGCGGCAGCTTCTCAAAAAAGGCGAGGTCGTAGCCGATGACCGCAATCACAGGTGCCGTCATGGCTTTTTTTACATTGCCCGGTGCTAACGCGGGCTCCAAGCGGGCCTTCGCCCGAGCGCTTCGGACAAACACGAATCTTGCCGGACAACAATTTGTGCTGGTCGGGCCCCATTTGGTCAGCTCGTACAGCTCCTTAATAAGCGCGTCGGTAACCGGTATGTCCCGCCACGCGTTCTGACTCCGGGCATCTTGAAACAACAAAGCCTGGCCTAGGGCGTCCAGAGTAGGACGGCGAGGGCTCTCGGAAGGCTCCATGGGCACTGGTATGGGCGTAGTTAGAGTCATTCAGTACACGATAATACATTGTTGCGCACATAGACCGCAATACGTATACAATATTCACGAACCCTTCTGTCGGGCGCGCGCATCGGGATGAATCACAACCTTAATGGACCACCTACTGGCGAGCGCTACGCCTGGTACGTGGTTTTGGTTCTGATGCTGGCCTACACGCTTTCATTCGTAGACCGCCAAATTCTCGGACTGCTGGTACAGCCGATCCGCTCGGAGTTTGGGATCAGCGACACCCAGATTGGTCTATTGCAGGGTTTGTCATTCGCACTTTTTTATACCGTGTTGGGGCTACCCATGGGGTGGCTGGTGGACCGCTTTAGCCGCCGCAACTTGATTGCCGGCGGGGTGGCGCTCTGGAGCCTGATGACAGCGGTGTGTGGTGTGGCCACCAGTTACTCGGGTCTCTTTGCTGCGCGAGTGGGCGTTGGCGTGGGCGAAGCGGCGCTGTCGCCCGCTGCGTTTTCGATGATCAGCGATTACTTCCGGCGCGAACGCCTTGGCATTGCACTCAGCGTTTATGCGATGGGTGTCTTTATCGGTGCGGGACTGGCATTTATTGTGGGAGGCGCAGTGGTCGATGCAGTCACGAAGCTGCCGCCCATGGAAATTTTTGGACTCGGCGCGTTGAGTGCGTGGCGCCTGACATTTCTAATCGTCGGAGCGCCGGGCCTGCTGTTAGCGCTCGTGATCTGGCGCCTGCGCGAACCGCTGCGGCGCGGCGTCATGCAGTCGGCAGGCGCAGAGCCCGCGCAGCCTCGTGTGGCGGAAGTCATGGCAATGGTGCGGGCACGTCGCGGTGCGTTCGGCGGCATTACACTGGCCATGGCCGCGCACGCTATTTGCATGTACTCCGTATTTGCGTGGATGCCGACGGTTTTTATCCGGCGATTTGGCTGGAGCCCTGGTGAAGCAGGCCTGGCACTCGGCCTCGTTGTGTTGTTTTGCGGATGCGCTGGCATGGTGCTTGGAGGCTGGCTGACCGATCGCTGGCAAGCGAATGGCCGCAGCGATGCCGCGTTGCGAGTCGGCACCCTGGGTGCTTTGCTAACAGTCGGCGCGGGAGTTGTAGCGCCTGTGATTGCAACACCGTTCTGGGTAGTGCTCTGTCTTGCGCCGCTGTTGTTCGGACTCGCGCTTCCGGTTGGTAGTCTGTTCGCCGCATTGCAATTGATATTTCCCAATCAGGCCCGGGGCCTCGCATCGGCGCTGTTCTTGTGTGTTATCAGTCTGGTCGGCATCAGTCTGGGTCCGTTGATTCCAGGGGTCATGAACGATCGATGGCTGGGCGGCGGTGCGGGCATTGCACCGGCATTGGCGATCACCATCGGAGTTGCAGCCGTTTTGATGGCTATCGTGTTGTGGGCCTCGCGCTCTGCCTATCGGCAGCAGCGCCAACGATGTGATCAAGAGATTGCGGTGAGCGCATGAGGCTCGCAGGTCCGCAGCGAGTGTGTGTATTTTGTGGTTCGCGCGATGGTGTTGACCCACGCTTTAGGGAGGCCGCCCGCCAGCTGGGTCAATCGCTGGCACTGTCGGGCCACGAAGTCATCTACGGCGGCAGTCGCTCCGGGTGCATGGGTGCATTGGCCGATGGTGCCTTGCAGGCGGGCGGTCGCGTTATCGGTGTTGTGCCAAGGCACCTACATGCGGACGAGCAACGACACATGGGTCTTTCGGCACTTGAAATTACCGATGACTTGGCATCGCGGAAGTTGCGCATGTTTGCCCGCAGTGATGCTGTGCTGGTTATGCCAGGCGGCTCCGGCACGCTGGATGAATTCTTGGAAGCCTTGACTATGAAACGCATTGGTCAGCTCCGCCTGCCTGTCGCAATCATCGACTTGGATAATTTCTTCGCGCCCGTGCTGACGATGTTGCAGCATTTTGTGGCCACTGGATTTGCAGAAGACACGCAATTGCAACTTTTTGACCGGCTGGTCACGGTACCCGAGGCATGTGACTGGGTGACGGCGCACGCGGGGCCCACCAGGCAGATCGCGATATGACACGGGTCGGTTTGATTGGCTACGGCACGATTGGCGTTGAGTTGCACCGTATGTTGGCACTGCAACATCATGACTCAATACAAGTCACGGCAGTTTGGACGCGCGGCCAGTCGTCGCACACCGCGGATGTTCCTGCGGCCACTCGAGTGGCATCTTTGGCGGGTTTGGCAACCGCACGGCCCGATATCGTCGTTGAGGCGGCCAGCGCGGCGCTTGTCAGTGAATTCGGTGCGAAAATTCTGGAGTTTGCGGACTTCATGCCTTTGTCGCTGACGGCGCTGGCCGATGAAGGAGTGCTGGCGCAGTTGTTAGCAGTCGCCCACGCCAGTCGTCATCGTTTGCTGATACCGCATGGAGCTGTGGTAGGTGCGGACGCGTTGTTGGAATCGCAGGCGCAATGGAAATCGGTCAGCATCGAATTTCGCAAACCTCCGGGCAGCATTGATAGGGCCGAATCTCCCGCCGCTGACGGCGGGCTGTCGACACCCACCGTGTTGTTTGACGGTTCGGTGCGCGACATTGCCCACCAGTATCCGCGCAATGTCAATGCGATGGTCGCCTGCGCACTGCTCACCACGGGGCTCGACGATTGTCATGCGCGACTCGTCGCGGATCCGGCCCTGCGACATGCGGAACTGCGTATCGCTGCCACCGGCAAAGACGGCAGCGAACTGCAAATCACACGGCGCCAACCCATGGTGGGCGTCTCGGGCACTGAAATGGCGCGCTCATTGCTCGGTTCCTTGCGTCGCGCCTGTGCCTTGTCTGAAACGCTGCAATTTGTATGATGGAGTTTGTCATGAGAAAGCCAAAGACTTGTTTTCTGTTAGGGTGCGTGGCTGCAGGTCTCATGGTGTCGTTCGTGGCGCAAGCGGCGGACCAGCCGGCTACAGGCCCGGTATCGCCTGAGCCCGCCGTCTTTGCGAACACCGTGGTGTGGGTGCCCGATGTGCAACGTGCAGCGGATTTTTACACCAAGGTCTTTGGCATCAAGGTTCTGTTCAAGATGGATCTCGGCACACACTGGTGGCTGGAAATGAATTCCGGCGTCACCCATTTGTCTTTCGCGTCCGAAAAACAGGCAATGGAATTTACGCAGGGGAAGTTGCATCGCAATCGAAAGGCGGCTGTACCAGCCGCGATTGCATTGACCATGCGCGTCAAGGACCTGCAGGCAGCATTGCAGCGCGCGACCACGGCCGGTGGGGTTGTCGTGGCGCCACCGAAACAGCAACCATGGGGCCTGGTTGAGGCGCGTGTCCGCGATCCCGATGGTGTGCTCGTGGCGGTCGTATCGCCGGTGACGGCCAACAAGTGATGCAGGAAGTGCGATCTCGCTACGCCCGATACCGCTCCACCATCGCCACGATCCGCTGTGCAGCGGCAACAGCCGCCGCATGATCCTGTGAGAAGTTGAGCCTAACGCTGTCCGCCGCACCGGGCGCGAACTCGGTCCCCGGTGTGACCGTGACGCCAGCCTGATGGCGGAGCAGCTTCACAAAGGTGGACGGGGTTACCGCGAGGGAGGGCAGCTGCGGGAAGAGGTAGCTCCCGGCCTGTGGCGTTGCCGTGGGGAAGCCGGAGGCCCGGAACAAGGCCAGCAGGTCATCACGAATGGCCTCGTGGGCACGAACGCGCGCCGCCAGCCATCCGTGCGGTTCCGCGAACCACGTGTCGAGTGCCGCCTGATTGTAGCCCGCGGCCCGAAGCGTAACGATGGCCTGCAGGCGCTCCATGCGATCGATGATGCTGGCGGTGCCGAACGCCGCACCGAGCCGAAAGCCGCTCAGCGATTCGGTCTTGGACGGCCCCATGATCGTGACCACGTTGTTTGGCTGCGTGGTTTCGGCGCGCAGATGCGTGTATGACTCGCCACTGTAGAGCATGCGCGCGTACAGCTGATCGACAATGAGCGTGACATCGTGCGCGGCGGCGAGTGCGGCGATCGTTGCGATGTCGCGGGCGCTGTAAACCAGACCGGTCGGGTTGTTAGGCGTGGAGAACACGAACACGCGCGTGCCGCTGATGAATGCGGTGGCGAGGCGATCGAGGTCCGGGCCGCTCTCCGACGGCGCGCCGAAATAGCGGAGCGGAATGGGGATCACCTCGCCGCCGAAGAACTTCACGAGCTTGCGGTTGGCGAAATAGTCGGGCTCCACCACGGCGACCTTGGTGCCTGCGCTCACGGTGGCGCCCAGCGCCAGGAACAGCGCACCTTGTGTGCCAGGGGTGATGATCAGCTCGCGGGCGGCATCCACGGGGCGTCCGGTGAACACGGCGAGACGCTCTGCGACGCACTCGCGGATGGGCGCCGCGCCACGATACTCGGTGTACGCCTGCTCGGCGCCGCGCGCGAAGCCGTGGTTCCATGCGTCGAGCGCGCCGGGTGTGGGCGGGAAGGCGTCCACATCGCCGTGCGAGAAGTCTACCGGCGTACCCTGAAGGAGATCGCCGCGCATGAGGTCGTCGAGGTCGCCGACGTTCTGGCGCGCCTCCTGGCCGGGGGCGTGTTCGGTTTCTAGAGCGCTGAACTTTTCGTCGAGGGTGAGCATGTGGGGGTTCATTGCGTGGATCTGGCGCGTGATGTGCGGTTGCGGATTT
The DNA here is from genome assembly GCA_043769085.1 of Gammaproteobacteria bacterium. Classification (GTDB taxonomy): domain Bacteria; phylum Pseudomonadota; class Gammaproteobacteria; order Steroidobacterales; family Steroidobacteraceae; genus UBA964. The sequence continues at coordinate 30,707 of JAYVJR010000116.1, forward strand.
TACACGTAAGGCTACGCGGCGAGCGAGGTGGGTGCGGGGAGCGGCAACCGACCATTGTCTGGGACCTCAAAGATATTGCGTCAGTGGACGCTTATCCGACCCGCATCGAAAGGACGCTGGGCAGTGTTATTCGCGTCGGCGGCAGGCTTAGGCAACACACATACGGTCGTAGGGAGCAATATCAGTAACGGTATCGGTTGGTGATAACCTAGCGGGGTGGACTGCGGACTGGCCTTTGGAATCACCAGGGTGTTCAACATGATTCGCCTTCAGCAACTTTTCGCCTGGACAATCTCGGGCGCAGCCGCCATTTGCCTGCTGCTTGGATTGGTCATTGCACGACCCGCAACAGCCCAGGAAGTCGAGTCCGATTCGGATGATCTCAGCGTCGAGTGGGAGGTCATCGATGATGCTGATGATGACGATGGCGAGGAGGAGGTGCCGTGGGAATTCGACGAAGACGATGATGATGACGGCATCGCCGACGAGGAAGAAGACTCTGATGACGACGGTGTCCCCAATACGGAGGACCTGGATTACCACCGGCCACCTGCCGAGTTGCCCGTCATTCGCGTGAAGACTGCAGAAGACAGCGCACCTGTTCCCGACAGCGGCGATACGCCTTTTTCCATCGGCGGTGTAGCCGCGCTCGATCGACAAATACCCTGGCAAGCGCAGATTTTCGGGCCGTTCAAAGATGAAAGCTTTGATCAGGAGGCGACCAAGGGCATGGCGTTGTGGCAAAAGCAACACGCCTGTGGCGGCACGCTCATATCACCCGAGTGGGTGCTAACAGCGGCGCATTGCATCAACCGAACAATGGTGAATCAGTTCTACCGCATCCGGTTGGGCGCCGAGGATATCTCAAAGGAACCAGGCGCTACTTACCGCATTGACCGAATCGTGCGCCACGCGGGTTTCGACAACATGTACCGCAACGACATTGCACTGGTGCATATCATTGCGGATCGCGCCACGAAGCCGATCGACGACCCGCGTCAAGTCAGTGCTATTTCGCCATATGCGCGACGTCTGGGGTCCGGCACGCCTGTCACTGCATCCGGCTGGGGCAGGGTGGTCGCCAGCAATGTGATTGTCAGGCGCGGCAATGACATGTCGTTTGCGCCTGACGGCAATATGCCTAACGCCGTGCTACTGCGGGTCGATCTGAATGTTATCGACAATGGGCAATGCGCGAGCCTGCCGGGCTACGGCCCGGCGGTCCTGAAGAATGGCCAGTCGCAGCCCCGTGTACATGACGGCGTGATTTGTGCGGCTAAACCCGGCAAGGCAACCTGCCGCGGCGATAGTGGCGGTCCGCTGGTCGTTACGATCAATGGCGAGGCTGTGCTTGCCGGCGTCGTGAGCTGGGGCAAAGGGCGCTGCACCGGTGACGGACAGCCCGGCTTATATACTTCGATCGCGTTCCATCACGACTGGATACAACGCGCTATGCGGGTTACGGACCCGGCAATTGATGCGCTCCCGTAGTCCGGATCGACGATTATCCTTCCGCCGCTGACGCGCGCGTCAGCGGCGGAATTTGCGTACGTCGGCCCCGCCTATTGGGCGGCTGGCGGTGGCGCCGCCTGCTGCACAGGTTCCGCCATGGCCTGATCTTCCACCACCGCTCCGGCAGGCGCCATCTTGTTAGGATCGCCCTGCTCAGAATCTTCAGCGGTTTGAACAGGTTCTGCGGCGGGCTGCTGCACTTCAGACTTGGTGCAGGCTGCCATTAGCAGCATCGCACTCAGTGCGGCAGCGAGCGTGAAAATTCTTGTCATGATGCATTCTCCCCGAGCTAATGGATTTCGATGTCTTTTCGCACTATTCAAATCCCATCTTTTCCAGCAAGCCAACAAATTTCGGCTCTTGTCGCAAACTATCAAGCAGGGGATCGAATCGCGTGTAGGTCATGCCTGAATCGCCAGCTTCCCACGCCTGTTCCAGAGTCGCAAGGGCCGCATCCCGGTCACCCCACTGGGCCAAAACCTGTGCTTGCTGATAGAGGGCGCTCTTGCCGAAAGTTGCGACAAGCTCACTCATCGCCTGTTGGGCAAGCGATTGATGGCCGCGCTTCTGTTCCACGATAGCGATGCCTGGCAGGCCAAACATCTTGTTAGATTCCTTGGCGTAAGCCTCGCTGGCGGCGTCCAATTGCCCCAGCATCAGCGCTGCGCTGCCGATAAAGCTGTATGTACCGCCCATCTTCGGATTCAGCTCAAGTGCCTTCATGATCGGCGCGGCTACCGACGCATACTCTCTTGCGGCATACAGGATGTAGCCTTCGGTGCTCGGAATGAGCGGATTGAGCGGATCCAGTCCGTGAGCGATCTTGATGGCCTTCTTGGCTTCCGCGAGACGGCCAACTGCTGCGGCATATATCGCGAAGCGTCCCTGCACCGTCGCTTCCCCGGGAGCCAGCTCGACGGATCGATCCAAGGGAGCGCGCGCGCCGCGAACATCGAGATCACTCTTGAACAAGGTGTAACCAAGCGTTGAATGGGCGTCAGCCAGATCGGGCGCCAACGCGATCGCACGCCGCGCCGCACTGACTGCTTCCTGATGCAGGCTGCGCAGCTGATCGCCGCTGGCATAATTGTTAGCAACGTAAGTCAGCGCACGGGAGCGCGCGGCGTGGGCCGCCGCGTAGTTTGGGTCGGCCGCAATCGCAGCTTCGAACTGCGCCAACGCGGCCCTGTCTTCAGTCTCGTTACTGGACGTGTCGTAGAGCGCGCGGCCGCGCAGATACGCATCATAGGCGTCAATGTCTTGGGTTCCGCCGAGCTTCTTGCCGGCGTCAGCATCGTTGGCAACTCGCAGTGCCAAAACGCGCGCAACGGTGTTGGCAATCTCACTCTGCACGGAGAATATGTCGGCGAGCTTGCGATCGAAACTTTGCGACCACTTGCTAAAGCCGGTCTGGCCGTCGATCAAATCGGCAACCACGCGCACCACGTCGCCCGATCGGCGCACACTGCCGTCGAGCAGAAAGGCGACGCCGAGTAGTCCGGCAATGGTTACGGCATCTTCCTTGCTGTCGCGGAACTTGCCGGACGAGGTTTGCGCCATGACGCGCAAGGAATTGTTGCGTGCCAGCGTGGTGCGCACTTCTTCAGAGAGTCCGTCAGAGAAATAGGTCTGCGATGGGTCGCCGCTGAGATTCTTGTAGGGCAACACCGCAACACTATTCGCGAGCCTGGTGGGGGCCCGGCCAAATAGACCCTGCCGCCATGCCGTCAGGCCGGCGCCCAGTGCAACGGCGGTGCCCGCGGCCAGCGTCAAAGCCCGTCGGCGCGATGTTGCGACGGGCACTAACACAGGCGCTGCCTCTCGGCCTGCCATCAACGCCACCGCGGACAGAAGATTCTTGAAATCCGACGTCGCCACACTGCCGCGCCATTTTGAGAAATCAATGGCGTGATACTGTCCAAATCCCAACGGCGGCTCGGTGCCATCGAGCCTGATCGGCACCAGTTTCTTCTGGTCCCGACCGCGCGCGGCTTCATCACGCACCCAGTCGGAGGCGACTGATGACTGGGACCACAGCACGACTACGGCGTCCGCCCTGTCGAGCGCCGATTCAATGGATTTGGCAAACGCGGCGCCGCCTTCGATCTTGGCATCCCACCAGACGTCGAGGCCGGCGTCGGCCAGCGCGGTCGATAGCCTGGTTGCCCGCGCTTGATCCGCTCTCGCGTAGCTCAGGAACACCGTCACGGCGCGGTTCTCAATACGAGTATCCGAGTCACCCGACAATTGCGCTAGCCCCCGGAAAGCCGGCACAGCGGCCGACGTCCGGCAACATACATCAGGTCAGCACAATGAAGCGAATGTATCGCCGACGGTTTCATGCGGCGCCCAGGACTACGGCTCGGTACAACCACACAACTCGGCTTTCAGCGGCTCCAATGGCAGGAGTTCCAGGGCGGATTAGTGCGCCTGCAAACGCCGGGCTCGTTTGCGTTGCCAGCGAGCCTTGGCGATCCCGCCAAAGCCGCAGACTCGCACAGCTAATAGACTTGTTTCTCGGGGCCTTGTACCGCTGGTGCCGCAAGCGGTCGACATTCTGAAGCGAATTCCGTGCGGCCCCGCCGGCGACGGCAATTTCCCGAATGGCAAAGGCGCCATCTCGGTGAAGGGCATCGGCGAACTCTGCCGCACACGATTGGTTCGCGAAATTATTGCCGATCGCGGCGAAGAGTTTATACAACCGTTCACGTCGCACGATCTGCGGCGCACCGTCGCAACGCGTTTGGCTGAGGCGTTAGGGTTCGGTGGCGAGCAGCTGATTCGACGAGTGTTAGGGCATTCTGACGGCAGCGTGACGGCAATTTACAACCGCTACGGGTATGTGCGCGAAATTCGTGCATGCCTGGAAGGGTGGGCGAACGAGTTGTTAGGGGCTCCCAAAGCGGAGGTCAAAGGGGCGATGCTGCTCGGTGTCGAAAATTCGGCGCTGATTTCGCGGCCGATTGAAAGAATCGGATCGCCGACGCAATTGTCGCTTTTGCCGCCCGGTACAAGTCTCAGCTGAACTTGGCTGTACCGCTGTTTATGTCAATGATCACGACAGATTTGGTCTTTGACTGTGCGGTGTTATAGTTGATAATCGATTTGATTAAAGGTGATTAGAAATGACCAACCGAGTCGTCACGGCGCACATTCCCGAAAAGTTGGCAAAGCGATTGGACGGTCTTGCAGGCCGATTGGATCGCCCACGTGGCTGGGTCGTCAAAGAGGCCATTGAAGACTATTTGGCTCTTGATGAGGAGCGGCATCGACAGACGTTGGCGGCACTTGCGGAGGTCGATGCCGGTAAGACTGTGGACCATGCCGACGTAAAGGCCTGGGCGGCTGGCCTCGCGGTGTCCCAGCGCAAAGTTCGTCGCCGGTAGGCCCGTGGCGCTGCGATGGACGCGGATGGCCTATGGTGACTTGCGTCGCTTGCATGCGTTTCTGGAGCCTGTTGATCGTCGTGCCGCTGCGCTTGCCGTACAGCTCATTGTTAGCCGTGCGGAACGGATTCCGGAACAGCCACGATTGGGAGAGCGGCTACCCCGTTTTGGTGACCGGGAGATTCGACGGGTGCTCGTCGAGAAGTACGAAATACGGTACGAGCTGAGGGGCACAGACGTCGTGCTGCTGCGCATTTTTCATACGCGCGAGGATAGATGAAGGAACTTGCCAATCAAGACATCAGCCTCGCGCAGCTTGTGGATGATCTCTTCGGTTGTATTTCTCTGCTTTGGCATCTTCCAGGTCTCCTGTTCGCCATTTTAGGGAACATCAACCTGGACCAACAATTTCGGGTCACGTCACTTAGGCGTTGCATGCGCGCTGCCTGAAAATAGTCGCCTTGACGACAACGAGATCCAGCTACTGCAGGGTTTATTTTAGGTGGGCAGCCTGTGGCGATTCTTACGGACCAGCGCCAATCGTCGGGTTCCCTTTCCGTCCAACCCGCCTGCCGAGAAGGGCCGGGAGTGCACAAACAAGGGTTGAGGCCGCGTTATCAAGCATCCAGTGGCGTGTCGGAATTGTTTACACACTTAGGCCAGCCCGATTGAGTTATGTCAGGCGTATCTCCGTAAGTGGCTGAAAAGACAAATAACAGCATTCCACGGCTCGATTTTTGCTCCGAAATCGGTAGCACCCAGATATTGGGAGTCAGCGGAGTAGTCGTGATGAAAATTAAGTTTGTGGCGATAGTGGGGATGGGGATGCTGGCCAACCCGATGATCGCGCAGGCCACACCGATTGTGGGCGCGGGCTCCGGACTTGCCTCGTCGGACCAGACCCTGACGTTTAGCGAAGCCGGCGCGATCGGGGAATCAACAGCCATCACCAACCAGTTCGCAGCTTTCGGAGTGAACTTCTCCGGCGGTTGGGATTTCCAACCCGACCGGTTCGATCCCGAACTGGTTAACCCGAACATGTCGGGAGATTCTCTCAACAATTTCATCTCGTTCGCATCGGGGGGGAATACGCCGCTGTTCATCGAGTTCACGGTCCAGCAGAACGCGGCCACCTTCGCCATGGTGAGCAATTTTGGAACGTCGACCTTCACGGCACTGCTGGGTGGCGCGGGTGGCTCGATAATCGAGTCGTTCAGCGCCCAACTGAATGGTTCTAGTAACAACTTCTTCGGCTTTCAGGACATCGTCTTCGACACCATCCGGATCGACGTGGGTGGCCGGTTTAACGCATTGCTTATCGACAACCTGCAGTCCGCTGTGGCCGTCCCCGAACCCGCCACGCTCGGTCTCCTTGGACTTGGTTTAGCTGGTATCGGTGTCGCACGCCGCAAGCGAGCAAGCTGACCCTAAACACTTTGACGACCGCGAGATCCCGCTGCGGCGGGTTTTCTTGTTTCTGGGCTAACTCGCTAGATGCGCCGTGGCCGCAATCGCTCTATTTCGGGGACTTTTTCGGGATGGACGACCTGGAAACTGTCACCGTGCTGCTCCCGACCGACTTGGTGGCCTTCGCCCGCGCCTGTGCTGGGCGGGTAAACGTTAGCGAGGTTGTGGCGGCGGCCCTGAAGTTGCTGCGGGCGCAACTAACGGAGCTAGGTGCTCACCGGTCGGCGGGTCAAACCTCGCCCGCAGATGCGCAAAGAGCGGCAGGCAGCGAGTCTCACGCTCTGGCGTTAATCGTCGGGTTCCCTGTCTAGCCCGCCTGCCGATGAAGGCCCGGGCGCAAATCCCACACTATTCGCCAACTTCTGGCAATCAGTGACAGCAGCTGCCAATCATTTTCCTTCGGGTATTCCTGCGAACTCGTGTTGTTAGCTGTTGTTGCTTGTTGCCACTATTTGCCTAAAAGTCACTCTTAATCTCTTGGTCGTAGGTTCGATCCCTACACGGCCCAATCCCCCAATATAGCTAACAAAGGGAACTCTGTTAGCAATATTGTCAGTGATCTAGCGCAATTTTCTGAGTTATCGAACTGAAACGGGCGATAACTTCAACGCAACTCATCCACCGGTCTTCGCAGAAACGACCTGATGCGTTGAGCGTCTGTTAGGCCCTTGTGTTAGGTTGTGGGTGGACGCTGCCGAGCGACGCCGACACGTAGTCGGCGTTGGTGTGGCCGGGATTGTGCCACCATCTCGTCCCAGTCATCAGGTGGGTTGCCGCTCGTGAGCATTTTGCGAAACGTTCGATAGGCATCCGTGTCGCTCTCGTACGCCCGCTTCGTGCCCTCATCGTTGACCCAGGCATAGATGATGATGCGGCTCTCACGGTGAAAGCGAAAAAAAAGCCGATACTGCTGAAAGAACTTGGCGCGGAACCAGTGTTTGTATTCGTCGCCGAGCGTCGCGCCGAGGCGATAATCGGGCCGCGCGGGATCTTGCGGGATGATGTCGAAGGCAAGTTTGACGATTGCCGCAAGGCGTTTGGTGGCGTTCTTGGCCGTGTAAGTTTTGGGATCCTTGGCGCGCTGCCGATCGACCTGCCGCACCAGAGCTTCGAGCGCGACGAGAAACTGCGGATGCGCGAAGATCGTCCAACCGTGGATCACGACCGGGGGATCGGCCGGCGCCGCGGGCGTCATTCGGCGTTAGGAGGAAGCGGCGCGTTGAGATCGACCTTTACGCCCTTGACGAGGGATCGGGCGCGCCGCACGAGCGCGGGCGTGACGCCCCGAAGGCGTTTCGGGTGCGTCGCCATATCGCGTGCCAGGAAAGCCAGGAATTGGGCCATGACGGGATCGCGCTCCTCGGTAACCTCTCCGCGCGTCAATACCACTTCACCGCTCGGACGCACGACGTAGCGGATTTTGTCGCGCTTGCGGAGTTTAAGCGTGCGCCGCACGGCATCGGGCACCGTCGTCTGGTAGCGGTCGGTCAAGGTGGATTCAATTTCGAGGGAGTCCATATGCCAAAGATCGTAATGCAGTTGCATTACCATTGCAAGGCGTTACGACGCTTTTGAATTTGACAGAACAGGGACGTCGGCTCGGTCCGAGACCTTTCCCCATTAATGCGAAAGCCCCGCTGTTTAGGCGGGGCTTCGTAAGCAGGATCCGATTACCCCGCACCGGGCGGGACCTCTGTCGAGGCGGGCGAACGCCTAAGCCAGCTTTTGCGTTCCTGGAAATTGTTTGTTGTCGGATGCCCCCGGAAGGGCAGATTTCAAGTCAGGCTCATTGTATTTGCTGGCGCTTCGGCTGAAAACGGCATCAATCAAAGATCTTTGCGAATCGTTCGGCGACGTTCGCTGGCTTCCGCCATTTGCTGGGGCTTATTTGGGGGCCTTTCGTTTTACTAAAATGCATTTTGGCGGATAATTCAACGACTTACTGTATCAGTGTGATAGCTACACGGCCCACCAATTACCCCTTCCGCCGCCGTTCGATAATTGCGCTGTCAATATGATGGCGAAACGATCCAATCACCGAGCTAGGGCTCTCAAGGGAGCGCCGATATTGGCATAGACTTCCAGCAAAATGACGGTCAAAATGCTGGCGATGTATACACGCCGTCTGCCGTTGCCTAATCGCTCGTTTCGTGGCGTTCAGCGCGTCAACAGTGCCGCCAGCTGTTCGGCAATTGCGGCGTGTCCTGCAGGCGTCGGATGCCAGGGCGCGCCTTGCTGCGCGTCGTAGCCGGCATGAAACCCGTGACTCCAAGGCTCCTTCGCGCAGGGCGAATGTTTGCGCGACGCGCGGTCCGCGGCTAACAAAAGCGCGCCATTGGCGGCTGCCACCCGCGCTGTAATCTGGGCCAAGCGCCGGCCAATCGTGCGGCCGATCGCCGCATCGTTAGGCGTGATGGCCGTGACCGCGCACAGCGTTTGCGGCACGACGGTCACGTATTGCACAAAGACCAATCGCGCCCCAGGCGCGTGGCGTGCGATTTCCTCTGCAATCGAGTTCAATTCGGCTTCGAGACGCTCGTATTGCGCGGCACTGGGACGGACCACCGCAGCACAGGGGCCAGGGCGAAACGCCACGCCGGCTCGGCAACTGCCGCCGAACAGCGCGCCCATGTAATCGAGATCGTTACCACCAACCGTCACCGTCACCAGTCGCGTCGAATCGGTCACGGAATCGAGCTGCGCCGGCAGCTCGTTCCATTGACCCAGTAAATGTGTGGTCTTCGCTCCGCTGCAGGAGGCATCTGTTAGCTGCAGCTTGAACCGCTGCGCCAGCAGACTCGCATAGTTGTTAGTTGTGCGCTGGCAGCGCACTGGCGCGCCAAGTTGCGGCGGACCGATGCCGGCGCCCGCGGCGAACGAACTGCCTAGCGCAACATACTGCGTCCCCGCGCTCAACAGCGGCGCCGCAACCACCGCCTGCATCGCGCAGCTGGCGGTGGCGGCGGTTCCTGCGGCGACCACCAGAGTCGTCATCCAGGACCGGAGAGATTCAATATCCAAATTCATCGTCGGATGATGCCGTCATCACTCTGAGGGCGTCCAGCCTCGATTGCAGCCACTGCGCACCGCCGGTGCTGCGCAAGGTGACCAGAGACTGGAGGACGTTGCTCAGAAAAAGGCACGCCGCGCCAGCGCAGTTTACCATTGGCCACTGTGACCGATTTGCGTTGCCTGCTACCTAACAACCAGCCCGGACACACAAAATATCTCACATGCCCCCTCCGCAGATGATACTGCGTGCCGCTCAAGCGACCTTTCGAAACCGGAGTGTTTGATGCCTATACTGCGAATACCGACCGCGATTCCTGCGATCCTCTCGACGTTCTGGCTGGTGCTGGCAACGAGCACACCTGCCATCGCGCAAGATGCTGCCGTGCCCGCAGCGCCAACAGTGAAGCGGCAGTATGTCGATGGGCCCTTCGGCCAGATTCATCTCCGCATCGCCCGCCCGGCCCGGCGCAGTGCGGAGCGGCATCCGCCGCTCGTCTGCTTCCACTACTCGCCAGGTTCGAGCCGGATGTACGCGGCGCTGATGCCTCATCTTGCGACGGATCGCGTCGTGATCGCGTTCGATACCCCGGGCTATGGCGGATCCGATGCGCCGCCCAGCCAGCCGACGCTGGCGCAGTACGCAATCGCGCTGACCGACGGCCTCGAGCGTCTAGGCTACGGCCCGCGCGCGGGGAAGAAGATCGACCTCGTCGGGCATCTCACCGGTTCGTTGATCGCTACGGAACTCGCGGCCATGCAGCCAGGCTGGGTCCGCCGCGTGATTCTCTCGCAGGCGCCGAACTTCGATGCGGCGCGCCGCCGCGACTACGTCGCGGAGATCCAGGCGATGGGCGAAACGCGGCAGAAGGATTTGCGCGGTCAGTACCTGATCGATCGCCTGACGCGTGGCCTGCAGAGTCTTGGCGCGGACGAAGCGCCGGAGACTTACACGGGCATGTTCATCGACAGTGTGATTCCCGGTCACAAATGGACCTATGGCGAAATCGCGGCGATTTCCTATTCGGCGGAAGACGTCTACCCGCGGCTCACGCAGCCCGTCCTGTTATTCACGTACCAAACTAGCCGACCGCAAGACTTCGAGCGGACCGCAAAGCTGTTGCGCAACGTGCGCGTTCAGGCGGTGGCCGATCGCGGACCGCGTCAGTGGCAGACCGCACCTGCAAGTGTCGCTGCGACCTTCCGCGAATTTCTCGACGCGCGCTAACACGCTGCTCAATTCGGCGTGGCGGCCTCGATGTAAGTCGCGACGAGCTGCGTGACGCGCACCGGCGCTTCAAGCGGCGGATAGTGACCGACGTCCGGCAAAATCACCGTGGACACCTGCGCCTTTGACAGATAGCGCGCGAGTGCTTTCATCGCATCCACAGGTAACAGTGCGTCCGCGCCGCCCCACAGCAGCAGTGTGGGCGCCGTCACCTGTGCCATCAGCTGACTGGCCACCTTGCCATCGCCGATTCTCGCCGTCATCGCGATCGGATGCTTCTCTGGCACGCGTCGCCCGAAGTCGAAGTATTCGTCGCGCGTCTTCGCGCTGATGCGCTGCGGATCGCCTGAGAAGTAGCTCAGGTACTCGTCCCAGAAATGGCGTGACTTGTACCCGCCCGCGAGTTTCACTTCCTCCTGCGCGCGCTTGAAGCTTTCGGGCTGCACCATGTGGCCGTACTGCACCGGATCCGCCGGCGTATTCGAGAGGATCAGCCGCTCGACCAGATCCGGGCGCTTCGCCGCGAGGAACATGCCGAGCGTGCCACCGCTCGAGTTCCCAACGAAGCTGACCTTATTGACGCCCAGCAAATCTAACAGACCGATCGGAATCTCGACTGGATCGACATTCGCCGCTGCTTCATCGGACACGCGCCCGGATAATCCCATGCCTGCCACGTCGAAGCGGATCACGCGATAGCGCGACTTCAAGCGCGCGGCCGTCGTATCCCAAATGCGTAGCGAACTGTTCGAGCCGTGCACCAGCAGCAGCGCTGGCCCGCTGCCCTCGTCTTTGTAGTGGATCTCGAGGCCCTTGATGACGGCGAACCTACTCTGCGGATCCTGATATTTCGCGCGCAACTGCGCGACGCTCAAATATTCGGTAGCCTCCGTCCCCGCCGCATCGGCGGCAAGCTGCGGTGCGCTGAGCGCCAAGAGCAGTAGTGCGCCCAGCATCAGCGTATTTCGGACCATGGAGCCTTCTTTCCGTCGAGCGGTCACCGCTTGGACTATAAACGTTGTAGGTTTCACGCGGGGTAAACCACACATGTCCAGAATAACGCGCCGCGATTTCGGGTTGTCGCTCAGCGCCACAGCGCTGGCTTCTAGCACCGTCGCTGCGGCGTCGGTCAGTCCGCGGCAGCGCCCGTATGACGTGATCATCATCGGTGCCGGCATGTCTGGCCTCAATGCCGCGTGGCTGCTCGAGAGGCAGGGCGCACGCGTGCTCGTGCTCGAAGGCCGTCGTCGCGTCGGCGGACGCGTGCATACGTTCTTCGATCTGCCCGGCTTTCCCGAGATGGGATTCAATTCGATGGGCGACGGCTACGGCCGCGGGCTCGACTGTGCGCGACGCACGCAGCTCGAACTGTTCGACGTCGGCGCCCGGTTTCGCAGCAACGCGCCGCAGGAACTCTATCTCGCTGGACAACGCATTCCGCGCGATCAATGGCCCACCTCGGCAGCGAACCCGTTCCCCGATGCTTATCGCGCCTCGATGCCCTGGGAGCTCGTGGGTCAGCTGATCGCGGCAGCGAAGCGCTTGCCGGATTTCGCTGCGTGGCTGGATCCCGCCAATAAGTCTCTCGATATCTCGCTGCAGCAGTTTCTCTCAGAGCGCGGCCTCAGTCAGGCTGCCATTCGTCTCGCTAATGATGTATCGCCTGGCTATGGCATCAGCGCGCGCGACCTCTCCACACTGATGCTGGAGTTCACCGACGGCTTCTCGAAGTCGCAGCGCACGATGAGTCCGACATCCTGGTCCATCCAGCGCGGCAACGAAAGACTGCCCCAGGCGATGGCGGCGCAGTTGAGCCAGGAAGTACTGCTCGGTCGCGAGGTCGTCGCGATCGACAGTGGCCGGCGATTCGCCACCATACGCTGCGCCGACGGCAGCGTGTTCCGGGCCGCGAACGTGATCTGCAGCCTGCCGTTCTCGGCACTGCGGCACGTGCACCTAACACCCGCGCTCACCGGCTCGCAGGGCCGTGCCGTCGTCTCGCTGCCATATCAGCCGCTATCAATGGCCTTCCTGACGGCGCGCGAAACATTCTGGGAATCGGACGGACTGGCGGCCGGCATGTGGACCGACAGCGTCCTCGGAACCGTACTGCCGCAGCGCTTCGGTGCGTCGGCACAGGAAGTCACCGGACTCGTCGTGCAGGCGCGCGGACAGCTCGCTCTCGACTGGGATCGAATGGGCCACGCGCAGGCCCTGCAGAGCATCACGGCGACGCTCGAAGAACTGCGACCTGCGGCCCGCGGCAAGCTCACCGCGCATCGGCTGTTCAGCTGGGGAGCAGAGCATTTTAATCGTGGCGATTGGGCGTATTTCGCACCGGGGCAGCTATCCGATTTCGTGCCCACCATGGCCGAGCCGGCCGGCCGCATCCACTTCTGTGGCGAGCACACCTCGAAGAGCGCACGCGGCCTCGAAGGCGCGCTGGAATCCTCCGAACGCGTCGTCACCGAAATCCTCACCGCCTGATCAACATCACCGGAGCCCATACATGAAGAAGTCGATCACCCCGCAGGCCGACATCACGCGACGCCACACACTCGGCCTGCTCGCAGGTTTCGGCGCGTCGTCCGTGGCCGGGCCAGCGCTCGCGGCGAACCCAGTTGCTCGCGTCTCGATCACGAATCCTCAGGACCGCATGCGCACTTTCATGCTGATGCGCGGCGCCCTCGACGATCGCCTCGTAATGCACTGGCTGCAGGGCCGCTACTACGGCCTCGTCGACGGGGAAGTCACGCCGTTGTTCGGCCTGCTCAGTGCGCAGTTCTCGCGTTTCCGGTCAGATGGCGAAGGCGGCTATTTCAACGTGCGGGCCGAAGCCTCGTTCATCACGAATTCGGACACCGGCCAGTCCATCCGCGAGATCCGTAATCCTTACACCGGCGCCACGATGACGGCCCCCGCGCGCAATTACCCACCGAGCTCGCCGCACATCCGCGCGGATCTGAAATTCGATATCGTCCAGCAGCCCGGTGCGACGCTGCGGCATGAGGTCGAGGGCATCTTCGCGAACGGCAGCGATGTCTGGATCTCGGAGATCAGCACGGCCAAGACGCCGGTGCCGAATGCGAAACCGTCGTTGTATAACGAAATGCTGAGCTACCACGCGCGCGCCGCGGACCTACAGCGGCGCGGTGCGAAGCGCGTGCCCTGCAATATCAGCTTCACTAACACCGTTAGCTGGCGATCCTGGATGAATATGGGCGACCACCCGGGGCATTTGCTCGTCGTCGGGGCGGGCCGGTATGTGGACTCGATGGACGAACTGCCGCCCGCTTGGTTGCGCGCCGCGCGCGCAGCCGAGCTCGCGTTGGTGCAAGATCCGCTCGCCGTGCTCGCGCCGGTGTGGGATAAGCTGCATTGATTCGCCCTGCCGTTCTGCTGGTCGCGCTGCTTTGCGTTTCGACTGCGCAAGCCGCGGAGGTTGTACCGATCATCACGATCGCGCAGGGCTCGCTGCGCGGCGCGGTTGAGCAGGGCATCAAGATCTACCGCGGGATTCCGTTCGCGGCCGCGCCGGTGGGAAATCTGCGCTGGCGCGCACCGCAGCAGGCACCGAGTTGGCGCGGCGTGCGCGACGCAACACGCTTCGGGCCGGTGTGCCCGCAACTGCTGAGAGAGGGCTATTCGCTCGAAACGCTGGGTGGCCGGACCATGTCGGAGGACTGCCTGCACGTGAATGTGTGGACGGCCGATACGAAGCCTGCATCGCCTCGCCCGGTCATGGTGTGGATACTGCCCGGCGGCTTCACGGCTGGGGATGCGGGCATGGAGCGCTACGACGGCCGTGTGCTCGCAACGCAGGGCGTCGTCGTCGTCACGTTCAATTATCGCCTCGGCATGCTCGGCGTATTCGCGCATCCCGCGCTGAGCCGTGCCCAGACTGGCGAGCCTCTCGGCAACTACAACCTGATGGACCAGATCGCGGCACTGAAGTGGGTGCGCGCAAACATCGCGGCGTTCGGCGGTGATCCGGCCAATGTCACGATCTTCGGCATGTCGGCCGGCGGCATGTCGGTGAACTATCTGATGACGAGCCCGGCGAGTGCGGGCCTGTTCGACAAGGCGATCTCGGAGAGTTCGGCAGTGCGAATGCTGACCGAACGGCATCTGAACCAGGAACAGCCGAACTTGCCGTCACTCGAAAGCGAGGGTCATACGATTGCCGGTCGGTTTGACTTGGACGGTGAAGATTCTGGAGTTGTGCAGCGGCTGCGCGCGCTGACGATGCAGCAGATGCTGGACTATCAGTCCAAGCACCGGCTGGGCGTCGGCGGTGGCCTCGGGCCTGTGATCGATGGCCGGATTCTGACGCGTCCCGTCGGTGAGGCATTTCGCGCTGGCGCGCAGCACCGCGTGCCGTACCTAACAGGCGCGACTAGCTGGGAGAGCAGTCTCATCGCAAAGAGTACGCCCGCGGCTCCGGTGCTCGGTGTCATCAACGTCACACGCGAGCAGGCCGACGCGCTGTATCACGAGCGAGACGAGACGACACTGAATAACAAGATCTACAGCGAGTTTTTTTTGAGCAGCCAGCGGTATCTCGCCAAGCATCACGCGCAGGCGGGCGGTCCGAGCTACGTCTACCTATTCTCGCGCGTGCTCGATCAGCACGTCGGCGATTTCTTCGGTGCGGCACACGGAGCCACCACGCGCTATGTGTTCGGCACGCTCGACGGCTCGGCTCTGCTCGAGAGTGCGGATCGACTCGGCAAGTTCGGCTATCGGGTGGTCGATGGCGATCGCGCCTACGGAGACTTGATCCGAGCATACTGGGTGCAGTTTGCGAAGACCGGCGATCCCAACGGCGAGGGTCGTCCTGGCTGGCCAGCGGTCTCGCCCGGCAATGATCTGATGCTGGAGTTCGCGCAGCATGGGGCCGTACTGCGGCGCGACTATCACCTCGCGCCGTGGCGATTCTTCGAGGCGCACTTCGAGGCAGGCAGGCTTTGATTTGCTGCCGGCCCTGTTAGCCTTCACGCTGGGTCCAAGCGGCGCCGATGCAGGAAGCATGGAGATGGCGTTGTGATTCCAGTTTGTTTCGGCACGACCAAGGAAACTCTGCGGAATCTAACGCGCGGTTAAAGCCGGCAGAAATCAAAGTTCTCTACGAATCGTTCGGCAACGTTCGCAGCCAGCCGCTATTTCACCGGGCCTTTGTGGGGGCCTTCTGTTTTTCCGACAGAAACATTCTTCGTAGATTCAAACGCTTAACTATCTCGTTCGATCCCTACACGGCCCACCAATTACCCCTTCCGTCGCAGTTCGCTACAGTCCGTTCCGGACCTCGAAGTAGCGAAAAACCCCTGAAAAACAAGGCTTTTATCGTTCGCGGGTGTTCGGGCGGGCTCCTTGACTGCCGACCTCTGAAGGGGGCATGGTAAGGGGCCTTTAGAGCATCTCTGAAAGTGGGGCCCCCAATCATGGCGCTTACCAGTACTGCCGTTGACGCAAGAATCTGATTGTTAAGGTCGGGTACCTCCAGCGCATGCCTACGAACTGACATCGCGGCGCGGCTCGCTTAGACTGCGCGGCTGGGTCGACCCCAGCCGTCGCGGCACACGCCCGGCGCACCTGATTCTAGGAGCGCCGATGCGTCCCGACATGCCCAAGATTCTGGTGGAGCGGCCCCGTCCGCCGAGTCGCGTGCCTCGCGGCCGCGACGGCCGAAAATTTCGCGACCAGAGCGAAGCTCCGTTTCTGCCCATGAAGGCGGGGTATCGCGACCCCAAGTCCCTCAACGAAAATCTCCGCCCCCTCGCACGATACCTTGCGTGCCAGGTTGGTCGCCCCTGGGACAAGGTGTACAGCGACGTACGCGCCGTCATCGACGGCCGCTGTGCCGTGCAGCGGCACATCCTGGAGCATCTGAACCAATACGTGGCCGTGCATACTCGCGTCGTCGAAGGCCACCTCATCGATCTGGGCAGGCAGATTCTCGACGTGCGTCGCGTCTGGCAACCGCTGTACGTGGATCCGCGGACTGGTTTGCTTCGCCGTAATCCTGATGAGCTCTCAGGGCGCCGAACCTACCGCGAGCGGCAGCTTGCGAAGAGTCGTGAACGAGCCCAGTTCTGGCGCGAGGTATCGGCCTTCCGTCAGTTGCATCGTGTCGACGGCTGCTGGTTCGAAGTGGAAATCGCAGCGCTTCCGCCGCCGCCCGAACCGCGATGGGATGTGTTGAGTCGCCGAACGGTGAATGCCCGGACGAGCCTTTCGCATCGCCGCGAGGACGATCAATCCACGATCAACGTGTATGGTCGGCCCGGGGTGTACGCCGTCTCCAAGCGGCAGATCGGCGCTAGAGAGATTCGCGCTTACGGCCTGCAGGTGGCCGCTATTTCAGGTTCATGGCCGAACCTGAAATAACGCCACCGCCCCGTTAGATGGCAGATTGACGTGGTTCCGAAACGACACCATAATGGTGTCCGATACTTGGAGCCACCCATGCCCACCACCCTGACGCTCAAGAACATCCCCGACGAAATATACAAACGTCTCAAGGGTTCGGCGGAAGCGCATCGCCGTAGCCTCAATAGCGAGGCTATCGTTTGCCTGGAGTCCGTACTGCTGCCAGGGCGCATTCCACCCACAGAGCGGCTTGCTCGAGCCCGCGCACTTCGCAGCGCATTGCCCAAGGTGAAGTTCAGGGCTCGCGACATTGATGCCATGAAGCTTGAGGGCCGTCAGTGATTGTTGTCGATACGAACATCGTCGCGTATTTGTACCTGGAGTCAGAGCTTACTGCTCGGGCAGAAGCACAACTCAAGAGCGACCCTGACTGGGCGGTTCCGCTGCTTTGGAGAAGTGAGTTCCGGAACATCTTGGCGGGTGCGATTCGCAGAAAGGCGCTGAGCTTCGACGAAGCCCGCCAGATTCTGACCGAAGCAGAGAGTCTGTTAGCTGGCGCTGAGTATGAGGTGGGTTCCCAACAGGTGCTGGAGCTAGTGCGAGACAGCGATTGCTCGGCATATGACTGCGAATTCGTCGCGCTGGCAAAGCAACTAGACGTCAGGTTGGTCACGATGGACAGCAAGTTGCTCAAGGCCTTCCCGAAGCTGGCACTGCCTCTACCTGCCGTCTAACCCATGATTTAGGTTCCTTGTTAGCAATGTTACGTGACGTAGGAACTTTCACGTGAGTGCTGACGACTCGTAAACTTGGTGCACTATGCCGGTCCACAGCCTATGATCGGCTTCAATCGCAGACACTGTTCTTCCGCCGCAGTTCGCTAACGCGCTTCAACCAATTGTGAGAGCGGCACGACTTCGACTTTCTTTCCGAGCGGATAGCGCCGCTCGCCGGGGTAGGCAACTAACAATCGGTCGAGCTTCAGTGGTTCCATCGCAACGCGCATCGATGCAGTCATGCTGGGTGCGTCCATGCGCTTGCGCTCCACGCCGATACGCTTGCCCTTGACGAACAGCAACAAATCCAGCTCGGCGCCTCCGTGAGTAGCCCAGAAGTAAGTTTCATCGGGGCGCATGGCTTTGAGCACCTCTTCGATTGCGTAACCCTCCCACGAGGCGCCGACCTTGGGGTGGTGCTCAAGGCCGTGGGCATTCTGGACTCCCAGCAGTGCATGCGCATTCCGCTGTCGCGCACGTAGACCTTGGGCGCCTTGACCTGCCGCTTGCTCAGGTTCTCAAGCCACGGTGGCAGCTGGCGTGCCATGAATACACCGCTCATGAGGTCAAGATACCGGCGCACCGTGGATTCATTCACGGCCAGCGCGCGCGCGAGTTCTGCGGCATTCCAGATCTGACCGTGATAATGGGCCAGCATGTTCCAGAAACGTCGCAGTGAAGTGGCAGGAATCTGTATGCCCATTTGCGGCAAATCGCGCTCCAGAAATGACTGGATGAACTGCTGCCGCCAGGCCAGCGAATCGGACTCGCTGCGGGCAGT
>JAYVJR010000117.1:0-2384 GCA_043769085.1 Gammaproteobacteria bacterium
CCCCGATTCGCAGGTGACCTCCCTGCACTATCATTTTCCGTGGCTGGTGAAAGCCAACCTGCGCTGGGCCATTTTCTGCGCTGCGACGCAACGCAGGATGCGCAAGAACCTCGACTGGGAGCCCTACTTCGAGGTCGCGGCGCGCGATCTGTCGTCCGCCGAAAAGCTAACAGAGTATGCGCGCATTGCCAGGGGCCGGCTGGCGGCCGCCGAATTCGAGGACTTCTGCGGCCAGCACCTGGCGCATTTCGACGAGGTCGCCGACGCGTTTTTCGGCACCGCGGAGGCCAGGGCTGCGGTGCGCCGCAAAGTCGAGGCACTGTTCCCGGCGCACGAGTGGGATTCGTTTACGGAGCTCTTTTTCTCGCGTATTCAGGATTGGCGGCGGCAGGAAGGCCGTGCCTAAACAATCGGTGTGCACAGCATTGGTTTGCATTTGCCAATTTCGAACGTGCCGTCCGCACATAAAATGAAGGCCCGGACATACCGCGCCTATTTGGTGCATTTTTCTGCTTGTTAGCGGAAAGAGCGCTCTACTCCACGTTCGGACCCAATCAGGGTTTCAGGTCGCCACAGCTCGTGCTCACAGCAGGCAATGCTGCGCCGTCGAGCGCGACTCGCCCGCCAACGTCTCGCTCATTCCCGTAATTTGGAGGGAACCAACGGTAGCCGGTTCACGAGAATGGCGCCACTAACAACGGTTCCTGTCGCAGCCTGGCGCCGTTGCGCTTGGGACCACAATATATGCGTTTTTCGGCTCTGCCACTGAATGGCAAGTTGGTACTTCGCGAACCCTATCGCGAGGACGCTAGCAACAATCGGCGTTAGCCGTGCCAGCCCCCGGCTCCTGACGGGGCCGGAGGCTTTTCCCAAAATTGCCAATCAGGCACCAATTCACTCACACTGGAGCATGCCCGTAGACTTTGTCAGTATCTTTCGTGCACTCAACGAACTGGACGCACGGTATGTCTTGGTCGGCGGTCTCGCTGTCATACTGCACGGTGTGGATCGCCTAACGGCCGACGTCGATCTGACAGTCGATTTGGCGCCGGAACAGTCGTCGCGGGCGATCAGTGCGTTACAAATGCTGGGGTTGAAACCCAATGCGCCGCTGCAACCGCAGGACTTCACGGTGGAATCTATCCGCGAGTCCTGGCGAATTGATAAGGGAATGACCGTATTTAGTTTTTGGGATCCCACTCATTTACGGCCGTCGGTCGACCTCTTCATCCGGAACCCCATCCCTTTCCCCGAGTTGTGGGCAGAGTCCGTTACCGTCGAGTTGGACGCGGTACCGATTCGGATTGCATCAATTGCTCACCTAATTCGCCTGAAAGAAATATCAAATCGGCCGCGTGATGTCGCTGACATTGCGCTATTGCGCGAATTGTTAGGCTCGCCATGACAGAAAATCCAGATTCGTCGAAGCGCGTTCAAGCAGACCCCGGCGATGAACCACCGTCGAGCCAGGGAACATTCGATGATGCGGAAAGGTTACGAAAATGGTCTTTTCGTAAACGCACCCCGCAGCAGCGGTATGACTGGCTGGTCTCGATGTTGCGAGTGGCCTACCGGCGCGGCACGCATGAATTGAATCGGCCCGTCGAATGACTCGGCGGCGGCAGCGTACGCGGGGAATCTAACGGCTCGCGATGCCATCAGCGAACTCCGTGACGACGAATGTCGCTCCGGGCTCGCCGTAGACATAGAGCGTGCACTGTCCCCACCCGGCCGGCACCGACCAATTCTTGCCGACAATCACCTGATCGCCGAACACTTTGCGCTCACAGCGCACTTGGAATTGCCACAGCGTGCCCTGCAGTGCGGAGAATTCAATCGAGCGGCGCAGCAGATGGTGCGTCCACACGAAATCCTCGCTCCACTCGACGCGACGAATCGCACCGCGCGTGGACAACGGACGGTCGCTCGCGGGCGCTGCGAGCAGATCGCGGTGCATGGTCTCGAACGCAGGCCAGTTCGGCAGCGCCGACTGGTACCGGAGCATGTTCTGATAGGTCGCGAGGGCATCGGCCACCTTGCCCGTCCGTGCCTGCGCCACAAAAAATTTGGCAAGCAACAGCGCATTCACCTTGCCACGCAAGAACCCACTGCCGATCTGAGCGCGCTCCAGAAAATAGACTTCATCGTCGAATTGCTGCGCGCGCCGCGCCAGCGTGGCGCGTTGCTCGTTCAGTAGCGCCTGCTCATAGATATTGAGTGGCAGGATCAGGAGCTGATCGATCAGCGCCCGGGCCGCCGCATCGTCCTTGGCATCGACCCACTGCAGGAGCTGTTTGAAGTCGCGCATACGGCGACGGTCGACCCCGACCGGTCCGTTGGTGAATCGGAACACGAATGACTGCAGGTTGTTGAGCTGCGCCGTG
>JAYVJR010000118.1:0-5841 GCA_043769085.1 Gammaproteobacteria bacterium
GCGTTTGTGGGTAGGCATGGGCGATGTCCTTGAGATACAAAAGATACCTCTTGGACATCATCCATGTGTATTAGTTTCTTATGGGACAGCACACTAGGAGAAGACATGTCGAGAAAAACTTTGGATCAACCCGCAAATCCCTTTCATCCGGGCGAGGTGTTGCTGGAGGAATTTCTGCAGCCCGGTGGCCTGACGCAGACTGAGTTTGCAAAGCGTGTTGGTTGGACACGCGCGCGTCTCAATGAGCTCATCAAAGGTAAGCGCGGCGTTACGGCCGATGCGGCGCTTGATCTCGCCGGCGTTCTTGGGACTTCGCCGCGGTTGTGGATGAATTTGCAAGCGACGTTTGATCTTGTGGCGGCGGAAAAACGCCGAGCGGCATGAATTTGGTGGGCGGTACTGGGATCGAACCAGTGACCCTTGCCGTGTGAAGGCAATGCTCTACCGCTGAGCTAACCGCCCCTTTTGAGTGGGGCGCGAATCCTACACCAGCGGCTGGTCCCTCTCAAATTCGGCGGGCGGCCCGGGTACTGCCGTAAAATGGCCGGATGCCCGTTATTACCCGTTTCGCTCCCAGCCCGACCGGTATGTTGCATATCGGCGGTGTTCGAACCGCGCTCTACAGCTGGCTCTATGCGCGCCGCCACAGCGGCCGTTTCATTTTGCGTATCGAAGACACGGATCTCGAGCGCTCCACGCCCGAGGCGGTGCAGGTCATTCTCGAAGGCATGGCCTGGCTGGGGCTGGCCCACGATGACGGGCCTTACTACCAAACCCAGCGCTTTGATCGCTACAAAGAGGTGATCGCCGGCATGCTGCTCAAGGGTCATGCCTATCACTGCTATTGCAGCAAGGATGAACTCGACGCCATGCGTACGGCGCAGATGGCCCGCAAGGATAAGCCGCGCTATGACGGCCGTTGTCGCCAGCGCACGGGCGCCCCGCCCGCAGGTGTTCCGCCGGTGGTGCGTTTCAAGAACCCGCTCGACGGTGAGGTGGTGGTGGAGGATCGCGTGCACGGTGCGGTGCGGTTCGCGAATGCGGAGCTGGACGACTTGATCATCGCCCGCTCCGATGGTTCGCCGACCTATAATTTCTGCGTCGTGGTGGACGACATGGACATGGGCGTCACGCACGTGATCCGGGGTGATGATCACCTGAATAACACGCCGCGTCAGATCAACATGCTGCGGGCGTTAGGTGCGACGCCGCCGATCTACGCGCATGCGTCGATGATTCTCGGTCCGGATGGCACCAAACTCTCGAAGCGCCATGGCGCGGTCAGCGTGCTCGCCTACGAAGAGCAGGGCTTTCTGCCGGACGCGCTGCTGAATTTCCTGGTGCGGCTCGGCTGGTCGCATGGCGATCAGGAAGTTTTTACACGTGCGGAAATGATCGAGCATTTTGACATTGATCGGATCGGCAAATCGGCGTCCGCCTTCAATCCCGAGAAACTGCTGTGGCTCAACCAACAGCACATGATGCGCGCCGATGCTGCAGAGCTTGCAACCCGCCTGCAGGTCTATCTGCGACGCATCGGTGTCGAGGCGCCGAACGATGCACGCCTGTTAGCAGTGGTGGAATCGCAGCGTGAACGCAGCAAGACGCTGGTCGAGATGGCGAAAAACAGCCGCTTTTTCTTTTTGCCGCAGGTTGAGATGGACGCCGCGGCTGCCGCCAAGCATTTGACGGTGGAAGCCCGCGCCATGCTGCAGGAGTTTCACGCGAGCCTGGCAGAGCTCGTGGAGTGGAACCAGGCGCAGATCCACGACGCACTGACCGCGTTTGCCACTGCCCGCGGTCTTGCGCTGGGCAAAGTCGCGCAACCGCTGCGCGTAGCTGTCAGCGGCAGCACAGTGTCGCCGCCGATCGATCAGACACTCGAGCTGTTAGGGCGCGAAGTTGCGCTTGCGCGCATTGGAGCCGTCTCCAGCTGACCGACTAGTTGCAGCTGCCGTTCATTCCTGTGATCCAACTGCTCAGCACGGCGGCGCCGGCGGCATCGATCACATGACTGCCAATCGGTGGCATCTGGTTCGTACCGCGACGGTTCATGCGTTGCAGAACAATGGATCGCGACGGATCGCCAGGCGCTAACAGCCGTGCATTGGCAATTCCCAGGTCACCGCGCGTCGGACTGAGGTTGCAGGTGTTGGTGCTTGCGATGGCCGTGTCGTGCCGAAGGTCCATGTTGCTGCCAGTGCCGCCGCCGGGGCGATGGCACTGCGCGCAGTTGGTGTGCAGATAGGATCGCGCACGTCCCGACAGAGCGGCCGATCCATACGGATCGCTATAACTCGGCAACGTGCCGGGATCCGGCAAAGCCGCGGCGAACATGCCGATCGCATTCAAGGTGGCCAACTGGTTGGCAGTTCGGCCGGTTTGCGGGTATGTCAGGTTGCCATTGAGCTGGGCAGTCTCCAGGCCGAGACTATTGCCCGCCGCCGCCGTATGGCATTGCAGACACTCGGTGCCGCTGGGGTAAGTCCACGGTTGACCTTCGACGTTCACGGTGAGGCCGCCGTTGACCAGCGTAGCGGCGGTCTGGGCGTCGTTCCAGCGATAGGTGTAGCCCCGCCAGTTGCCGGTGTCCGCATGGCGCATAAAGAGCCGTGTCTCAAAGATCCTGCTATTAAGCCGGAAATTTTTCACCAGCACGGTGCGCGTCGGGAAAGTCCAGTCGCCATCGCCATTGACCGTGATGGTGGTGCCGTCAGGTATTGCGAGCCAGCGTTCCTTGGCGGCATTGTCAGACCAGAATGGCGCGTTAGGCGCGTATGGAATTAATCCGCTGGCGGGCAGCTGCGGGTTGGACGAATTGACGCAACCCGTCGCTGCCAGATCGCTCGGCACGGTGGGATTGGCGCTGCTGGTGGTCGCGACAATTTTGTAGAGCCCATTGTTGTACCCGACCACATACGCCTCGCCGGCTGTGTCCTCCGTGAAACTAGCTGCATTGTCGCTCCCTGAGCTGTAGAGCGTTTCACGCGAGTAGCTGCCGTCGGTGTTGAGAATCGCGCGTTGCAGGTTAAAGGAATAGAAATCTGCAAACAGGTAGCTGCCCACCAGACCTGGCAACTGAGTCCCACGGTAGACGACACCGCCGGTCACGGATGGGCCTAGCGTCCGTCCCAAGTCCAGCACGGGCTCGACAAACCCTGGATCGCCTGCTGCAGGTGAGCAACCATTGTAGTTCGAAGCACCCTCGCGACAATTCCAGCCATAGTTGCCGCCTAACGAAACGATATCGATTTCCTCGCTCGCGCCCTGGCCGACATCGCCAAGCCACAGTTTGGGTGTGGACGAACCGCGATCGAAACTCCAGCGCCAGGGATTGCGCAGCCCCAGGGCATAGATTTCCGGGCAATTGCTGGCGCCAACGCCGTGAGCACCCGAATTGTTATTGCAGCTTGGATTGCCAGCAAATGGGTTGCCGGACGGAATCGAATAACTGTTTCCCGGAGCGATGTCGATGCGCAACATCTTGCCTAACAGCGTGCGCTTGTTTTGCGCATTGCCGTTAGGATCGCCACCGCTGCCGCCGTCGCCCGTGCCGAAGTACAGATAACCATCGGGGCCGAATGCGATATGCCCGCCGTTATGATTGTCGAATGGCTGCGGTATTCGCAGCAGCACGACTTCGGAACTGGGATTCAATGTGCCCGGTGCCGACATTGTAAACCGGGATATTCGCGATTCGAACACGGCAGCACTGCCGTTAGTCTTGGCCCCGGTGTAGGAGAGATACACCCAGTTGTTAGACGCGAAGTTCGGATGAAAGGCCATGCCGAGCAGACCGGCTTCGCCGCCCGATATCACGCGGTCCGTCAGGTCCACAAAGGTATTGATCGCGCTGCCGTTGATATCCGTGGCATCGAACCAACGCACGCGTCCACCCTGCTCAACGATATACCAACGCGAGTTGTCGAGCGGTGCTTGCAGCGCGTGTATGGCCGAGGTAAAACTTCGATTCGGGTAAACGCGCTGCGGAGCATACGAGGCGCTGCTGGTGGGCTCGTTAGGCGCCAGGCAACTGGTGTTACTGGGACGAGCATCAAGGCCGGTGGTACCCGCCGCGCCCGTGGTCGCGGCAGCGGTGTTTGAATTGCCCGACTCATTGCCAGCAACATCGACACTGCGAACCGTGTAGTTGTAGGTGGTATTGGCGCTGCGGCCCGTGTCACTGTAGTTGGTGGCGGCGATCAACACGGTCGTGTTGACCAAGGCGCCGTCGCGATAGACACGGTAACCCGCGAGACCTGAGCCGGTTCCGTCGTTGGACGCAGACCAGCTCAGATTGACGGCGCTACTGCCTTGCGCCGTCGCGCTCAAGTTCGCAGGCACAGTGGGTGCAGTCACATCCTGGGCCGACGCATTGATGGTGTTGGACTGCGCGCTATTGTTGCCAGCCGTATCTCGAGCAATCACGTAGTACGAGTAGCTGGTATTCCAGCTAACGCCGACATCCGTATAGCTAGTGCTCGCGATAACAACGGGGGTGATTTGAACACCGTTGCGGAACACCAGATAGCCAGCGAGTCCGGAGCCGCCGCTGTCCGTGGATGCAGTCCAGGACAATTGGATGCTCGGCTGTGATGTCGTGGTAGCGCCCAGCGACGACGGCGCAGTCGGCGCTGTCGTATCGGCTTGAGTGGTGGCTGCTGCCGCGCTTGAATTGCCTGACTGATTGCTGGCGTTGTCTACAGCGCGCACGGTGTAACTATAGGTGGTGTTCGCGCTCAGGCCGGCATCGTCAAACGAGGTGGCGGCGATCGCGCTTGGCGTGATCTGTACGCCGCCGCGGAACACCAGATAGCCGGCCAATCCTGAACCACCGCTGTCGGTCACACTGCTCCAACTGACTGTAATCTGGGTCGAACTGGTGGCATTGGCGGATACGCCCGTGGGCGCCGGCGGCGGCGTCGTATCGGACGACGTTAGCCCCGTGGCGGTGCTCGAGTTGCCAGACTGGTTGCCCGCGTTGTCGACGGCTCGTACGAAATAGGCGTAACTCGTGTTAGGTGCACGGCCCGTATCTGAGTAGCTGGTACTTGGGATCGGTGTCGGCGTAATCTGCGTGCCATCGCGGAATACGAGGTATCCGTTAAATCCGGATCCGCCGGTATCGGATGCAGCATTCCACGACAGATTTATTTGCGTGGATCCGCCTGCCGTGGCGACCAGGCCTGTTGGCGTGGAAGGTGCGGTGGTGTCCGCCAAGGTGGTAGCTGGTGCCGTGTTTGAGTCGGCCGAAGAATTACCAGCGACGTCAAAGGCGCGCACGGTGTAGCTGTAGGCGGTGTTTGCAGCGAGCGCCGTATCGACATAACTCAAGCCTGCTACCAGAGTCGGGGTGATCAGCGTGCCGCCGCGGTAAATACGATACCCCGCAATGCCGCTGCCAAGAACATCGGTTGACGCCGACCAGCTCAGCGAAATTTGTGTCGAGCTGTTGGCAGTCGCTGACACGCCGGCGGGCACCGTCGGCGGCGTAATGTCCGCCGAGGTAGACACATTGATGAGCGCCGAACTGGCGGATGTGTTGCTCGCATTATCGACCGCCCGAACGAAGTACTGATAGCTGGTGCTCGGCAAGCGATCAGTGTCAGAGAAGATGGTGGCGTTGATGGGCGAGGGCGTGATTTGTGCGCCGTCGCGGAACACCAGATAGCCCGCGATGCCGGTGCCACTGTTATCCGTCGAGGCGCTCCAGGTCAGATCGATGCGACTGGAGGACGGCGACGTGCCGCTGAGGTTCTGCGGCACCGTCGGCGGCGTGGTCCCGGCGGCCGTGGTCGCGTTGGCCGTGTTGGAGTTGGCTGACGCATTGCCGGCATTGTC
>JAYVJR010000119.1:0-2191 GCA_043769085.1 Gammaproteobacteria bacterium
GCCTCGCAATCCCCGATCACGTTCAGCTTGCAGCGTCGACGCAGCAACTCAATCGTCGCCCGGGTCTCGATCTGGCCGCCGTCGGACAGGTTGACCCAGGGAAAGGTCTCAACCAGGCGCATGGTCATTTCGCGCAACAGTACCGAGGGACGCACCCGCCAGCGGAAGCGATCACCAAACGAGTCGCGTTTTTTCACCAGTAAATCGCCGACTGCAACCGTATCGCCGTGTGCGACCGCGAGCACGTCATAGCGTGTGTAACGATACTCGCGGGACTCCTGCGATTGTGGCGATGTGACGCGCACGAGCTGCTCCCCCACCGGTGATCGCCCGATAGCGATAACGCCGGCGATCTGGCTGCGCGTGTAAGGCCCTGAGCGGCGCAACAGACGCGCGCCCGCCCTGACAACATCGCCGCTGCGCACGTCCAGT
The DNA here is from genome assembly GCA_043769085.1 of Gammaproteobacteria bacterium. GTDB lineage: Bacteria > Pseudomonadota > Gammaproteobacteria > Steroidobacterales > Steroidobacteraceae > UBA964. The sequence continues at coordinate 433 of JAYVJR010000119.1, forward strand.
GCAGCGTGCCGTGCAAAAACATGGCTAACGGCCGCGCCGGATTGAGCCGCGGTGACCGTCACCACCGTCTCGCCGCCGTTCCCGGTAGAGACGCTCACCGTGCCCGATAGCGCGCTGACCGGCTGCGCTTTGTGACGCATGATCGCGCTGATACTTGAACCGAGATAACCGCCGCCGGACACCGTGGACATATAGTCGAAGTGCTCGAAGAGCCCTGCTGCGTGCAGAACTTGGGTTATGCCAAGATTGACGGTAGCCGAACGAATGCCACCCCCGGACAACGCGATGCCCGCGAGCCGGTGGCGTGGCGTTGGGCCATCACAGCCTGCGAGGCATCGCCCGGCATTTTTTTCACCGAGCTGCTCCCAACGCTCTTCGATTGCGCGCAATTCGTCACGGAAGACCTCGTCGAAAGTGAAGCCGGGCACGCGACCCTGAAGGCGCGAGCCCCGTACAGACCTAACGCGGCGCTTGTAGAAAGCTTCTTCCAGTAGACCCGGGTTCGGCACCCAGATGCCGAGACGAACATTGATGAGCGTCAAAAATGCCACCAGCAGTGGTGAGGAACTTCTGCCCATGTTGGGCGCGGCTGCCGCTGCCGAGATCGCCATCGCACTGGCCAGGCCTAGCTGGGGAAAGGTCTGCTCCATGCTCAGGCTGCGGCAATAGCCGGTGCGCGCGCCGCCAATGTAGTTTTTGCTGAAGACAAAAAAATCACTGCGACGATCACGCAAACTCAGATCCTTGCTGCCACCGAGATTGAGAGTGGCGTTGATCAGATGATACGGTGCTGTTGAACCGCTTGCGAAGCAGCACAGATCGTTCAGTGGAATGTCTTGCTCGATGGCGACCTGGTTGCGGTTGTTCAAACCCAGCAAAAACGCCGATGCCAGGCGATCGCGGTATAGACCATGGAGCGAGGTCAGGTTGATGTCCACCGCCAGACGACAATACAGCCAGATCTGCAGCGCGCTTCCAAGCACGACGTAAGCCGCCAAGTCGCCGTAGTTGCTCAAGCTGTCGCCGCGCGTCCGCTCTACCGCTAACAGGATGTCCGGTACGGCACTCGGATGGCTGAGGTACAGTTCATAAACCAGCAGCCAGATAACTAACAAGCCCACGCTCAAAACCACGGGCATTGCCAGCATGGCAAGTAACAAGCTCACCAGCCATCGGTACTCGCGCGCCGCGAACGTCTTCTTGACCGCGCCCACGACCATCGCCAGCACAACCAGTCCGGCATAGATTATGGGAGGTGTTACGAATAGTCCCATGACACCCACAATAGTGCTCGCCGGTACCGATTCGTAAACCAGAAAGTCAGTCACCATGATGACAACCGACAGGGGCAGCAGCAGGCCCAGCACAGCGATCAATCCGATCGCCAGCGCGCGTGGCAGACCGCCGAGGACAGTCAGAAGTTTCGGCGCGGCACTGAGCGCCGACCAGATGACCGTTACTCCCACCAGATATTCTTGCCAGGACCAACCGTGTGCAGATGATGTTTTGCGGATCTGATGGAAAAAATGCACCGCGAGTGGCAGCGCTTCGAAAACCGCAATGGCGAGCGAAACAAAGAGAAGGGCGCCAAACGTGCGTTCATACCGATCGCGTGACCTGACCGAACTGTCGCTGCCGGTTGCCAGGGTCTGGTTGTAGCCCGCAATTCGGATCAATATGCCTATGATCGGAAACAGCACAATCCAAATCAGTACCAGCGCGAATGCCAAGGGTGTGACGAGAAATGGTGGGGTCAAAC
>JAYVJR010000120.1:0-2869 GCA_043769085.1 Gammaproteobacteria bacterium
GTCCGCGCGGCGTCCCATCACGAGGGCCGCCTGACAGACCGCATTGATATGCACGAGTGGATCACGATGTCGCTGCAGCGTTCTGCGGACAATGTAACCAGTGGCCTCAATTCTGGTCTGGCGTTTTTGGCGTCCGTCGGTTCCACGGCTCCGTTCGTCGGGTTGTTCGGCACCGTCTGGGGCATTCTGCAGGCGCTGATCGCCATCGGCGTTGCCGGTCAGGCGAGCATCGACAAGGTAGCGGGCCCGGTTGGCGAGGCGCTGATCATGACTGCCATCGGTCTGGTCGTCGCGGTGCCGGCGGTCATGGGCTACAACTGGCTTATCCACCGCAACAAGACGGTCCTGGACAAAGTCCGTTCCTTTACGGCCGACCTGCATGCTTACTTGGTCAGCGGTGCGCGGGTTGCTACCAACCAGGTGGCCTCTGCGGCGCCAACTGTCGTCAAGAAATAGTCTGCTTGTTAGCGCCTGAAGCTGGAGCACAGAAATGGGGATGAAATTAGGGCCGGCGGAAGAGGAGTTGTCAGCCAAGGCTGACATCAATACCACTCCCCTGGTCGATGTCATGCTCGTCATGCTGATCATTTTTTTGGTCACCATTCCGGTGATCAACCGAACGGTCAAAGTGAGCCTGCCAAAAGCTGCCAACATTCCGACAGTGACGAAACCGGAAAACATCACGGTTGCCGTGGACAAAAACGGCAATATCTATTGGAACGAAGGCTTGGTGCCGGATCGGAGCAAACTGCAAGAACTGGTGATCGCGGCGGCGCGCCAGGTCCCGCAGCCCGAGATTCATATTCGTGGCGATGCCGAAACGCGGTATGAGGCCATTGGACGAGTGATGTTTACGATTCAACGTGGCGGGGTTGTCAAAGTCGGATTCATTACTGAACCCGATCGCGGCTTCCGCGCAGGCCGTTAGCGAGCACTGGAGCAAATACGCCATGGGAATGAGTGTTGGTCCAAGCAGTGGCACGGGTGAGATGTGCGACATCAATACCACGCCATTGATCGATGTCATGCTGGTACTGCTGACGATGTTGATCATCACCCTGCCGGTGATGACGCATGCCGTCAAACTGGACATGCCACGTCCGAATGATAACCCTCCTCCGGTAGTGCCGCCCGAAGTCATCGACATCACCATCGATTTCGACGGAACCGTGCTGTGGAATGGATCGCCTCTGAATGATCTGGGAGTGATAGACGGGTACTTCCGCCAGGAGCGCGACAAGGACCCGCAGCCCGAGGTTCATCTTCGTCCCGATAAGCGCTCGCGTTATGGCACCGTCGCACGTGTTCTCGCGTCTGCCCAGCGCCATCAGATGAGGAAAATAGGCTTCGTCAACGTCGCGGAGTTCCGCGAGTAGAGGTTCGGTCGGCGTTGGGCCCGAGAAATTTTGAACTGTTATGGTCTCGCCGTACTCCACTGAGTACGGCGAGTTTTTGTTTGAGGCGAATCTTTAACTGAGGATGACCATGAGGAAGTCTGTGTCTGCTTGGCTGGTGATTGTGGCGGGAGCTTTGCTCGCCTCAGGTGTGAATCTGGCAAACGCGCAGCAAAAAGCGCCTGCGCTAACCAAGGCGGTTCAGAAAGCCCTGGCAGCGGCGGACGCGGCCAGCAAGAAAAGGAATTTCTCGGAATGTATCGCCAAGGGTCGCGATGCAGAAGCTGTTCCTAACAAAACTGCGAACGACAATAATACGATTGCAGAGGTGATGGCCTATTGCTTTATCCAGACGAAGGATTACGGCAGTGCTGCCAAGTACTATGAACAAACCCTGGACAATGTGTCCGGCTCGACGCTGGAAAAGCGTATTCAAGCGCTGGCACAGATGTACAACGTGCAGGGCAACTATGGCAAAGCGATCGAATACAGCCAGCGCGCCATCAAGGGCGGATATGGCGATGCCGACATGTACATCATTGCTGGCCAGGCGTATTACCGCCAGGGCGACTACAAGACCACGGCGAAATTCGTCGGTGATTATGTCGAAAAAATTGAACGCAATGGTGGTACGCCGAAAGAGCAGCTGGTTCTGATGGTTTTCGATTCCTGCCGGCGGCTGAGTGACGACGCCTGCACGACGGCCTCGTTGGAAAAACTGGTTCGTTACTATCAGAAAGAGGACTACTGGAAGAATCTGGTGATCTCGCTGTTCCGTTCGGGAGACGCTAAGGGCGACCGTGCGACCTTGCAGCTTTACCGCTTGGCGTCAGAAGTCAATGCGATGCCGCGCCCGCAATACAGCGTTGAGATGGCGCAACTTGCGATGGAAGCAGGCTTTCCAGGCGAAGCACAGGCGATCTGCGAGAACATGGTCACGAAGAAAGTCTTCACGGAAAAACTGGATGTCGATCGTGTCAACCGTCTGTTAGCAAGTGCGAAATCGCGCGCTGCGATCGACAAGCCGCAGATCAATAGCGAGCTCGCCAAGGCCAAGACGGGTGTTGCCATGACCAAGATCGGCGAGGCATTTTTGGGCTACGGAATGCTGCCGCAGGCTGTTGACGCCATCTCGCGCGGAATCACGACTGGGGGCCTCAAGAGCCCGGCCGATGCGCAGTTGGTCCTTGGCATAGCTCAGCTGCGTTCTGGCAACAAGGCCGACGCAGCCAAGGCTTTTGCTGCTGTCAAAGGCGACGCGTTCCTGGAGCGTTTGGCGCGCCTGTGGAACCTGCGCGCGCAGGCTTGAAAGAGTCTGAGGCTGTCGCCAGGTCGATTTAGCGATAAAAAAAGGGGCCTCAGGGCCCCTTTTTCTTGCATCCTTCGGCTCGAACTAGGGAAGCTCTGCACAGGTAACGCGAGGCGCGTTAGGCGACAAATGCCCGGCTACCAGGCGCGACCGACGCAGCATGGTC
>JAYVJR010000121.1:0-2368 GCA_043769085.1 Gammaproteobacteria bacterium
CCGGCTGCGGGCGCGAGCGTTCGCCGCGCCGGAGCAAGTCCTGCGTGACCGCGCGGTTAGACGTAAGGTATTTGGTATTTGTGTGGACGCCACGTGGCACGGTGCGGCGCATCATTCGCATGAGGCATTGCCATGAAAAGGAAGCGAAGCGGCTCAGGCAGTACTTTAAAGCGCAAGAGTGACGATGCATCGGAACTCACAGCCAAGTGGGCGGCGGAGGCAGATCTCTGCCGCGCGTCAATCAGGATGAACTTTCATCCAGATCGTCGCGCTACAGCCGTTCTTCGAGAGCAAGCAGCCAACTCTCTGGGTGCCGTTTAGTGCCTCCTAACAAGTCAATCCACCGGCGCGGTGAGCCGAATCGTTGGTCATCTGGCAGGCCGTCCGCGAAGAGTCTCCCCGGCGGCGGGTTGCGCATTGGCGAGTACGAGAGGCATGCGCGCAAGGATAGTATGATCATTCACCCGGCTATACGTTGTCGGGGTCGTGCTGCAATGAACGCATGCGTGCCAGCACATCCAGACCCTGCATGTTGAGATAATGCAGGATATCGATGAATATCCAGTTCTCCGCCAACTTGCCGTCGGCCGCGCGGTACATGTCGACCACGCGCATATCGGCGAGACCCGGGCCTGCGGTCATGCCAAGATAGCCGCCGGCGTTGCGCAACGTTAGATTAGCCCAGCCAAAGAAGCCGCCGAAGTTGCCTTCCGCGAGCCGGCAAAGGTGGCCATTGAATCGGTACTCGTGCCGCAACGCGTCACCAAACGGTGTGGCGTGCTGACGTTTGTAACGCGGAATCGTATAAGTTGCACCGATCCCCGCGGGACCCCACCACAGCATGTCTTCGTGCCAACTGCGCGTCATGCGTGCCTCCCAGTCGCCGCTGCGATCGCCCATGCCTGTTAGCATATTGTTGATAGCAGCGAGCGTCGCGCGGCCACGGGCAGGATCCTGCGGACCGTACATCAGGCCCTCATGGGTCGCAGGACCCGGCTGCACCAGATGTGCTCCGGTCTGTGGCGGCAGCGGGTATTGGCCTGCCTGCATCATGAGATGTGGAAGGTCGCAAAAAAATGCGGTTTCGGCGATACGTCCGGCGCTTACTCGATCGAACTCCGCGTAGCGCAACATGACGATTCGCCCCGTGGGCTGAATGCCCAGAAACGGTCGATCGAACAGCGCCAGCAAATGACCCATCGACACGACCCAAACCGATTGGAAACCGTCGATCTCGTTGCAACCGGCCATGAAGATGTCGGGCCGCCTTTGCACGCGCGTCATCGCGATCAGCAATGGAATCCAGAATGCATCGGCAACCGCTTGGGCGCCGCGCTGCTCGTGAAACGGGTGCATGCCGCGCCAGTGCCAGTCGGGCGCAGTGCGTTGCGCCAGCACGGCGGCCACGGTCGAGGGTGACGCCTGTGCGAGCGCCGCATGATGCGCCTGCAGCAGCTGCTTTTCCGATTGGAAATCAGTCATCGCCAATCATGACTCAGTGCGCTTGCAATGACGGAGCGCGTTGCAATGTTTCCGGCAGTGACCACCACAATGCCGCCGCGAGCACGAATGTCAATGCGCCGATCAACATGATTGTCGGCAGTCCAAAGTTGCTCGCGATCGCCCCGGTCAGGGGCGCTCCGAACAGCGACACAATACGGCCCCAATTGAAAATAGAGGCCGCTGTTGCCCGCAGATGTTCGGGATAAAGTTCGGCGAAATACGGGCCCCAGATACCGGCGCAGACCAGACAGAACCCATAACAAAATCCCACGATGCCGTAGCTGAGCGGGCTCGCGGGGACGTTCAAATAGATGACAATGAACACTGCGGCCAGCACGAATCCTAACGCATTAGCTCTCCGACCAAGGCGGTCGGCCATCAAGCCCCAGGCGATCGCACCAACCATTGATCCGACATGCAGCATTGTCATCACGCGACCGACCATGTCGGGCAAGTAGCCTTGTTGCTCGCGCAGATAGGTCGTAACCCAGCCGTTGAACGCTTGAAATGCGAAGAAATTCAATCCGCATAACAGCGCCAATCGCCACGTTAGACGCCAACGACCCGCGGCGAACAATTCCCGTATCACGAAAATACCGCTGCCCGGCCTGACAACGCGCGCCGCCTCGCTGCCCCAGGGCACGAGTGTCCGGTCGTTAGGAATCAGCACGATTACGGCGACGGCGGCGGCCAGCGCGCCGACACCGCCGATTTGCAGCACCGTTTGCCAGTTGGATGCATCATAGTGCCGCCCGAACCACGACAGCATTGCATCGCCGCCGTTGTAGACCAACTGCACTATTCCGGCCAGCAAGCCGCGCATTGCCGGCGGAAATAGTCCGATGTAAATGCTAACAGAACAGCC
>JAYVJR010000122.1:0-3398 GCA_043769085.1 Gammaproteobacteria bacterium
GCCCTTCTGACGTCGTCACTTTCGCCTGCGGTAATACGCGTCCAACCGTCGATAGTCCTGCCGTTCGCAGTGGGTCACCTCAGACCACCGCTACGCGGACCTCCAGCCTGATCCCTCGATAATCTTCACAGTAGACAGAAGATGGCGGACGCTGGCGTTAGCGTCGGCGAGTTTCAGGTTGGGAGTGATCATCCATGACTTTTCTTTCCTATCGACGCCAGTCGCGACACGCGCTTGCCTTGCTGCTGGTATTTCCGGCGCAGACAATGGCGGCGGACGAATTTCCGGTTTCAGCAGCGCAGATGCGCGCACTCGGTGTCACGCTGCAACGAGTCGATGTTGCCGCGGCTGCACGCGGCCAAACATACCCTGCCCGCGTCATCCTGCCGCCTGAGCAGGAGTCGGTGCTGAGCGCGCCCGTCGCGGGCAGTGTAGAACAAGTGCTGGTGGAGGAGAATCAACGCGTCAAAATCGGCCAGGCGCTGTTGCGCATTGCCAGCCCGGAATTTGGCCAACTGCAGATTGCGGCGCTCGAAGCAGCTAACAGCAGCCGCATCGCGCAGCAAACGCTGGAGCGCGAAAAGCTGCTGCTGGCCGAAGGAATTGTTCCACAGCGCAGAGTTACCGCCGCGGAAGCGCAGGCCTCGGAAGCACGGGCGCGTCTAAGGCAGGCACGCGGTGGGCTGCGTCTGGCCGGCCTTGACAATACCTCCATTTCAAAAATTGTCGATGCCGGTGTGTTGCAGGACTCGCTGCTGCTGCGCGCTAAGAACAACGGCATTATCTCCGGCCTCAAAGCAAAGCCCGGCGAGCGCGTTGCCGCGGCCGACCCACTGTTGCGCATTACCGATGCCAGTCGGCTGCGGCTCGATATTCAGATTCCCACGGATCGCGCCACGACCTGGTCGAAAGACCAACCGGTCACTGTGGTCGGTCGCGCTGTCACCGCGATGGCAACCAACGTGGGCTCGGTTGTTAGCGAAGGACATACACTCAGTCTGCGCGCGCAGGTCACCAGCGGTACAGAACTCTTGCGGCCCGGCGAGTTCGTCCAGGCGCAGGTGCCCTTTGCAGTCGCTGCGGATACCTGGACCTTGCCGTTAGCCGCGGTTGCGCGGCATGAAGGCCAGGCCTATGTATTCGTGCGCACCGGCACCGGCTTTGTCGCGCGTGCTGTTAGCGTCGTCGCCAGTGGCGGGCAGTCAGTCAGTGTCAAAGGCGCTCTGCTGGGCGGCGACCAGCTGGCCGTCACCAGCGTCGTGGTATTGAAGGCTGCCTGGCTCGGCGAAAGCGGAGGCGAATGAGATGCTAAATCGCCTGGTGCAGTTTGCGCTGGCACAGCGCCTGTTTGTCATGCTGGCTGCCATGCTGCTCGCCGCCGCAGGCTGGTACGCGTTTCAGCGCCTGCCGATCGATGCTTTTCCCGATGTTTCAAGTACGCAGGTCAAAATCATCATGAAGGCGCCGGGCATGACGCCCGAGGAAGTCGAGAATCGCATCGCCGTACCGATCGAAGTGGAAATGCTGGGTATTCCGAATCAACGGATTCTGCGCTCGGTCTCGAAGTACGGCCTCGTCGACGTGACCATCGATTTCGAAGACGGCACCGATATCTACTGGGCGCGGCAACAGGTCGCCGAGCGCCTGGCTGGCATTGCCGACGATTTGCCCGCCGGTATCAGTGGCGGTATGGCGCCTATCACGACGGCGTTAGGTGAAATGTTCATGTTCACGGTCGAAGCGCCCGGCATGTCCCTGGAGGATCGCCGCAGCCTGCTCGATTGGTCGATTCGGCCCGCGCTGCGCACCGTGCCTGGCGTTGCCGATGTGAATGCGCTGGGTGGCGCCGTGCGCAGTTACGAAGTGGTTCCCGATCCGGTGAAGCTGGCAGCCATTGGTTTGTCGATGGCCGATGTGCGATCCGCGTTGAATGAGAACAATCGTAACGATGGCGCCGGCCGTCTGGGTGAAGGCGACGAGGTATTGTTAGTACGCAGCGAGGGCAATATTCGAAATGCCGACGATTTGCGCGCCATCGTGCTCACACGAAAAATGAAAATACCTGTGCGCATCGGCGATGTTGCCGAGGTGCGGGTCGGTGCGCTCACGCGTTATGGTGCGGTCACCAAGGACGGCCGAGCGGAAGCAGTCGAAGGGCTGGTTTTGGGTCTGGTGGGCGCAAACGCGCGCGACGTGGTCGACGGCGTCAAGAACAAGCTCTTGGAATTGCAGCAGAGTCTGCCCGCCGGCGTTAGCACCAAAGTGTTTTACGACCGCGCGCAATTGGTCGACAAAGCCGTAGGCACGGTATCGACCGCCCTGGTGGAAGGAACCGTGTTGGTGCTGGTGTTGCTCGGCGCGTTCCTCGGCAATTTGCGTGCGGCGGTGACGGTTGCCATGGTGTTGCCGTTGGCGGCACTTGCCACCTTCATTTTGATGCGCGCCAACGGTATGTCGGCAAACCTGATGAGCCTCGGCGGTCTCGCCATCGCCATCGGTATGCTGGTCGATGCAGCGGTCGTAGTCGTCGAAAACATCGTGCAGCATTTGGGCCATGATGTAGCAGCCGGCAAGCTACCGCGATTGCATATCGTGCTGCGCGCCGTACGCGAAGTCGCCGTCCCGGTGACCGCGGGCATCCTGATCATCATCACGGTGTTCCTGCCCTTGCTAACGCTGCAGGACCTGGAAGGAAAATTCTTCGTGCCGGTTGCGATGACGATCGCATTCGCGCTGGCGAGTTCGCTGGTCCTGTCATTGACCGTAATTCCGGTGCTGGCCTCGTTTCTGATCAGGAGCGCGCCGCACGACGATCCCTGGCTGCCGCGAAAATTGCTAACACTGTATCGTCCGGCGCTCGCCTGGGCGTTGCGGCGTCAGCGCACGGTGTTCATCGCCGCGGCTGCGATGCTGGTCATCGCGCTCGGCGTTTACGCCTTGGTGGGTAAAACCTTCATGCCAATCATGGACGAAGGCGACATCATCATCGGCATCGAAAAACTACCGTCGGTGAGTCTCGAACAAAGTGCCGCGCTGGACCTGATGATCCACCAAGCGCTGATGAAGAACATCCCCGAGATCACCGGCGTGGTCGCGCGCGCAGGTTCGGACGAGATCGGTCTCGATCCGATGGGTCTGAACCAGACCGACACCTTCCTGGTCCTGAAGCCTCGCGACGAATGGAAGCTCGCCGACAAGGACGCGCTGATCGCGAAGATCCGCACCGTGCTGGACCAGATGCCTGGCATCACCTACAGCTTCACGCAGCCGATCGACATGCGTGTGTCGGAAATGATCATCGGTGTTCGAGGCGATGTGGCGATCAAAGTCTTCGGACCCGACCTGAAAACGCTGAACGAATTGGCTGGCCAGGTCGAGGCGGTGATGAAGAAGGTGCC
>JAYVJR010000123.1:0-4535 GCA_043769085.1 Gammaproteobacteria bacterium
CCCGAGAAACCGTTGCCTTCGGCTAACACTTGCCCATGTCGGCTGTGTAGAGGACTTTCACCTCCCAGTGAGTGCGCCCTGCCGGGCGCACAAAAAAACCCCAGGCCTTGCGACCCGGGGTTGAAAATGCGGACTTTCAAAAGGAAGGAAGTCCGCTAGGGGATGAAACGCAATGGGCTAGTGCAAACGAGCCCAATGCAATATCCGAATTTCCTTGGAGTCCAGTTCGAAATTCTTCGCCAGCAGCTGACGCAGCTCGCGTGCGCCGCCTTGGCGGTATTCGATCGGCCTCTCGAGCTCCACCACGCCACACCACTCATTCGAGTTGCGCGCTTGCTCAGCCGCAGTCACAAAATGGGTGTAGTACTTGTTGCTCATGTGTACCGAGACTAGGCCGGTACAATCCCTCCTGCTGTGATCACCCACACATCCTGCATGCCGCGTTCGAATCGATTGGACTTAATGTGAGCCGCTACCGCGCTCCCGTGCCTGCGGGCTCGAAATTCATTACACCCGCGGGTTTTCGGGCGCTAAAAGACGAGTTGGATCAGCTTTGGCGAGTCGAGCGGCCGCGCGTCACCCAGTCTGTGTCCGAGGCGGCTGCCCAGGGCGACCGTTCTGAAAATGCCGATTACACCTATGGCAAGAAGCGGCTGCGCGAAATCGACAGTCGGGTGCGATTCCTGCGCAAGCGGTTAGATGGCATGAAAGTCGTGGACCAGCCACCGAGCGATCCACAGCGAGTTTTTTTCGGCGCCTGGGTCACTTTGGAAGATGAGTCAGGCGCCGAAACCAAGCATCGTATTGTCGGCCCGGACGAATTTGCCGCAGCGCCGGGCTACATCAGTATGGATGCGCCACTCGCCCGTGCTTTGTTAGGCAAGCGACTGGACGACGAAATCCAGGTGTCGCTGCCTGCAGGCCTGCGGCGACTGATCGTTGTGGATGTTCAGTATCTGCCCAAGAGCATGGAGATCCAAGCATGAAGCTGCAAAACCAGGTGGCCATCATTACCGGCAGTAGTTCCGGCATCGGGCGCGGCGTCGCGCTGGCATTTGCTCGTGAAGGCGCTGCTGTGGTCGTGAATTATCCCGACACATCGCAGCAAGCCAATGCGCAAGCGGTGCTCGACGAAATCGCATCCAACGGTGGCAAGGCGCTCATGGTGCAGGCAGACGTCAGCTCGGTAACAGACGTCGACAAACTGATCGCTAGCACGCTTGCTGAATTTTCGCGCATCGACATTCTGGTCAACAACGCGGGCATTGCGGCGGCAGCACCGGTGCAGGACATTCCGATAGAACAATGGGACCGAGTCATCGCCGTGCATGTGCGCGGCACGTTTCTGATGACACGTCGCGTCCTGCCGCTGCTGTACGCCCAGAATTCCGGGTCCATCATCAACACAGCATCGCAGCTAGCCTATAAAGGCGCGGCGGGGCTAGCGCATTACGCCGCCGCGAAAGGCGCCATCGTCGCGTTTACTCGCAGCGTGGCGCTTGAGATCGGTTCCCGTAACGTACGCATCAATAGCGTGGCGCCAGGCGCGACTCGGACTCCGATTCTCGCCGACGTTTCGCCGGACCTGCTTGAGCAAATACGCCTGGCAATTCCTGTCGGACGCCTTGCCGACGTTGAGGACATCGTGCCGACCTATGTTTTCCTGGCGAGCCAGGATGCGCGCCATTTCCAAGGTCAAACGCTCAGTCCTAACGGCGGCGATCAATTTCTTTGAACCGGATCGAACCCGATTACACCACGCGCACGTTCTTGAACTGCCACGGATCCGTCTTGTCGACATCTTCCGCGAACAATCGCTCGCGATCTGTCAGTGGTGTCCAGTCGGTGTAAGCGCCGGTCATCGTGCCGAGATAGGGCCGCATGATGTCGAGCACGCGTCGAAAATCCATTTCGTCGGGCTCCACCAGACCGGAGTTCGGATTTTCTATCGCCCAGACCATACCCGCAAGACAGGCTGATGTGACCTGCAGACTGGTGGCGTTGTTATAGGGCGCGAGCTTGCGCGCTTCATCGACCGTCAGCTGCGAGCCATACCAGTAGGCATTTTTCTTGTGTCCGGCTAACAAGACGCCCAGCTCATCGACGCCTCCCGGTGAAATTTCATCCATCAGGATGCGCTTGTGGCTCTGTAGCTGATAGTTCTTGCCGACAAACTCATGCAGCGATAGCACGGCGTCGTCGCAGGGATGGTAGGAATAATGGCAGGTCGGTCGATACAGGATCTGTGCGCCGTCCTTCACAGTCAGATAATCCGACAGCGCAATCGATTCGGCGTGGGTGATCAGGAAGCCGTAGAAATGGCCGGCCCGTGGCGTCCAGGTGCGCACCCGCGTCGCACAGCCAGGTTGCGCCAGAAAAATCGCCGACTGCGAACCGAAATCATGGCGCCGACCATCGCGAGGAAAATTCTTTTCATGCGTGCCCCAGCCAAGTTCCGCCGGTTGCTGCCCTTCGCTGACAAAACCTTCGACCGACCAAGTATTGACGAACTCATCCGGTTTCTTGCGAACCGCCGACAACTGCGTGTCGCGCTCGGCGATGTGTATGGTCTTGACGCCCAGTTTGCTGGCGAGCCGCGCCCAGTCGAGTCGCTCTTTCGGGTCGCCTGCATCGACACCGACATCCACGGCTATGTTGAGCAGTGCTTGTTTAACCAAGTGCTGCACAAAACCCGGGTTGGCGCCATGCGTCAGCACAGCGGTAGGTGATTTGGCATGTCCGGTACGTAACGCCAGGGCTTCTTCACGCAGCGCATAGTTGGTGCGGCGGGCCATCGGCAGGCCAGGGTCGGTGTAGCCGCCAGGCCAGGGCTCGATACAAGTGTCGAGGTACATCGAGCCTTTTTCCCAGCAGAACTTGACCAGCGCGATCGATGAGACATCGACCGACACATTCAGCACAAAGTCGCCGCGACCGATCAATGGATCCAAAACGCGCCGGAAATTTTCCCGCGTCAGCGGTTCCTTGATCAGTTTGATGCCGTACTTCTCAGCTTCGGCCTGGCCCATGTCGTCAGCCGTCACGATCGTAATGCGGCTCGACGGTATGCCGATATGGCGCAAAACCAGCGGCAACGTGCCTTGGCCAATGCTGCCGAAACCGATGAAAATAACGCGGCCGGGAAAGTCCAAGTACTTGATAGGGTCAGTCATAGTGGCGCGAGTTTAGCAACTCGCGCGACCGGCGTGGGTTCGCCACTACGGACCCTCTAATTGCACGGTTGCTTGAGGCGGCATTTGACCAAGTAGATGCGGTGTTTGTTAGCGAACTCGAGTTGCGCGAGGCCTCCTGGGCGCATTAACCAGCCGATGGTCCTGCCGTTACGGAGCGTCAGTCGACTGGTTCGATCGAGCCCCGCGACATGGTGAAAATTGTGCCACCACTGGTTCTTCGTCACGACTGTGGGCGCCGACAAGAATGTCATGAATTCCGCACAAATAGCGGCTGGCGTTTTGGTTTCGCTTGCGGTCCAATGGCGCGGCTTGGCATCGACCGTGCAATTTCGTACAGCGGACACCGCTGGCGGAACTGGCTCGGTTGCATACGCGGTGGCGCCGCAGCCAATTATCATTGCAACGAGGGCTCTAATTGGCATGATGTTAAATAAAATCCGTCTATCTGTCCAGGTTCGAATCCCAGACATTCGAGCCCAGGCCTCCTAACATGCGAAGACCGTTCAGCGCCTGTGGTTGGTTGGCCGCGCTCCTATGGATCGCCGTGCCTGGCAGTAGGGCACAGGCGGTTTGTATAGGCCCGGCGACCGGCGCTCTCGCCCGATTGGAAGACATTGGCTACCTCGATCCACACGCCGTGATGGCGGAGATTCAAAAGATCGAAGCCAACGTGGAACAAGCTAGCCGCCTAACTAACGAGGATCGCGCGGTAATGCTGGCGCTAACAGCAGAGGCACACCGGCGCATGTCCAAGTATCCCGAGGCGCTGCGCACGGCCGAGCGGGGCTTGCAATTGCTGGGCGTTGAGAACAAGACTGCGGTCGCGCTGCGCCTACGCATCGATCACGCGATGATTTTGGGTCAGTCGAACGACGTCGCGGCGGCGATGCGCGAGTTCAATCAAGTCATCGTCGACGCGAACGGCAACGCCGTGGCTATCGCTTGCGCGAAGAATGATCGGGGATTTATTCGTTTTTCGAACGGCGATACCCTGGGCGCTTTGCGTGACTACCTGGAAGCATTCGAAGTGTTCAAGGCGGCAGGCCTCAAAGACATGGAGATGACCACCGCGCCGCGATTAGTCGATTTGTACCGAATCGTGAGTGCTTATGACTCGGCGTTAGCTCTGATTCCGGACATTATTGAGTACTACAAGGCCAATGGTTCCGCGGGGCGTTTGGCCGACATGCACGCCCGCATTGGCAACATCTATGCGGACCAGGGTCGGCCGCATGAAGCGATCGCCGAATACGAAGCCGCCAAAGCTATCATGTCGCCCTATCCGGCCTATCGGGAAACCGCCGTTTATCAGCTGCTTATATGTCGCGCACAGACCGACCT
>JAYVJR010000124.1:0-2007 GCA_043769085.1 Gammaproteobacteria bacterium
GGAAGCTGACTACCTGCTTTTTTGCCTGATCGGCCTTTTGCCGGCTGGCTCTTCGGCAGATGGGCATTTCACGGCTTCGGTGCCGGACGCAGCCAAACCATCAGTGTCGATCTTGGCATGGTGGGTCCGGCAGCCGGCGGCGAGTCAACGCAGAACTATTTTCACGCCGTCGATGGCTACGAGCGATTTCGTGGATGGCGCAATCAACTTCGAAACGAACTTGGCGTGCAGTTGTCCTCTGAATGGCGCGAGATTGCCTGGCGCGGCCAGGGCAATGCGCTGGTGGGACATCACGGCGGCGCAACAGGCAACGTCGAAACCTACCTGAACGCCGGTCTGCGCTGGCAATTCGGTGCAAGCGGTCTCATTGATTTTCGGATGCCACCCTCGATGCGGGCCGCCAGTCCGATTACGCCGCCCAAAACCCATACGGCCGCCCAACCGGCTCCGCCGCATGACGGCGGCTCGGCGCATGCCCTGCAAGCATTTGCGGGTTTCAATCTTCGTGCGGTCGCGCACAAGGTTTTTCTCGATGGCAACACCTGGAAGCAGAGTCACCAAGTCAGGCGACGGCCACTGGTCGCCGACTTGATCGCCGGATTCAGCTGGCGCTGGGCCGGTTTCGATTTTGCATACGCTCACAGCCTGCGAACCCGAGAGTTTTTTGGTCAGGTCGACCACCACGTGTTCGGCAGCATTAGCATCGGCACGACACTCGATTAGGGATTGTCCTCCTACATCGAACTGAGGCGCAATCCTATTCAACGGGGAACACTGACCACCTAAGCTTTGCGCTGATTGGTTCACAACTGGTTCCCAAGCATTGAACTGCGCGCTGGTTTTCCCCGGCAAACACAAAAAGAGGCGGCCGAGGCCTTTGTACCGATCTGTTTACTCAATCCAGCTGGAGTGTCTTTCATGTTGCTACTGAATCGATCCAAACGAAAACTGTTGCTGGCGACTTTTTCGCTTGGGTTAGTCGCCGCCTGCGGCTCGGGAAAAAATGACGATTTTGATGATCGGACTGGCGTGGCGAATCCCCGATTACGGGTTGTGCATGC
The DNA here is from genome assembly GCA_043769085.1 of Gammaproteobacteria bacterium. Classification (GTDB taxonomy): domain Bacteria; phylum Pseudomonadota; class Gammaproteobacteria; order Steroidobacterales; family Steroidobacteraceae; genus UBA964. The sequence goes on from JAYVJR010000124.1 coordinate 1,062, forward strand.
GGCCACGGGAATTGGATCGCTCAACTTTTTGCGAAACGGGCAGATTGATATTGACGGAAACGCTGCGGACTACCTTTACGGCTCCCAGTACCACGACGTCGGCAGCGGCTCCAATTCATTGTCGCTGACTCGTGGCAATATCAACACCGAATTTGGCAAAAGCACATTTGATGCTTCGCGCGGCCACAAGTACACCGCAGCGGCAGTGATCTATGCCAGCGGTGTCGATCTGGTTATAATCGACGATCCTTTCAACAAGTCGCTGGTCAGTGATAACGCCCGGCTACGGGTGTTCAACTCCGCGGCCAATGTTCGCCAGGTGGATACCTATCTGACCGCAGCAGGACGAAATTGGATAACTGATCCGGCCACGTTTGCCGCAACCGGCTTCGGCGCCGCCAGCCCGGCATCCGGCGAGGGTTCGCTCGAGCTTGAGCGCGGGACATATCAGCTCAGATTGACCGAGCCTGGCAGTCGAACCGTATTGTTCTCTGCATCGCTGGAACTTCCGAAAAATGCGGATTGGACTTTGTTTATGCTGGCTGAAAGCGAAGCTGCCTTGCTGGCCGGCCAGAACAAGCTGCGGGTGCTTCTGCTGAGATCTGACGATAGTGCTGACGCAACGGATGAGCTTGTCAATCAGCCCTTGCCGTAGCGCTTCCTTTGCTGCACGAGCGAACAATGTCGATATTTAGGTTTACGGAATGTCGCGAACCAGCGTGATCCCGCCATAAGCCGACGGATCTTTTTGTCCAACGAACTCCCGAGTCCGCAGGTTGCGTGCCACTGCCAACTTCCAGGGGCCAACCCTGATGGATAACCCGAGTCCAAACTCGGTTACCCAGGGGCGCTTGGCAATGTTGTGGCTTGATTTGAAGGTATTGCCGTCAAGGGTGATGTCATGCAACACGCCGCGCAAGTCGACTCCGGCAAAAAGATGACCATC
>JAYVJR010000125.1:0-33294 GCA_043769085.1 Gammaproteobacteria bacterium
AGCCGGTGGCGAGCAACAAGACCGATGAGGGCAAGGCGCAGAACCGCCGCGTGGTGCTGCGTATTCTGAACAAGTAGCCTGCAGCGCGTTGCGTTAGGCGGCGCGCGGTTGAGCTAACAACCAAGGCCCGGCGCGCACTGAGTGCGCCGGGCCTTTTTCTTTGGCGGCGCCACGCGCCACGCGCCACGCAGCTGGGTGCGAGGCAGTTGAGTTGTTAGTTTGAGGACATCGCAGCAGCTTCTGCGTCGTCAATCTGCTGCTTCGCGGCCAGTTGCGCCGCTTCGAGGTCCTGGCGGACCTTGGCTTCCAGTGCTTTGCCTTGCTTGGCCTGCTCAGCGGCAGCGGTGCCTTGCGCAGCTGTGGTGACCGCTGTTTCCGCAAGACCGCAGCCGTACAAGCATGCGGCAAGTAATACCGTGGCTGTCAAAACACACTTCCGGATCATAGGTCAGTTGGCCTCGATCGCCAACGGCACTCGCGCGGTGATTTTGCCATTGAAATCAGTCCAGCAATGATTGGCGAAATCATACAGCTTGCAGCTTTTCACACAGCGCCGGAATTCCCTCCAATTCATGTGATACACCTGAAACTCGCCGGCAAATTTTTCCTTGAGCAGATTCTGCGCGCGTCGCAGCGCGAACATCGGGATACGCGGGTTCAGGTGATGCGCGTTGTGCTCCATGATGTTGTGCATGACGTGATCCAGGCCCCAAGGCAATTTGACGTTCGCAGTGGCGGTCAGATAGGCGCGAAAACGCTGCCACTCTTGTCGCTTCTGGAACCATGCAATAGCCGGGTGCGTATGGTGCACATAGACAACAAATCCCATTACGCTATTCCAGAGCGCAAAGGGCAGCGCCAGTCCTAACAACAATAGCAACCAGACGTTTTGATCCGTGCGGCGTGCCACGACCACGATAATGCTGGCCCACGCAATGGCGCCCGCTGTGACCAACACGCTGTCCCAGCGATAGCGCGCGCGCGTCGCACCGATCTGCTTCTTCGTGGCGAAATACAGTTTTTTCCACCACAACTCATAGAAATAGTAGGCGCCATAGCCGAGACCACTGCGATAAAAGCGTTCGCTGAACCTGCGAAGACGGGTCGCCGAGTCGTATTCTGCTTTGGTCATAGGGGCCCAAACCTGGTCACGACCTTTAAGGTTGTTGAACCCATGGTGAGCGACGTTGTGGCCGACATCCCAGAGGCTGAATGCGGTCAGTGACGGCAAAAAAGCGATGCGCCCGATGATGCTATTGAGCGCTTTGACGCCAAAGTAGCTGCCGTGGCAGGCGTCGTGGCCGATCAGGAACAACCTGACGATCCCGACGGTGGCCAGCGCGCTGCCCAGCAGCTTAAGTGCCAGTGGGCCCGCCAGCAGGGCCAGTGCTACACCCCCGGTAAACAAGCCTATGTCGATCCCCAATGCGAGAAACTGCCGGACAAAACCGGCCTTTTCAAAGGCCATCAGCAGTGATTTGCGGGGCAGGTTCTGGTCTTCCATAGGGTACGTTGTCCGCCAAATTAAGTTACCAAACACCCCACTCTAGCAATCCCGCAGGGCGGTAGCCAACTATCTGGAAGTAGGCATGGGAATTTGACCGGCAGGCGTTCTAAGGACCGGACGGATCCTCGGGTTTTGCCGCCTGGAGAGCGGCGCGCCAACTTATGGTGAGTGCGGTGTGTGAAACGCATCACGCTTCGGTCCACTGACGTTCGGTTTACGACCGCTGGTCTGCTGCACCGTGCTGGCGGTTGCGTTTGCTGCATTGTTAGCTCATGAAAGTTTCTCAGCGCGGCTTCAATCTGATCGAACTGATGTTAGGGCTCACCATCGCCGGTGTGTTGCTGAGCGTCGGTATGCCGGCCCTGCGCGACATGACTTTGCGACAGCGCATGGTCACCAGTTCGCAGGATCTTCGCATGGACATGATGTTCGCACGTCAGGAAGCGATAACTCGCGGCAGTACAGCAACCGTCTGTCCGACCACCGACAACGTCAGTTGCGATGGCGGCACGGACTGGGCGTTAGGACGAATCGTATTCGCCGATGTCAATGGCAATGGCGCTTTTGATGCGGGCGACACCGTGGTCCGGCAGTCGCCAGCTCTGCAGGCTGCGATGACAGCTACATCGACCCGCAGTTTTGCAACTTTTGATGCCCTGGGCGGGCACCCGGCCGGTGGCTTCATGGTCAGTATCTGCCGCGCCGACATGACCCAGATGAATGTGCGCGTGCGGCGCGCCGGCCAGTCGAGCGCCGACAAAACCACGACGGTGTGCCCATGAATACGCAGCGCGGCTCCACGATGTTCGAAGTTCTGATCGCCGTGCTGGTGTTAGGCATCGGCATTCTGGGTGTTGGCGCGATGCAGGCCCTGAGCCTGTCGAGCAATCACACGGCGTCGATGCGCAGTCAGGCTGTGGCGTTGACGGATGACATGTCGGATCGCATGCGGGCGAATCTCACGGCGGCGCGCGCCACCGCACCTAACAACTATGCCACCGTGGCGGCGGCCAACAACAACTGCCGGGCGATCTACCGCACCGGGCTGGTAGGCGCGCCGGCCGTCTGTACGGCGACGCAAATGGCGGCGGACGATTTGTTTGACTGGAATGATCGCGTTGCCGCGCAGCTGCCCGAGGGGGCGGGCACCGTCTGTATCGATTCCACACCGGACGACGCGCTCTGTGATGGCGTGGGCGTCGCATACGCAGTCAAGGTTTTCTGGACGGAGCGCGGTTCGCGCACTGGGCCTGTGGAAGCCAGGCGATTTGTGACAACGGTGCGGCCATGAAAAACATGTTTGTCAATCGCCGCTGCGCTGGTTTTACCGTGGTCGAAATGATGGTCTCCATGACTATCGGCTTGCTGGTCACGGCACTGGTGGCGGTCGTGTTTGCGGGCAGTACCGCGACCTATCGTTTGTCCGACACCAACGCCGAGCTCATTGAAACGGGCCGCAATGCAATGGATGCGATGGAGCGCGACGTGCGGATGGCCGGCTTCCGCGGTTGCAACACCAATAACTTGGGCGCGAGTGCACCGTTCGTCAACACCATTGTGACGCCCACCACGCATAACGATAACTATGCGGTCGGTATTCAGGTGCATAACTCGACCGGCGGAGCTGGCGTATTTGTTCCTGCATTGACGTCGGTGCCGGCCGGCATCATCGGGGGCTCCGACGCGCTGGTGGTACGTGTTCCAACCGGTCCCGTGCTGCCAGTGACTGCCACCATGGCGGGAGGCACCGCCGCCATAACGCTCGCTGCGGCGACGCTTGCGGTGGGCGATCGGGCGGTCATCGCCAGTTGCTCTAATGCAGCGGCCTTTATTGTCACCGGAATCGCTGGCACGGACTTGCAACATGCCGCTGGCGCCGACAATGCGACCGACAATCTGGGCACCGCCTTTGATATTGACGCGGTGGTCATTCCCTTTGTAACGCGCACCTACTTTCTGGCGCCCAGCAGCACCGGAGTTGCCGGTGAGAACTCGTTGTGGGTGCGTGAGAATACGGGTGCGGCGACCGAGCTGGCGGAAAACGTCGAGCAAATGCAGATTCTGGTGGGCGAAGATTCGGATGCCGACATGGTGACCAATCGATTTCGCAACGTCACGGCGGCCACCAATTTCAACAATGTTCTCGCGATTCAAATTCATCTGCAGACGCGTGGCACGCGCAACAGCGAGACCACCTCCAATCTGAACTATCGATTCGCTGGCGCGGCGGTAGCGGCAACGGATCGTTTCGCGCGCCGCAGTTTTACCTCCACGATCCTGCTCAGGAACCGTACTTTATGAAATCAGCCATCCTGGCATCCCGGCAACGGGGCGTTTCGCTGGTCATCGTGCTGGTGTTTCTGATCATGATGTCGTTGTTAGGCGTCACGGCGATGCGCACGGCTGGTATCGAGGAAAAAATGAGCGGCAATGAACGCGATCGACAGCTTGCCTTCGAGGCGGCGGAAGCGGCATTGCGCGACGCGGAGATCGATGTCCAGGACAATGTCACGTCGGCAGCGCCGTTCGATTCGGCCTGCACCGGCGGGTTGTGTCTGCCGGCTAACGGCGGCGCCGCAGTGGCCGCAACGACCAATTGGGCTGGCGCTGTACCCCGACCCTATGGCTCGCGTACGGGCGCAAACGCTCTGCAGTTCGTCGCGCGGCAACCGCGCTACATCATCGAGTTGCTGCCCAACATGACAGCGCCGTCCGGCGAAAGTCTGAACGTGATGGCAAGTGCTCGGGCTGGAACTCCATTTCGCATCACTGCAACCGGCTGGGGCCGGCGTCTTTCCACACAGGTTCAATTACAGGTGGTCTATGTCAGGCGTTCGTAATTTTCTGACGGGTCGGATAGTTGGCCGACTGCCGGTTTTGGCCATCAGTGGTCTGGTAGCCGTGTCGATGCTGTCGGTCTCTCCACGGGCCGAAGCAGCTAACGCGTACGCCGGTGCCGTCAATATCAGCCAGGTGCCGTTGTTCCTGGGTGCCGGCCAGAAACCTAACGTGTTGATGTTGGTAGCTAACTCCAACAGCATGGACGAAGACGCGACCGGTCTCGCCGTGGGCAGCGCTGCGCCGAACAGCCGCTCGGAAATTGCGAGGCGCGTGGCCAAAAATCTGGTAGCGACCTATCAGAACACCCTCAACATGGGCCTGATGGCGTTCCAGCAGTCCACCGGTGGCGCTACGCCCGTAGGTCTGCAGCAATTGCATGCCAGTCCCTATGATGTTAGCTACAATCCAGCCGCCTGGGACCCGCTTTTCGTTGGGCCGCGCACCTCAGCGACCAAGCGCTTCCGCAAACCCAACCCGACCGACCCGGGCAATTTCATTTATTACAACGTTGATCTGCCGTTCTACTCAGGCGGCAATTTTGGCAATGGCTTCTGCTATTCGCCGACGGCGAACGCTTTCAACAATGGCGAGGTGCTCTGGGCAGGACCTTGGGATTTGTATGACTGCTACTCCGCGAAATCCGGCCCGTCGAATGCGGTACCCGCAATTGGCGATGTCGGGGCTGCGGCGGCTGCCGGCTACTCAAGTTTTTTCGCCACGTTTCAATTCTGGCCGACCGATAGCGATTTGGGTCAGGGCATCACCGACTTCGGCAAGATGAATACCTGGAACTGGGTATCGCCCACCTGGTTCTCGAACGGCTCGCCTGGTAAGGGCTATATCCATGTTCCGGTCGGTTTGTTAGATGCGGCACGTTCCGCGGCGGTCAATACCAAATTGGGCACTTCGCAGTTTGTGGTCAACGGGCCGTTGGATCCGCTATTGCCATTACAAAACGCTGGCCTGACGCCGCTTCAGGGCAGTCTGGAAACAGCGAAACGATATTTTGGCGGCGCGCTGAACGATCCCAATGAAGGCGGGCCGCTGGCCGCGCCACCGAATTCTTGCGGTAAGGACTTCCTGGTCATTCTGACCAATGGCTTGCCGTCCGTGAAATCGGACGGCACACCGTCGTCGGATGTTGTCACGATGCTGGCGGATGCGGCGATTGCGGCCGAGGCACTCAACGACGCTGGTGTACTGACTTACATCGTCGGTTTTGCGTTGCCGTTCGGTGTCAACCCCGCGCAGCTCGACACGATCGCCGCGCAGGGCGGCACGGGCGCATCGTACTACGCGACCGACGAAGCCTCGCTGCAGGCGCAGCTCAACGCGGTGTTCGCTGACATCATCATGCGCTCGGGCGCCGCATCGGCGGTCGCCATGAACAGCAGCTCTATCAGTGCATCCTCGCGGCTCTTCCAGGCGCGATTCGATGCCGGCTGGGCAGGGCAGCTATATTCTTACCAGATCGATGCGACGACCGGTCAAGTTGCTGCCGTGGCAGACTGGGATGCCGGTATTTTGTTGCAGGGCCGGGACCCTAACACCCGTACGATGATCACATATAAGCCATCAAACGGTGCGGGAGTACCTTTCAGATGGCCCTCCAACCCGGCGGCCCCGTCCGCTGCTGAGATGGATCTGACTCAGATCGCCGCACTGAACGCTGATATCGGCGCCACGCCGGACGGGCGTGGTGACCGTCGAGTGGAATTTTTGCGCGGTGACAATACGCTGGAAGGCGCCGATCTAACAACGCAGTTCCGGCAGCGCACGCGTGACCTGGGTGACATCGTCAACTCAGCGCCGGTGTACGTGTCGGGCGCGACGCGCAACCCGGCGGATATCAGTTATCAGGCGTTTCGCAATTCGGCCGTGGTGCTAACGCGCCCAGCCATGCTCTATGTCGGCGCGAATGACGGTGCCCTGCATGGTTTCGATGCAACCACCGGCGCGGAACGGCTGGCTTACGTGCCGAGCCCGGTTTACTCAAACCTGTCGCGATTGACAGCTCAGAGTTATTCACATCGCTACTATGTGGACGGTTCGCCGACCGTCGAAGACGCCAAGATTGGCGCTGGCAGCACCTGGCGGACCATGCTGGTGTCAGGTCTTGGCGGCGGTGGTCGCGGCCTGTTTGCGTTGGACGTTACCGATCCAGCCAACTTCAGCGAGGCCGGTGCGAATGATATTTCGCTGTGGGAATTCACCAGCGCCAGCGACGCAGATCTTGGATTTACACTGGGTCAGCCAGTCGTCGCCAAACTCAACGATGGCAGTTGGGCTGTGATCACCGGCAACGGTGTCAACAATACGGGCACTGGTCAATCGGGAATCTTCATTCTGAATGCCCAAACCGGCGCCATCAAGCGCAAGTTGTTGACCGGTGTCGGGTCAGCGGCCACGCCTAACGGCACCATCGGGATTACCGCAGTTGATCTCGACAGCAACGGTACTGTCGATGCGGTCTATAGCGGCGACCTGTATGGCCGGATGTGGAAGTACAATCTCGCCAGCAACAATCCGGCGTCCTGGGGCGTTGCACTCGCAGGCAGCCCACTGTATGTAGCGCAGCGCAGCGGCGACAATCAGCCGATCACGGGCGCTCCGGAAGTGACCAAGCATCCGAACGGCACGGGCACGCTGGTGATGTTCGGCACGGGCATCTACCTGCAGCTGTCCGATATCACCTATGCAAATACGCAATCCATCTATGGACTCTGGGACAATGGAGCGACGGTCAGTGGTCTCAGTGATCTCGTGGAACAGACCATTGTGTCGACCTTCACCGATGCCGGCACCGATTTCCGTCGGTTGTCTGATAATCCAGTCAACTGGGCATCCGACAGAGGTTGGTATATCGATTTGCCAACAGCGCGTGAACGTGTGGTGTCCGATCCCGTTGTTCGCAATGGGCGCCTGATCGCCACCAGCATGATACCGGCGCCCGGCATCTGCGACGCTGGCGGCTATGGCTGGCTCATGGAGCTGAACTACAGGACCGGCGGCAAGATCGCTGCACCGATTCTTGATACCAACAATGACGGCCAGATCGACAACAACGACCAGGTTGCTGGCGGTCAGCGGTTGGATGCCATCAGTTCAGCACCCTCGATTCTCGGCGGATTTGGCGGCAATGAGAACAAGTACATGAACCAATCAACCGGCGCCATGGAACGTGTGCTGGAGACTTCCAACCCCCTGGCCAGCCGCCGCATGTCCTGGCGGCAACTGCAGTGAGAGACAGCACCATGAAAAAACTGATTCTGACATTGGCACTCGCGGCGTTTTTGCCAGCCCACAGTGAGGCACGCAGTCCGGTGCCTGGCAAAGCGCTGCCCGGCAGCGCGGGCGCTGCTCAGGTTGCGGCCAAAACTCCGGCCGCACCCAGCGCGCCACTGACGGGTGTGCTAAGTGGAATTTCCGTACCTAACAAAACAGTAGGTATCAACGGCAAGTCGTTTCGCATGAACGAACCGCTGGTGCTGCTGATCGACAAGCGTTCTAACGGCAATGGGTTGCTCGAAATAGCTGATCTGCGCGCTGGCATGAAAGTGCGCTATCGATCGAGCGCCGACTCCGATGGAGTGGAGCGGGTGGTTGAACTGTGGGTTCAGGCCGACGCGGCGTCCGCGGGCGCGCGCCCACGTATGGGGACATGATCGTGAAAAAGAGTGCTCGCGGATTCACGCTGGTCGAATTGATGATCGTCGTGACCATCATCGCGATTCTGGCGGCCATTGCCTTGCCGTCGTATCGCGAAAACGTACGCAAGGGTCAACGTGCCGAAGCGCGCGCCATGTTGTACGAAGTGATGCAGAAGCAGGAGCGTTTCTACACCGAGAACAATACCTATACGACCTCGTTGGTCGCTTTGGGTTTCCCAGCGCTCTTGGCGACGCCCAAATCGGCATTTACAGTTGTTCTCGCAGTCGGCGCATCGGGTTCGATTGCCACCAGTGTGGATGCGACCGCAACGGCGCTTGAGGACGACAAATGCCTGACCATCTCGCTGTCGAACACTCAGGCGCAGACGGCTACAGGCAGCACGCCGGCAGTTTGCTGGTAGACCATCGATCCGTTAGCAGGCGTTAACGACCCTCGGGTACGTTGGCCCGCCAAGCGCGCCTTGTGTCATCGCGCTGCGACATGCCGCTGGACAGCCGCAGCCGCCGGGTGCTATTTAATGCGCGCGAGGAGCGGCCATACAAAAATAACGTTGAGAACAAAGGGGGACTGATGTCAGACCAAAACATGTCGCAAAATCCATACGCGCCGCCAACCGCGGCAGTGGCAGACGTGGCGGCTGCCGGAGTTGAAAAATCGAGTCGCAGGGCGCGATTGGGAGCTGCATTTCTCGACGGTTTGATCGGTACCATTGCGAGCTTGCCTGCCTTGCTGGTCAATTTCGGTGCAATGATGGAGGCGGCCAGGGCCGGCGGAAGTAACCCTTTTGCCATGTACGGTGCGCTCTATTCCGGTGTCGGTGGCATTTTGTCGCTTTTGCTGCTGCTGGCGCTGATAGGCGTGACCATCGTGCTGGTGCAACGTAACGGTCAAACCATCGGCAAGAAAATTGTCGGCATCAAGGTGGTCCGAAAAAACGGCGAACGCGCCACGCTGGGCCGTATTTTTGGGCTGCGCAATCTGGTTCCGATAATCATCACATTGATACCGCTGGTCGGTGCTTTGTTTGCATTGGTAGACGCGCTGATGATATTCGGTGCGGAAAAGCGCTGTCTGCACGACATGATGGCGGATACCATCGTGATTCGCGCCTGATCGGCTAACAACGGTTGTTGTCGAATACCACGCTGGATACGACCATCCCGGTCGAGACGCCCGAGGGTATCCAGATCGATTTGCGACCCGCGGGCTTTGTGGCCCGCGGGCTTGCTTACGGCGTCGATCTTCTGGTACGCATAGGCCTACTTTATGTCGTGGCTCTGGTGACTGCGCTCTTCGGCGGTGGCGGCGTCGGCGTTTTCCTGATTCTCTACTTTCTGCTTGAGTGGTTTTATCCAGTTCTTTTCGAACTCAGTGCTCACGCTGCCACGCCCGGCAAGCGGGTGTTAGGTCTGAGGGTGATCATGGACAACGGTCTGCCGATTACACCGGCGGCGTCGATGATCCGCAATTTGTTGCGCACGGCTGACTTTCTGCCCTTCATGTACACCGCCGGCGTGCTCAGCATCCTGCTGCGGCGGGACTTCAAACGGCTCGGTGATCTGGCAGCCGCAACACTAGTCGTTTATGTGGCCGAGGCACCAACGAAAGTCGAGTTCAGCAACCTTGAGCCTGAAGCGCCCAGCATAAAACTCGCTTTGCGCGACCAGGCTGCAGTGATTGCGTTTGCTGCCCGTTTGCCGCGGATGACTGCGGAGCGTGCCCACGAACTGGCCGCTTTGGCGGCACCACTCAGTGGTGGCGCCGACGTTTCGGGACCCGTGGCGACCGCGCGACTAACTTCTATCGCACATTGGCTGTTAGGTCATGGCGCTGGAGGTAAGGCGCAATGAAGCCGCTCGTATTCGAACAGAAATACCAGAACGAATGGCACGAATTGGACGGGCTTCTGGCTGCGCTGAGCGCGTCGCGAAGCTGGCGCAGACGCCGTCCAGTAACGGCGGCGGGCGCGCGGCTGGCGACTCTCTATAGGCGTGCCTGCGAGCAGCTGGCCACGGCCCGCGCCCGGGCCTATCCCGCCTATATGATCTCGAGGCTCGAACAATTGACGCAGGATGCGCATCAAGCGATTTATCGTACCGACGATTTTGGGTTGCGCCGGTTTGCCACTCTGATGTTTGCGGATTTTCCGCGCGCGGTGCGCGCGCATGCGCGGTCTGTCTGGCTCGCGGCGGCATGCCTCTATTTGCCAGCGATCATCATGGGTTTACTCGTGTTTCGCAATCCGGAATGGATACTTTCAGTCGTCAACGTCGAGCAGGTGGCGGAGTTCGAGGCGATGTATTCCACCGCTGCCGATTCCATCGGGCGCACGCGCGATGCAGACACAGACTGGATGATGTTTGGCTATTACGTGTGGCATAACACGTCGCTGGCGTTTCAGTGCTACGCGGGTGGTATTTTTGTCGGCTTGCTGAGCGTGTTCGCGCTCGCCTACAACGGCATTTTTATCGGTGCGATCGCTGGGTATCTGAGCCAGCGTGGTCTTGGGTCAACTTTCTGGTCCTTTGTAGCGACCCACTCGGCGTTTGAGCTAACAGCGATTGTGTTGGCGGGAGGCGCAGGCATGCGACTTGGCTACTCGCTGTTGGCACCTGGACGACGATCGCGACTGCAGAGCCTGGTGCACGCGGCGCGGGCGTCCGTCGATGTCATCTATGGCGTCGCATTCATGCTGCTTATCGCCGCAGCCATTGAAGCATTCTGGTCGTCGGCGCCCTGGCTGCCGCATGCTGTCAAATACTCGGTTGCTGCAGGGTGTTGGGTCGCTGTATTGACCTGGTTGTGGCGCGGAGGCCGGGAACATGCGAGCTGAATCCATCTGCCTCAGACTTCGTCCGCGCGGCAATATGGAAGCGGCTGATCTCGGCGTGCGGATGTGTCAGGCTCATGCACGGGATGTTTATTTCTGTTATCTCGCTGTCGCGGTGCCGGTCATTGCGCTGTGTGGTGCAACCTATCCGATTGCCACCTGGTTGCCGGTTATGTGCCTGTGGTGGCTGAAACCATGGCTCGATCGGACGGTTCTTTTTGTACTGTCGCGAGCTGCGTTTGGCAAGGCGACCAAGCTGAACGACCTGTGGGATAACCGCCGCGAGGTGTTAGGTGGCCAATGGCTGCTGCACCTGACAATGCGCCGTCTGTCGCCACGCCGTTCGTTCACGCAGCCGGTTTATCAGCTTGAAGGGCTGCGCGGCGCTGCGCGTCGCGACCGGCTGCGCCAATTGCGATGGCGTGCGGGCGGCGCCGCGGCGGGAATCACGTTTGTTTTTGCCAATGTCGAGGTGATCCTGCTTGTCGGGATGCTGGCGCTGATCGCGTTATTTGTTCCGCAGGGCCAGGGTGTAGATTTCTGGCAGGTATTCACTCGCGGTTCGACGGGTTGGATTTCAATCCTGAATACCGCGTTCTACAGTCTGGTCGTGGCCTTTCTGGAACCCTTCTACGTGGCCTCCGGTTTTGGACTTTATCTCAACCGCCGAGTTGAACTGGAGGCTTGGGACATTGAACAGGAGTTTCGCCGTGCGTTTGCATGAACTCCTGGTCCTGATGGCGCTACTAGCTGTGTCAGTGCCTAACGCATCAGCGGTAATCGACTCGGCGCAGGTCGATGCGGTTGTCGAGCAGGTCCGGCAGGATCCACAACTCGCGACCGAACGAAACGCCCGCGTGCCGACCTGGACCGGCAAAGCCTGGGATTGGTCCAGGAACAAGGACAAACCTGAAGCGCCGGGGCCGATTGCGCGGGCGCTGGCGACGTTCTTTGGTTTTGTTTTCGGCGCAGGACGTTGGCTTTTCATCGCTGCGCTGGTGCTCCTTTTTGCGCTGTTAGTTCTGTATGTTGTTCGAAATCTGCGGTTACGCGCCGGGTGGCGCAAAGCAACGAGCGTCTTGCTGCCAACTCATGTGCACGACCTCGACGTCAGGCCAGAGAGTTTGCCGTCTGAGATTGGTGCGGCAGCCTGGCAGTTATGGGAACAAGGTCGGACACGCGACGCCTTGAGTTTGCTGTATCGCGGGTTGCTGTCGCGCATGGTCTACCAGTACGCCGTGCCGGTGCGTGACTCAAGCACCGAGGGCGATTGCCGCCAATACGCCAGCAGTCATTTACCGGAAATTCATGGACGCTTTGCCGGCAAACTGATCGGTCTCTGGCAGCGCGGAATCTATGGCGCCAAGACGCCAACACAGCATCAGTTCCGCGAGCTGTGTACGGATTTCGATGTGCTGATGCCTTTGTCGCAAACCGGCAGCCGGCAGTGACGCAGCGCACCCGAATCGTCGCTGCGCTGATCGCGATCCCGGTAGGCGCACTGTTGTGGTTTCTATGGGTCAACATCGAAATACGTGATCGTCTGGTACCAGCCCCTCTTGGGGAACAGGCGCGCCAGGATCCGTACTTTGCGGCCGTACGATTGGTGCGTGGTCTGGGTGCACGCGCCGAGTGGCGTCGCGTGTTAGGTGATTTGCCGCCGCAGGTCGATGTCATTGTGCTGGGCGAATGGCATTGGTCATTGATCGAGTCGCGACGCAAGATGCTTGAGCGTTGGGTGGAAGCCGGCGGCAGGCTAGTCGTCACCTCGACGTTGCGCGATGCGGGAGAATTTGCGGCATGGACCGGCGTCCGTGGTGTCGATCCGGAAGAGGACCCGGAAGAGGACCCGGAAGAGGACGATAAGTCCGAGGCTGTGGACTCAACCGTTGACGCCAAACCATCTGCCCCAGCCGAGTCTCCGGTCGCTTTGCTGGAGGATAACAATCGATGCGTCATCATGGCCGCAGACGGTCAGGTGCCTTTGCGCAAGTCAGCTAACGAATCCTGGAACATCTGCGGTTTTCACGAGCATGCGGCACTTGAATCCGACAAGTCGCCCGACTGGAGTCTGGCGGACGACGATGGCCTGCAGGTCGTCAGTGTTTACAAAGGCAAGGGTCAGGTCACGGTCCTCAATTTGGCGCCATTCACCTACCGCCGATTGCTCGATGGGCAGAACGGTCAGTTGTTGGTGGCTGCTATGAAACTGCAGTCGCGGGATTCGGTGTTGTTTTTGTCGGTCAACGAAGCGACGCCGTTACTGACCCTGATGTGGCGGCATGGTTCTGCCATTCTGCTTATTTTGTTAGCCTTGGTAGGGTTGATGCTGTGGCGCGGTGGCAGTCGATTCGGGCCTGTCTTGCCGGCACCGCCCGCGTCGCGTCGGTCGCTGGCCGAGCAAATAATCGGCACCGGTCGTTTCATACAGCGCAACGGCGGCGCATCAAGCCTGCATGCCGCGCAGCGTGCCAGTGTCGAGAGTCTGGCGGAGCGGCGGGTGGCAGGGTTTCGGCGCATGTCCGAAGAAGATCGGATTGCCGCCGTTACGCGTGAGACCGGACTCGAGTATCGCCACGTCGCCACAGCGATGGCTTGGGCCGTCGACGCCCGGCGGACGGATTTGGCTGGCGCACTCGCGTGTCTTGAAACCTGCAGACGAATTTTGTCCGGCGCAGAGCGTCGGCGTTAGGAGCGGAAAAATGGAAGGTGAGGTATCGAATGTCGAACGCGCGGCGGACTTGCTGCGCATGCTGCGCGGTGAGATCGCCAAAGCCGTGGTGGGTCAGGACCAGGTGGTCGAGCAGGTGCTGGCGACCTTTTTAGCATCGGGGCATGTTTTGGTGGAGGGCGTGCCAGGCCTTGGCAAGACGCTGATGGTGCGGGCGATAGCGCAGTCGCTTCGCCTGGGCTATGCGCGGGTGCAATTTACACCAGATCTAATGCCATCCGACATCACTGGCCACGCCGTGCTCGACCCGGCAAGCCGCGAGCTGCGGATCATCAAGGGCCCCGTTTTTACTAACGTGTTGTTGGCCGACGAGATAAACCGCGCTCCCGCGAAGACGCAGAGCGCATTGCTGGAGGTTATGCAGGAATATCAGGCCACGCTCGAGGGCAAGGCGTATGCCCTAACGCGCCCGTTTATCGTACTAGCGACCCAGAACCCGCTGGAGACCGAGGGTACGTATCCATTGCCGGAAGCACAGCTCGATCGTTTCCTCATGAAAGTGCGGATGCACTACCCGCCGGCGGCGGAAGAAGTGGCTATCGTCCAACGAACGACCGACAAGCAAAGTGGCGACGAGCTGCCGCTGGCAGATGTGCGTGCCTGCCTCGATGAGCGTGCCGTGCTGTTGTTGCAGCAGATGACGGCACGGCAGCGAGTGGACGAAAAAGTGGTCGAATATGCAGTGAATATAGTACGCGCAACTCGCGACTGGCCCGGAATTGCCATCGGCGCGGGTCCGCGGGGTGCGATTGCGCTGGTACGAGCGGCACGAGCAGTTGCTTTGCTTCAGGGTAGGGATTTCGTCACCCCCGACGACATCAAGCAGCTGGCGCTACCAGTCTTACGCCACCGCATCGGCCTGGCACCCGACACCATCATGGAGGGTCGAGATGAAAACGATCTGCTGCTTGCACTGGTAGACAGTATCTCGGCCCCGCGCGCCTGATTGGTGTCGTTTAATGCTGCCGCGAGTTCAATTTGTCCCTTCGCGCGTGCTTATGCTGCTGCTGGCCATGCTTGCCGGTGCGGCGTTGCTGTTAGCACTGGCAGGCCGTGGAAGTGAGTTTGTTAGCAATGTCGCCGCACTTGGTTGCGGTACCTTGTTGGCAGCGAGCATCGCGGATTTTTTCTGGAGCCGGCGATTGTGGCGCGGCGCGCTGCCAACTCTCACGCGCCGCATCCCAGTATCGCTCGCGGTTGGCGAGCGATCTGGCGTCGAGCTGACAATCCGAAACCCGGCTGACCGAACCTGGCGAATGCAGCTCTTTGACTATACTGACAGCTCCCTTGCGACCTCCGGCTTGCCGGTGAGCCTCGCGCTTTTACCGGGCAGCGAGACCACATGCCGATACGACGTTTACCCGCAGTGGCGCGGTGACGTCAGTTTTTCTCAGGCCCGCGTACGCGTGAGGTCCATCGCTCGACTGTGTGAGATGTCGACCGAACTGGGAGTGCGCGACACGCGCCGCGTCTTTCCTAACCTCTCGGTGCTGTTGCGATACGCCTGGTTAGCTGGCAATCAAAGGTTGGCGGAACTTGGCATCAAAACTCTGCAACAGCGCGGCATTGGTACCGACTTCAAGCAATTGGCGGAGTATCAGCCAGGTGATCCAGTGCGGCATATCGACTGGAAAGCGAGCGCGCGGTTGCAGAAGCCTATCCTGCGGCAATTTCAGGATGAGCGCGACCAGCGGGTCATGTTTCTGATCGATTGCGGACGACGCATGCGAGCGGATGATCGTAACGGTGTCGCCGGCTCCAGTCATTTCGATCAAGTGCTGAACGCTGTCATGCTGTTAGCCTACGTGGCACTTAAGCGTGGCGACGCCGTCGGCGCCATGACCTTTGGTACGCCGGAAGGCAAAGAGCGCCTGATTGCGCCGCGCAAAGGCCGCGATACCCTGGACGGGTTGATGTCCCGCCTTTATGACTTGCAGCCGACCGTGACGCATTCCGACTACCTGATGGCGGCACAGACATTCTTGGCGCGATTCGGTAAACGCGCCCTGGTGATCGTCATTACGAATTTCCGTGACGAGGATGGCGCCGAATTGGGCGATGCGCTCAAGTTATTGCGTTCGAGGCACCTGGTGTTGCTTGCCAGTATTCAAGAGACGGTGGTGCGCGAACTGATCTCCCAACCGATGGAGCAGCCGGAATCGATGATCGAGATCGCGAGTGCGCATCTGTTCGAGCAATCGCGCCGCGCGGCATTCCAGCGTCTGGCTGCGCGCGATTCTCTGATGCTCGACGTCGAACCCAGGCAACTCGCGGTGGCGTTGGTCAATCGCTACAATGCCGTCAAGAAAGCGGGCTTGTTATAGGTCTGCGTCCAGGAAGTCGCGCATCGCCTGGGCGACTCGTGTTGGCGCAACGATAAATCCGAAGATTGGCAAATCAAGCATCTCGAGCAGTGTCGCGCCGGCAATCAGTCGACTGGCGTTGCGGGTCGGTTCGGTCATTTCTTCATTGAACGCAAGTATCAGCGTCGGTACGCTGAGTCTTGGCAATGCAGAAACACTGTCATAGGTAAATACTGCGTCGGGTCCCCACCAGCCGTTAGGTCCGGCGCGCAATCGATCACCGAAACGACGCAGGCGCGCCTCGGGCGGACCCGAGTCTTTGGCGTCGAGTACCAGGCGTCGATACAGATCGGATAGATACTTCGAATCGGCGAAATAGGGGTAGAGCGCCACGTGCGTTGCGCGTTCCGCTGGACGCCGGGCCGCGTCGTAATGCGGTATTCCGCACAGGATCAGTCTGCGCACCATCTGCGGAAACTGCAGTGCCAGTTCGACCGCGATCAGCGAGCCGGTATGAAACCCAAACAGATCGATCTGGCCGCGTGGCGCCTGTGCGTCGCCATGTCCCAGGCTAACAAAAGCGTCACCGAGGGCGCCACCATAGTCGGAAATGGCGGGTTTCACGACAGGCGCGTCGGAAGCGCCGAAGCCTGGGGTATCCGGGCAATGGACCGAGCGACTCTGCGCGAGTTCGGTTTGCAAATCGTGAAACATCTCGCCCGTCGTTGGGCTTGGGTGCAGGCACACCAGCGGTGGCTGCTTTGAATTGCGGGTGGGCTCGGCGCTCCAGATGTGCACCTGGCCGTAGCGTGCTGGTACATAGTGACGCCAGCGTCGGACCGCGTCGCCGGGGCGACCGGCCAACACTTTGGAAGCGCCAGTCGTCCGCTCTTGGCGGTAGCGCTCGAAGCTGTTGCCAACGCTCCTGAAAGGCGTTGTGGCTGTCAGAAAATCGGGCACGGTACTGGCGATGTAATCGCGCACGTGCGCGGGTGCTTGGTCGATGGAGCCGAGTTTCCGCGCGACTGTCTGCACCAGTTGCAGGGCGGGGATGCGTCCCATACGCAGCCACGGATGCGCTGTCGAAACAACTGTCAGAATTGTTTGCATGGCTGCGCGCGCGGTTCTGCCGTTCTCGAGATCGGAACGCCGGCCCTGATAAGTGAACCAGCTTCCCTGCACCACATCCGGGAAACTCGTTAGCTCGGGAAATTCCGTCGCAGGCAACGGATTCTGGAACTGGAATGGAAAAAAGCTGTTGTACCAGAGTTCGTCGCCAGCCTGTTGCCATGGGATTTCCAGCCGGCGGCTGGTGTCGGGCGTGGCGCCGTCACGATAGATACCGTTGGCGGTGTACAGAGCCTCGATTGGTCCGTCGCGAATATCCTGGGGTGTCAGCGATTCATGGGTCAGCGGATTTTCCAGTATCGCGACAGCCTGGCCCGAGGCCAGATCGCCAAAATAGCCAAGGTCGAAGGTCCGATAGCGGAACCCACCCTCTGGCGTGGGCGTCCAATGACTGCGGATGATGCCCTGGTAGCTTGCGACCCGCGCAGGCGGTCGGCCAGGTACTAACAGAGATAAAGTTCCACTGTAATATTGCAGCACTTGCGCGCCGCTCAGGTCGCCGCGCAATTTGACGACTGCACGGAGACTGTCCAGTGGCTGGCCGAGATCGATGGCCAAACGCGATGACCGGGGCCGCGACTCTGCTGCGCCTGGCACGAGTGCCGAGGCCAGCAATGACGCAGTCAGTACTTCGCGGCGGTTGCGAGTGCTCATGTCGAACCGCTCGCGATGTCGAGCCGCGCGAGTGCCGCAGGATCGAGAGTCAGATGCAGCGCGCCTATCTGCTCGTCCAGTTGCGCCGTGCTGGTGGCGCTGGCGATAGGCGCGGTGACACCGCGTGCCATCAGCCAGGCGAGCGCAATTTGTGCGGGCGTGGCGTTTAGCGTGACCGCGACTGCATCGAGCGCCGCCAGGATCGCGAGATTACGCGTGGTCAACAGATCGCCCATGCGCGCTGCGCGCGCCGAGCCCGTGAGGTCCGCGGGCTGCCGGTATTTGCCTGTCAGGAAACCCGACGCCAGTGCGAAATAAGGAATGACGCCGATGGATTCAACGGCGCACAGCGGCGCCAGCGTGGCTTCGAAATCGTTTCTTACTAACAAATTGTAGTGTGGTTGCAAACACTCGAAACGCGGCAGACCCAACTGGCGGCTGATAGCGAGTGCTGCAGCGAATCGCGGTGCGCTGTAGTTGGATGCGCCGATCGCGCGGACTTTGCCGCTGCGTATCAGATCGGCAAATGCACCCAATGTTTCCTCCAACGGCGTGTTGGGATCATCGCAGTGGGCTTGATACAGGTCTATGTAGTCGGTCCGCAGTCGAGCGAGTGAGCGATCGACCGCCCGGAAAACATAGGCTCGCGACAGACCCGACTCGCCGGCGGCCACTTCCAGGCCGCATTTCGTGGCAATGATCACGCGCTGACGGCAACCGCGGGCAGCAAGCCACTCACCGATCAGCGTTTCCGACTCGCCACCGACGTTGCCCGCGACCCAGCGCGAATAGGAATCCGCGGTGTCGATCAAGTCGATGCCCAGCGCGACGCAACGATCCAGCAGTTCGAAGCTGGCGCGCCGATCTGCGGTCCATCCAAATACGTTGCCACCGAAGGCCAGTGGGGTCACTGCCATGCCGCTGCGGCCAATAGGCCGCTTGCCTACCACGGTAGCTGACCGCCCGCGTAGTCCCAGAATTTGCCGGTAGTGTCGACTGTCAGCCGATCGATGATGCCAATGATCTTGCCCACGGCTTCGGCCGGCGGCTGCAACGGCATGCGGACGCCCTTCATGAGATCGGTATCCACGGGTCCGGGATTGATGACACCCACCGCAACCTGACGGCCTTTGAGCTCAAAAGCGAGATTCAGCATCAGCATGTGCGCAGCCGCTTTGCTCGAGCGATACCAGTAGAGCCGGCCGGCATCAATGCGCCCGAAGGACGCTTCGCTGGTGCCGATCAGCACGATCTTCTTCTGCTCAGAGGCGCGGATGTTAGGCAGGAGTTTTTCGCTGAGCTTCATCGGACCGATGGTGTTCACTTCAAGCACCTCGCGAAATGCATCGTAGTTCATGCGACCTAACATTTGAGTGGGCACGCCACCCGATATGCCGGCGTTATGAATCAGAATGTCGACCGGTCGGCCGGCCATTTTGTCTGCGAGGCGATCGATGGTTGCATGGTCGGTCAGGTCCAGAGTTTCGACACTGAGGTTGCTACGGGTCTTCGCCAGTTCGTTCAGTGTCGCGGCATCTGATGGCTTGCGCGCCGTCGCGATGACCTGCCAGCCACGTGCAGAGTATTGTCGTGCGAGCTCCAGCCCGATGCCGCGGTTGGCACCCGTGATAAGCACCGTGGGTTCTGCGGCCATAGCGGGCAGGGTCACGAAAATAAGCGCACAGAACGCGATCGATAATCTGATCATCACTTTGCCTCCGATACACTGTCGTTGCGAAGAGTCAAATAAACCCCAGCCGCAAATGCCACAAAGAACAGACTGCAACTGACAGGATACTGAAAGGGTTTTACCCAGATTTCCTGATACCAACCCCAAATGCTGGTCAATTCGCACAGCAGCCAAAAGACCGCGACGCTGCCAATTCCATAACGAAGGGCAGGAGCGATCGTGCGTTGCTCGCGTAGCTTGAAAAAAATCAGATAGCCAGACAGCGCTGCAAGTACGGCGCCGCCAAGGTACGTGAGTGCGTGCTGCGGGCCGGCGATTCGAGGATCCAGCAGGAAGAGGATGAGGATGTAGCAGAACCAGTTGGTCATCACCAGCTCCATGGCGGCAATGCGCGAAAATTGCCGCTGGTAGCCCGCAGTTTGGTCGCCCGGGCGCATGCCAAGGTTGCGGTGCAGCCACTGGAAGAATCGGCAGCCCGTGTCTTTGTTAGATGCGAAAAACAGAAAGACCGCGAACATCAGCAATCCGGTTGCCTGTAGCAGCACAAAACTGGGGGGCAGGCCGAGGCGCCCATCGGGAAAGCGCACCGGGTCGACGCCGATCTGGCGCGCAAAGAATTCGAACGAAAATTCGAACCAGCCGATCCAGATCAATGCGCCGCCGAGAAAACCCAGCCAGGTTGCCGGTAATTCCGCGACTTTAAGCCCGCGCCAGACCAACCAGAAACCAATCGCGCCGAGCCCTACATTGAGCGCAGTGAATATCGTGGGGTTGTGAATCTGGTGCATCAGCACCGAGGTGGTGTGGGCGATGGGCTTCCACAACCAGATGAGTACAAATGCCAGCACACCGACCCAGGGTGCTTTAAGCCACCAGGGGCGAGCTTCCCGACCTGGCACGGTGATTGCCGTTGCTGCCATCAAGCGAGGTTAACCGATTCGAAAGCCTGCCTCATAGTCCGCGCCCTAAAAGGCGCAGCACGGCCTGTTGCGCTGGATCAAGGCCGCGCACCGCTTGGCTTGGATCCCGGTCCGGATCGGCGCCGAAGCCGGTGACCGCATAGGCCCAGACCCGTGGCGAATGCGGATCGCGTAGCACCGCAGCCCTCAGGCCATAGGCTTCGCCAAAATGCCCCCAGACCTCGCCGATGCCAGGAATATCGCTCGAATGAATGCCGAGACCGAAGCTACGATAGAAACCGCTTTCGCTGTCGCCATTGGACCCGTCAGGGTTAAGCACAAACGGATTCGCGCGCATGTCGGCAAATGTCTCGCGGTCTAACGCCGACAACCAGCGCGCGAGATCGGGCAATGCAATTCGCAGCCCGCCATGCGGGGAAAAAACCGACGCGTTGTCGCCAGGCTGGTAGTTCGATAGCGCGGCAACTGTGGGCGCGCCGCCGGCGAAATCATCAACTTGGGCATACCAAGGGCCATCCGCAATCCAGGTTCCGTGGTCCAATTGCCGGCGATAAAGAGTCACGACCCGATCTGCGTCGACGCGACGCATGTCGCGCCAATTGTAGCCCGCATCGATGCGCGGACGGCGGAACTGACCGCGCGCCATTAACTCGCTGAAGCGCCGGCCAATTCGACGTTCCAGAATCTGACCTAACAATACAAAATTGAAATTGCTGTAGCGGAAATATTGACCTGGAGCGTGCGCGGCATCAAACCGGTGCGTGCTGACTGTGTGACCGTCCAGCCGCTGTGGCCATGGCAGCCAGTATTGTTCCTGGTCAATGATCGATGAGGTGTGATTAAGCAATTGCCGCAGAGTGATCGGTTGGTCCGGAAATGCCGGGTTGCGCAGCTTGAAACCCGCTAACAAGCTAACATCCTGATCCAGACTCAAGCGGCCTTGACGGACCCTACGTACGACCTCGGCAGCCGTAACTAGTTTGGAAATAGAGGCAATGCGCATGATGCCGTTGGTCCGCAGGGGCAATGCGCAGCGTCGACCGTCGACGGCGAAACGCGCGCATCCCTGGGCTGCAGTCTTCAGCCTGCCCCGCGCATCGATGGTCGCGACCACCAGACCTGACAGCTCAGTGCCGCCGCCACCTGCGCGGATGGCCTCAAGTTCTGCCGTGGGGACAGCGCCATAGCCCGGCGATATCCAGCCCAAGACGACTGCCAGGATTGCGTACTGCCAGTAGTTGCGCGTTTCAGTCATGCGCGATGAGGATAAACTATCAGCGCGCAGATTTTTCACTCGGAAGGAAGCACGATGGGCGTAATCAAAGAACACGATCTCATTGCCAGTGTGGCTGACGCTCTGCAGTACATCTCCTATTACCATCCCCCCGATTACATCACCGCGCTTGCCAGAGCCTACGAGCTTGAGCAGGGCTCCGCGGCACGCGATGCGATCGCGCAGATACTCACCAATTCACGGATGAGTGCCGAGGGCCATCGCCCCATTTGTCAAGATACCGGCCTGGTCGTCGCGTTTGTGAAGTTGGGCATGAACGTCCGTTGGGATGCGACACGCACGCTCAACGAGATGATCGACGAAGGCGTGCGCCGCGCCTATTTGCACGCCGACAACAAACTGCGCGCCTCGATGGTGAGTGATCCGGCATTCACACGCAAGAATACCCGCGACAATACGCCCGCCATGGTACATGTTGAGATGGTGCCTGGCGACGCAGTGGAGATCACGTTAGGCGCCAAAGGTGGTGGCAGTGAAAACAAAGCTAAATTCGCCATGCTGAATCCGTCTGATTCCATCGTCGACTGGGTGCTGAAAACTGTGCCGCTGATGGGAGCCGGTTGGTGCCCGCCCGGGATGTTAGGCATCGGCATTGGCGGGTCGCCGGAAAAAGCGCTGGTGCTTGCCAAGGAAGCATTAATGGCACCGATTGACATGGCGGAGCTGAAGGCACGTGGCCCGCGCTCGCCCATCGAAGAGCTGCGCATCGAATTGTGCGACAAGGTTAATGCGCTGGGCATTGGTGCGCAGGGCCTGGGAGGACTGACCACGGTTCTGGACGTGAAGATACTCGAGCTGCCCACTCATGCAGCCAGCAAACCCATCGGCATGATTCCAAACTGCGCGGCGACCCGGCATATTCGTTTCACACTGGATGGCAGCGGCCCCGTGAACTTCGCGCCGCCGGATCTATCGCTGTGGCCGAAGGTCAACTGGCAGCCATCGGCGGACGCGCGACGCGTCGATCTCAATCAGCTAACAGCCGCGGAAGTGGCATCCTGGAAGCCGGGCGACCGGCTGCTGCTGAACGGCGCGATGCTTACGGGGCGCGATGCCGCGCATAAGCGCATCGCCGATTTGTTGGCTAACGGCAAGAGTCTGCCGGCAGGAGTCGATTTTCGTAACCGCGCAATTTACTACGTCGGCCCGGTCGATCCCGTGCGTGGCGAAGTGGTCGGGCCCGCCGGACCTACCACAGCCACGCGGATGGATCAATTCACCGACATGATGTTAGGTCAGCTGGGCCTGTTGGTGATGGTGGGCAAGGCCGAACGTGGACCAGCGGCCATCGAGTCGATCCGCAAGCACCAGGCCGCGTACCTGATGGCGGTAGGCGGCGCCGCCTATCTGGTCTCCAAGGCAATCAAAGCATCGCGGGTCGTGGCCTTTGAAGACCTGGGCATGGAAGCGATTTACGAATTTACCGTCAAGGATATGCCGGTCACCGTCGCGGTCGACGCGAGCGGCCAGTCGGTGCATCAGACGGGTCCGGCAGAATGGAGTCAGAAAATCGCCGCTGGTCTGCCTATTCGCAAACACTAGTTCGCCTATACGTCAGATTGGTATTGCCGGTCCAGCGCGATGGCCACGGCCGAGCGGCTCAAAGGGCGGCGCGCTTGCAAGATCGCGGCTCGCGGATTCGCACGCGATCTTGCGCGTTCGCTCGAGCGCGCGGGCGCAAACGTCCCTCACAGGATCTTTTCCCAAGCTGAGCGGATGGCACTCAGTTTGCGCTGACCGCGCGCCCGAGCCGCCGCCCATTCGCCGCTCGGCCGTGGCCATCGCGCTCGCCCGAAGATCACATGATTATCGCCCGTTAGTCCTGTGAAAAACTATTTGCGGGACAGCGCATCAGCATGTCGGCGACCCTGCACCGTCCCCCACGATTTGCACGTCGCCAACCATCTGCGGCTAGTCCTAAAAAATGTGAGTACAACGCACGTCGGTAGTACGGGGTCGGCCATTCGGTCGGAACAAATCTATTTTGACCAGTTTGGTCGAACTACCCATAGTTACGCAGAAGGTCTAGACGGAGTCTGGAGCTACACCAGCAAGGGATTCGATGCCCGGGGTAACGTCAACTTCGAATATGAGCCCTACAAGTCGGGCACCAGTAACTACCCTTATCGGCAATATTCGTACGACTTGCTCGGTCGGCGTACCGTTTCATCACGCTGGCTGTCGGCCACGAATTCTACCTGGGTAACCACGACTACATACTATGAAGGCCTAACAGTTCGCACTGTTGATCCACAAAGTAAGACAAACAAAATCGTTTCTAATGCGATTGGTCAGGCGCGGAGGACGATCGATACCTCCGGGTATTACAAACAATTTGATTTCGACGCGTTTGGCAATGCCATCCGGGTCACGGACAATTATGGCAGCACCAATCAGTCGGCGAGTTTCAACGTGCGCGGCTTGCGCTATCAGTCGGTCGATTCGGACATGGGGACCTGGAACTATGCCTTTAATTCGTTAGGTGAAATGACCCAACACACCGATGCGAAGGGACAAATCGTCGGGTATTCCTATGACGCACTGAGTCGGCCAACACAAAAGACCGAGCCGTCGCCGATCAGCGGCACAATTTCAAGTTACTGGGTCTGGGGCAACAGCGCTCCCTCCAAAAACATCGGGCGCCTGTACGAAGCATCGATTTCGGGCGGCGGTGCGACGCAGTATGTTGAGCGTAGCAATTTCGATTCCTATGGACGCCCACTACAAACCGATATTTACGACGGCGCGGGCTATCACTATTTCAATTACGGCTATAACAGCGCAGGGCAACTCGAGGTAATTGCTTATCCGACGAGCACGTCCGGGTATCGCCATCAGGTCGTCAATGTCTATACCGGCGGGCAACTAAAATATGTGCGCGACGGATTGTATGGCCCGAACTATTGGACCGCAAATGCAGCAGATGCGCGCGGACAGGTTACCGATGAAACACTGTCTAACGGACTGCGCACGACGCGCAACATCGATGCGGTAACGGGCTTGCCCAGTTACATCCGCACGGGGCCGGGCGGCGGCAGCTCGGTGCAAAATCTCAACTACACTTGGGATCTGGTGGGCAATCTTGCGTCACGCAATGACGCCAATCAGAGCCTGACCGAAGCTTTTGTTTACGACGGCGTGTATCGGCTCGATTATTCGACGCTGAACGGAACGCAGAATCTCAATGTCGATTACGACGCAATGGGCAATATCACCAGTAAGTCGGATGTGGGCAGCTATACGTACGCCGGACCGCGCATGCATGCGGTCACCAACGTGGCGGGCGTCGCTTACAATTACGATTCCAACGGCAACATCACCTCACGCGGCAGCTCGACAGTCAGTTATTACGCGCATAACAAGCCGTATCAGATGTCGAACGGGACGTTCACTTCGACCTTCGAATATGGGCCGAACGGCAATTACTGGAAACAGACCGCGACCTACAGCAACGGCACTGAAACGACGAAGTATATCGGCGGACTGTTAGAGATCGTGCAAGGGCCGAGTGTCACGAGCTATCGCCATCATATCAAAGCTAACGGCCGAACCGTCGCGATATACAGTCGCGGCAGCAACGGCGCTAACAACACGATCTATTCGCTGACAGATCACCTCGGTAGTACCGATGCCGTGACGAATTCTAGCGGCACCATCATTGTCAAAGAGTCATTCGCCGCCTTCGGCACTCGACGAAACGGCGCAACGTGGTCCGGTGCACCCAGTGGCGCAGACATGACGGCGATCGGCGATGCCACGCGGCGGGGATACACCGATCACTCGATGCTCGACAACATCGGCCTTATTCATATGAATGGACGGGTAATGGATCCAACCATCGGGCGATTTGTAAGCCCGGATCCATTCATCGATGGAGCGCTTGATACCCAAGGCTGGAATCGGTATGCCTATGTTCAGAATCGACCCTTGGCGCTAACAGACCCATCCGGATTTGGCAAATCAGGACCGGGCGGTGGAGGCGGGCGCGTCATGCCTATCGACGGGGATGGCGGCATAGTCGATGGCGACACGGAAAATCGCATAACCAACGGAAGCCTCATCCAATCGCTTAGATTCGACCGAACACACGGAATGGACAATATTCCGCCGCAGCAGCAGATGAGTATGGCGGATAGAGTCAATTCAATGCTTTATGGATTTACTGGAGTCAGTGGCCCGGTGGACGTAACACGCACGTCGAGTTGGACCTATGTGCCGAGCGTCGGGGGAAGCGTTGAGGACATGGATGGTAATGTCGTCACTCCAGAACGATACCGCCCGGGGTACTGGCAGCACGTGCCCAGCTCCGGAAGAATGTCCGGTGGCGGGCTCTTGGGGAGTTCTATCGCCCTATTGCGCGCGTTCGCACCATTGTCCCTAGTGTACCGAGACCTGCCACGCAACGACCGATGCAGGGCGCCACCAATTTCAAGGACGTCACCTCAAGGGGTAACAAGTACTCTGGCAACGTCTGCATCAATGAACGTGAGGACAACGCCAATAACCGGTTTTGTCGTTTCTTACACTGAAAGCTCCGGTGGTAGTGCCGGCCTATATGTGGGTTACGGGCTTGTTTCGTCTTCCGCCACTAACTTGTCGCCTCGATTCGCCGGTTCGGTTTCTCAGTCGGAGGGGACGCCATACGGATTTGGTGGTCGAATCAGTTTCAGTTTCCCAGGTTACCAATCAAACTTATTTGCGAATGGAACTGGAGTAGCTGGAAATTTTGGGCCAAACTTAAACTTCGGCAGCCCCAACGCTACAGCGACCGTGGGTTTGAGGTTGCCAGTATCGCCCATATCCCAATTGTTTTTCGGTGATGGCTGTTAGTGTCAGAATTTGCTGAGGAGGCCTTCCGATGAGCAATTGCTATTCCATTGGGTGGGCGATGTTTGCAGTCGCCGCACTTTACGTTGTTTCAATTTGGCCATTGATGATTTTTTTGAAAAGGCGCCACAGTTCGATTTACAAGAAGTTGGGCTCGCCCAATATGTGGAGCGGCCCAACGCCGAGGTGGCACAATTGGAAGTATTTGTGGAAATTCGAGTTCATTGACGAAGCAGGATCCATGCTGCGTTTGTGGATGGGAGTCTCTGCTGTGGCTAGCTTCCTGGCAATAGTTGGCGTTCCGATAGTTTTGGTTATGGTGTTTTTTTCGCGACAATGCCAAGGACTTTAGGATTCGTTGCCAGCGCAAATTGGGCAAGCATACGGCTGAAGCAGGCGGTACGGACTGTGCCTACGCCGTCGGCAAACGTGCGTATTTTACGGCAAGTCCGGCCACCGTTTCACGGGATGTTGGTCCAGCGTTTCACGCATGTTAGGCCAGCCGTTTAGGGCGCATTTTAGGACCGTGAACCGCCCCAGCTTCTCCAGAGACATTTTGTTGTGAGTCTTGCCGCCTTGGCGAGTGACTCCCGTTGACGACAATACTCCTGCTCAAACTCTGCTGGCGGAACGTCGCCGATAGGTTCCAGAAGCCGCCGGTTGTTGAACCAATCAACCCATTCCAACGTGGAAAACTCGACTGCCTCGTGGCGTAAGCTTCCCCTTTTCGTGAACAGTGTAAATTGGACGCTCCCGGCGCAAACGGGAGACGGAGATGAAGAAATCGAGGTTTACGGAATCGCAGATCGTCGCGATTTTGCAAGAAGCTGAAGCGGGCACGGCGCCCGCGGAGCTAACGCGCAAATATGGCATCAGTCGATCGTGCCTGTTCAAGTGGAAATCCAAATACGGAGGTGTTTCGGTGAATGAACTGAAGCGCCTCAAAGAACTCGAAGCGGAAAACGCCAAGCTCAAACGCCTATACGCGGATATGGCGCTGGAGAATGCAGCGATCAAGGACGTGCTGTCCCGAAAACTGTAACGCCGTCCGTGAAACGAGAAGCAGTGAAGGTGTTAGCACAAGAGCATGAGCTTTCCGTGCAGCGAAGCTGCGAGATCGCGGGACTGTCCCGGACGGCGTTTTATCGAGTCCCTGTGAATCGATCTGGGCGTGATGCGCCGGTGATCGAGGTCTTGAACCAGCTCGTGGCTCAGCATCCGCGCTGGGGCTTCTGGAAGTGTTTTGATCGCATGCGACTGGATGGTTGCGGCTGGAATCACAAGCGCGTACATCGGGTGTACTGCGAAAAGAGGCTCAATTTGCCGCGTCGAACGAAGCGCCGGATTCCCACCCGCCAACCGTTGCCGTTAGATGTGCCGGGGACTTTGAACCAAGTGTGGTCCTTGGACTTTGTGCATGACGCCCTCTATGACGGACGGCGCTTTCGGACGATGAATGTGCTGGATGACAGCAATCGCGAAGCACTGGGGATCGAAGTGGTCACCTCGATCCCCAGTGCTTCGCGGTTACTGGGCGGGTTCAAACGGTCGTTGCAACACCTCAACATGGGAGTTGCAATGACGACAGGAAGGCGCAAGTCGGAGCGGTGTACTCGAGCGAAGCTGCGTTCACCGGGACGAGCGAGGACTATGCAGCGCGCGCAGCGTCAGCAGTTCTGGGTCGGCATTGCCGCGGGGCACTCGACAGAGGAGGCGGCTGCAATAGCCAAAGTATCCTGGCTGCGTATTCCGGCGATGCCGGGCCGGCATTCCGAAGGAAGCCGGGCCACTATTCCGGTCCAAGCCGGGCTGATGAGTGGCGGTGAATGGACTGTGGTTGAAAATGATTCTGGGGTCAACGACCTTTTTTGCTGAGTGACTTGGCTTTGCGCATGGAATCCCCTTTCAAGGTGATTTTGTAGGCGTTGTGCACGAGCCGATCGAGGATGGCGTCGGCGACGGTGCGATCGCCCAAATAGGCATGCCACTGATCGAGCGGCAATTGGCTGGTGATGAGCGTCGAGGCGCGATCGTAGCGATCGTCCAGAATCTCTAACAAATCGCGCACGGTCTGATCGGATAATGGCGCGAGCCCGAAGTCATCGATGACTAACAAATCGACCTTGGCCAACTGCTTGAACAAGGTGGCGCGTTTTTGCAGCGCCGCGTAGCGGGTGAGTTCATCGATGAGCCGCGGGAGCCGAAAGCACCGCACGGATAGATCCGCTCGGCAGGCGGCATGGGCGAGCGCGGCGCCGAGGTAGGATTTACCGACCCCGGTGGGGCCAGTCAGGATGACGTTCAGGTGCTGGCGGATCCAGGCGAGGTCGGTGAGCTGGGCGAGCTGAGCGGGGTCCATGCCGCGGGCGGTGCGGGTATCGAGGTCTTCGAGACAGGCCTGTTGCGGGAGCTTGGCCCAGCGGATGCGCTGGGCGAAACGGAACCCCGCGCGTTCGACGATCTCGTGCTGGATCAGGAGTCCGAGCCGATCTTCGAAGCCGCGGCCCGCACTGTCCGGCGTGGTGAGTTGTTGTTCGAGGGCGGTTGCCATGCCCTTGAGGCGCAGGTGGTAAAGCTGTTTGATCAGCGGTTCTGTGAGCATCGATATCTCCTGTGGGTTGTGAGCAGAAAAGTGGCCCAGGCGGTCATGGGTCGTCATTGGTAATAATCGGCGCCGCGCAGGTTCTCGTGCGGCAGGTCCAATGCGGCGGGCGCGGCGGCAGGTGTGGGCAAGTCGATGAGCGCGCACGGCCCGCTCGCAGGCCCGTTCCAAGTGCTCGGGCGAGAAGTCGCGCGCAAGCCGCAAGATGCCTTGCGCGCTACGCAGAGCGGTTTAAAAAACAGTTTTGGTTGGTCCTTGTAGAGAAATCGAAGATGGCGGTTCTCTTTAAAAATCTGTTTTCACTCCTCTTTGCTGAACTCGCTCGGTGGGGGCGTGTATGCGGAGTGCCGATCGGTACAGGCAAACGTGAATTATTTGTGACCTTACTGCCGGCGATAAACTTACTGGCATTGGCAATGCAACATTGGCCGGTAGAGACGAACGATTTTCTGAGATTACGACGACCACAGCTTTCACTGATTCTCCTCGTACCTGTGGTAGTGATTATTGTGGCCACCTGGGACGATTGGTATATCGCACATGCCTCACGTCTGATTGCGCAGCACCCGCGTTTTCGTGTGCTCGGTGTGGTTCTTGCGATTGCGTACTGCTTATCAAGTGTCCTTTGCCTGTACTGGGCCGGACGCTCGTTTCCTTTGGCGCCACCGAGTCCAAAGTGAGTAGCGTGGAGTTCCCAGGATTGAGTGGATACATTAAATGTTTTTGTTCCACAACTCTGGGGGATGACAATGCCGCGCCGAATGAGCGCGGGAAGTGTCTGCAAGGCTTACCAATTTACTGAAGCCCATCGACGCACGTACCCTGTCGAGGCAATGTGCCAAGTACTTGAGGGCGCACCTAGCGACTACTGCGAATGCCTCAAGCACCCGATTTCGGATCGAGCAAAGGAAGACGCGATATTGCTGCGCTTGATTCGTGCGTCGTTCGTCGCCA
This sequence comes from Gammaproteobacteria bacterium, assembly GCA_043769085.1. GTDB lineage: Bacteria > Pseudomonadota > Gammaproteobacteria > Steroidobacterales > Steroidobacteraceae > UBA964. Next base: position 29,954 of record JAYVJR010000125.1, read on the forward strand.
GCCAAGGTATCTATGGTTCGCCTCGCGTGTTTCTGGATTTTCGAGAGCCTGGCGAGGCCTGCAGAAAGCATCGAGTCGAACGGCTAATGCGCGAGAACGGATCTCGCGCTTCGCACAGCTATCGAACGCGGCGGGCCGTTGTTAGCAAGCCTGTGGTGCTAATTCTGCGTATCTCACAGAAGCCGGTCCACTGATTCAGGCCAATGCGGTCCAGTGTTTCACGGTCACGGGCGATCATGGGCTGGAATGACTAAAGGTATGCAGTCGACATTGCGACAGGCGGGCATGGTCGACCGTCGCGGAAGTATTCCTACTGGCATATACACATGAAATTTGAGCAACCGGAGCGACTTACTCCAAACGAGCTTTCGACGAGGCTAAACAGTCGAAATCCGGCTGCAGTTTCAGCAGCGCTAGTCAGCGCATCTCGTCAAGAACCGGATCGCTTACAAGTGGAGACTTTAATTGAGAGATTTTCGCGTCATGACGACTCCTGGATTCGAGGCGTTACAGCGATTTCGGCTGGCCATGTCGCTCGCATTCATCGCGAACTTACTAGCGATCGCATTGTTCTATTGATCCGGGTTTTTCCCGACAACTCTCTAACAAGTGGAAAGGCTAAGGATGCCCTCGCCGGAACCCCATCGGTAATTGGCCGCGTTGGAGCACTTCTACTTTAAACTGCCAGCATGTCATCAGTAGCTCTCAAGGGGCTACCGCACACAGCAATAATTCCAGGAGCGATTAGCGAAGTGGCAGGTGTTTTATCGGTAGGGGGCAGGCTGATAGGAAGCACGGGGTGCGGGGCAAGTCTCGACGCATTGCGAACCGGGCTGCAGCAGGCTGGATTCCGCGATATTCAAGTGGGCACCGTCATGAGGTGTTGCAGCTTCTGGACCCTGTTTCTCACCGGGTTTGGCGTACTCGGTGGGGGTCCGGCTGGTACTACAGCAAGTCGGCGACCGCCGCAGCGACTGCTTCATTGCCTGTCGCAGTGCGACGTTGGCGCGCGATGTCGAGCGCCGCAACGCGGTAGGCCTCGGCCATGGTGGGGAAATTGAAAACGTTGTCGATAAAGGCATCGACATCGAGTTGTGCGGCGATGCCCATTTGCGCTATATGCACCAGATCCGCGGCGCCGTCGCCGACCACTTGCGCACCTAACACGCGGCGTCCGTCGGGATCTGCCACCAGTTTCAGCAGGCCGCGCTGCGCGCCGGCAATCTGACCGCGGGCGATTTCCGCAAAGTGCGCGCGGCCAACCATTGCGCCACCCAGATGCTTACGCACAGCCGTTTCGTCGCTGCCGACGGTTGCCATTTCGGGGATGGTGTAAATTCCGGCGGGAGGCGCGCTGCCGAGTTCCTGGTTCACCATCAGGCCTAACGCGTAGCAGGCCGCACGCCGCCCCTGTTCCATGGACACAGACGCCAGCGATGGTGGTCCGATGACATCACCGGCCGCGTATATGCCAGGCGCACTGGTGGCGAATTGCTCATCGACGAGGATATGGCCGCGGGAGGAGCACTCTATGCCTGCGGCTGCAAGGTTCAGCGTATCGACATTTGCCAGACGCCCCGATGCCACCAGGACCTTGTCCACTGAGATCGTCTCGCCATTGGATAGCTTGCAAATCGTGCGGCAGACTCCATCCCAGGTCGTTGACACCAGCTCCAGGCCGCCCAGGTACTCGCTGCCGTGTTCAACCAGTTCCTCCAAGTAGCAATCGGTCAATTCGGCATCCAGGAAGGCGAGTGGCCGTGGACTGCGATCGACCTGCACCACGTGACAGCCTAACGCTGCGAGCATCGACGCATATTCGCTGGCAATGACGCCGCTTCCGGCAACCAGCAGGCTGCGTGGCAGATAGGGTAGCGACAGAATCGAATCGCTGTCGAGCACGTGTTCGTGATCGACCTCGATATTGTCCGGCGCGCGCGGCCGCGAACCGGTTGCGATCACCATGCGTTTGCCAGCGACTTCGATGCAGTGTCCGTTCGGCAGCTGCACCGACAGCAGTCCTGGCGCGCGAAAGCTGGCACGCCCGCGGATCAGCTGGATGTCATTGCGTTCCAATTGCGCCGCCATGTATCGATCGTGCGCTGCGACAGTTGCGGCCACGCCAGCTAACAAATCGCACAGGGGTACGTCGAGGAGTTCAGTCGCGTCGCGGTTCCTGGAGAACGCAGAACGAAAGCGCAGCGCCTGTTCGCGCAGCGACTTGCTGGGAATCGTTCCGGTATGCACACAAGCCCCGCCCACCGTCATCTCGCGCTCGATCACCGCGACGCGCTGGCCGCACTTGGCTGCCTGCACTGCGGCTTTTTGACCGGCCGGTCCGGAGCCAATGACCACGAAATCGAACTTTTGCGTTTTGGTTGTCACTGCAGACTCTCCACCAGTTTGATGGCCTGCGAGCGTTTGCCCCAGAGCAGTTGCAAGTCATCGAGGTATATGCCGAGTTCCTCGGCGGTGCCGGTGGCAGCGCTGATAACTTCCGGCGGCGTGCTGTCGTCAGAGACCACGTCAGGTTGCCCCAGCTGCGCTGCCATGGTTCGCGCCAGAATGACTTCGAGCAACGCCAACCGTTGCGGTTTGGGTAGCTCTTTGGCGGTGGTAGCGTCGGGGCTGCGCCAATGCTGCAAACCCGCGGCGACCAGCTCCGGAAGTGCCCAGTCCTTGGCCAGGAACTGGCCAAGCGCCGTTTCATGCTCTGCGGCCAGTGCGGCAAGACCAGCACGGTCGCCTAACAAATCGGCTGGCACGTTATTTTTTGACAACAATTGCACCAGCGCCGCAAAACCCGCGCGATGTAACAGTCCGCCGAGATAGGCAGGTTCAACGCCGCGGCGTTGCAGGCGCGCGATTTCCTGGCAAAAACAGGCCGTCGCGAGTGACTCGTTCCATATGGGCGCTAACACACGCTGTGTGCCTGCGCCGGCAAAAACCTGGGCACGCAATGCGCAGCTCACGGCTATTTTGCGTACTTCCGCGATGCCTAGCCAGGAGATCGCCTGCTGCAGTGAGGTGACCGGACTGCGGCGCGCGTAAAGTGCTGAGTTGGCGACCCTGACGATTTCCGCGGCAAGTCCCGCGTCCTTTTGGATCAGCCCAGCCAGTGTGGCGGCATCCGACTCGTCTTCGGACATGTTAGTCACCCGTAGCGCGATCGCGGGCAGCGGCAAGGGCGGCAGCGACAGCTTCGGCTGCAGCAATGCACTGCGCAGAAGATGCTGTGCCGTCGCCAGCGACGCGGACACGGGACTATTGCGGGTATCCGCCATGATGCCGGTTATCGGCCACGCGGAGCCTGCGCTTGAATCTTGGCGGCACACGGCAAT
>JAYVJR010000126.1:0-9622 GCA_043769085.1 Gammaproteobacteria bacterium
AGCCGGTGGCGAGCAACAAGACCGATGAGGGCAAGGCGCAGAACCGCCGCGTGGTGCTGCGTATTCTGAACAAGTAGCCTGCAGCGCGTTGCGTTAGGCAGCGCGCGGTTGAGCTAACAACCAAGGCCCGGTGCGCACTGAGCGCGTCGGGCCTTTTTTATGGACCTTGCGGTTTGACTGACGTGTCGCCTAACAGCTGCTGTCGATGATTTTCTTCAGCACCGCCAGATCAACGTCGGCGAGGCGATTGAGATAGAGGCAGGCTTTGGCGGTCTTGTGCTTGCCGAGTTTTTTCAGCAGCGGACTGAGCTTGTCGAACCCCGGCATGATGTAGACCGTCAGGTTGTTCTTGCGGGGCGAGAATCCGATCACCGGCCAGTCGAGTTCGGTGCCGTTGGCATATTTAATCGGTTTCGAGCCAAAACCAACGATGCTGGTGCCCCACATGACCGGCTTGCAGCCGGTCGCTGCTTGCATCAGTTTGACTAGCATTTTGCAGTCTTCCCGTTTGACCTCATCCGCCAATGCAACAATAAATTTTGCAACGCTTTCTTTGTTAGGTCGGGTCTTCGGCTCAGCCATTGTCACCTCCCGCCGTCGCAACTCTTGCCAGGTACTTGTTCCAGTTCGACGTCTGCTGTTCGCCCAGTTCGCGCAAATATCGCCAGGAGAAGAGCCCACTGTCATGTCCGTCGTCGAACACAATCCGTACCGCGTACTGACCAACTTGTTCGACGGCCTTCACGCCGACGTTGCTTTTGCCCAGCACCAGAGTTTCCTGGCCAGGGCCGTGTCCTTTGACCTCGGCCGAGGGCGAATGCGTTCGTAGATACTCATACGGCAGCTCGAATGACTGCCCGTCGGCGAAACTGACGACCAACAAACGGCTGTTGGAACGTGCCCGAATCTCAGTCGGCGCGGTGTTTTGGTTGCTGGTCTGCATTCGTTGATTCTGCCCGCTAGCAGGTTGGTTCGTATCGTGACTTTTTGCCCGACCCCGTTACACTTCTAGGTTTAGGCCACTGACCATACCGATGACTGCCACCAACACCGCCGACCCGAATTATTTCCACAAAGTCGTTGATTGCCAATGGGCTTGTCCGGCCCATACCGATGTCCCGGAGTACATCCGGCTTATCGCCCAGGGGCGTTTCACCGACGCCTATATGGTCAACCGCAAATCCAACGTGTTCCCGGGCATCCTCGGGCGCGTCTGCGACCGACCCTGTGAGCCAGCTTGTCGCCGCGGCCGCGTCGAGAAAAAACCGGTGGCGATCTGTCGCCTGAAACGCGTCGCCGCGGATCACAAGGACGACGACTACAAAGACCTGCTGCCCAAGGCTCCGGCACAGAAGAACGGCAAAAAAATTGCTCTGGTTGGCGCCGGCTGCGCTTCGCTCGGCGTGGCTAACGACTTGCTGCCATTGGGTTACGAGGTGACGATTTTTGAGCAGTATGGTGAACCCGGCGGCCTGATGCGCACTAACATCCCAGCCTTCCGCCTGCCGCACGAAGTGCTAAACGAGGAGATCTACGACATCGTCAATATGGGCGCGGATCTGAAGCTCAATCACCCGATCAAGAGCATGCGCGAGTTGCTGGACAAGGGCGGTTATGATGCGGTGTTCGTCGGTACCGGCGCGCCCAAGGGCAAAGAACTCTCGCTGCCAGGTCGCCAAGAAGCCGACGCTAACATCCACATCGGCATCGCCTGGCTGGAATCCATCGCGTTCGGTCATGTCGACAAGGTCGGCAAGAATGTGCTGATCATCGGCGTTGGCAACACCGCGATGGACTGCTGCCGAAGCTCGCTGCGGCTCGGCGCTGACAACGTCAAGGTAATGGCGCGCAAGCCACGCCAGTTCTTCAAGGCTTCCGAATGGGAGCTCGAAGACGCCGAAGAAGAGCACGTTGAGATCGTCATCAATCGTTCGCCGAAATCCTTCGTGCTGGAGAATGGCAAGCTAACAGGCATGCTGTTCGACGTCATGGAATACGACGTCGACGCCAAGGGCCGCATCACGGCCGAGCGCTTGACGGGCGAGCAGTTCTATCCGGCGGATGACGTCATTCTCGCCATCGGTCAGGAAAATTCCTTTCCTTGGGTTGAGCGCGATATCGGCATCGAGTTCGACAAGTGGGACGTGCCCAAGGTCGATGCCGTCACGCACGAGTCGACGCGCAAAGGCGTGTTCTTTGGCGGCGACGCGGCTTTCGGCCCGAAGAACATCATCTGGGCGGTCGAACACGCGCATCAGGCTGCAATTTCGATGCATCTTTACTGCCACGGCAAGCCAGTGACCGAACGCATGGCACCTGGCATGAATCTCGTCTCGCAGAAAATGGGCATGCACGAGTGGTCATATGCCAACGACTACAATCCCAAGGAACGCCGGCTGATGCCGCATGTGTCGCTCAAAGAACGCTTCAAGAAAATCAATATCGAAGTCGAACTCGGGTTCACCGAAAAAGAATTCGTCGAAGAAGTGCAGCGCTGCCTCAACTGCGACGTGCAAACGGTTTTCGAAACAAAACTTTGTATTGAGTGCGACGCTTGCATCGATATTTGTCCCGTCGACTGCCTGACCATTGCGGCGGCCGGGCCAGAAGACGAGCTGCGCAAACGCCTCAAGGCACCCGCGAAAAATGTTACGCAGGCGCTCTATGTGTCAGACCCTTTGAAACATACGGGTCGCGTCATGGTGAAAGATGAGGATTTGTGCGTGCACTGTGGACTGTGCGCTGAGCGCTGCCCGACCTATGCCTGGGACATGCAGAAGGGCACGGTCCAGTGGCCGCTGGCAGCCGATCAGATGGCCGCTAAACCCTAACTCAAAGCCGGAATCAAGATCATGTCCGCCGCACCCTCGCGCATCAACGACTTCGCTATCAAGATCGGCACCGTGAATGGCACGGGTTCTGCCAGTGCTAACACGCTGCTGATGAAATCGATATTCCGATCGGGTATTCCTGTCATGGGGAAGAACTACTTCCCGTCGAACATCCAGGGTCTGCCCACCTGGTACGAAATCCGTTTGTCCAAAGACGGCTATGTCGCACGCTCCGGCAAGGTCGACATCATGGTTGCGATGAATGCCGAGACCTACGCCAAGGACATCAAGGAAGTCGCGAGCGGCGGCTATCTCATTTACGACAGCACCTGGCCGCGGCCGGCGCTGCTCGCGCGCGACGACATCACAGTCATCGGCGTGCCGCTGGCGCGCATGTGCAACGAAAACTTCAACGGTGTGCGTACCCGCATCCTGATGAAAAACATTTGTTATGCCGGTGTGCTCGCGGCGCTGATGGATCTCGATCTTGCGAAGATCCGCGAGCTGCTGGCCGAGACCTATGCCAACAAGCCGCAACTCGTCGATTCCAACATGAAGGCCATCGCCCTTGGTTATGACTATGCGAAAGCTAACAGCAACTGCCCGTTGCCGCTACGCATCGAAAAGATGGATAAGACCGCGGGCCACATTCTGATCGATGGCAATACGGCCGCTGGTCTCGGCGCGGTGTATGCAGGTGCGACGGTCGCGGCCTGGTATCCGATCACACCATCCACGTCGCTGATGGATGCTTTCAAGTCTTTCGCAGACAAAATGCGCATCGATCCCGAGACTGGTCGTGCCAATTTCGCCTTTATCCAGGCCGAAGATGAACTCGCGGCAATTGGTATGACTTTGGGTGCCAGTTGGAATGGCGCGCGCTCCTTCACCGCAACGTCGGGTCCCGGCATCTCGCTAATGAATGAATTCCTGGGGCTGGCCTATTACGCAGAAGTCCCGGCGGTGGTGTTCGACGTGCAACGTGTCGGTCCTTCCACGGGCATGCCGACGCGCACCCAGCAGTGCGACATCATGTCCTGTGCCTACGCCTCGCATGGCGACACCAAGCATGTGTGTTTGTACCCCGCGAATCCGGAAGAGTGCTTCTATATGGCGGTGCAGGCCTTTGATCTGGCCGAGCGCCTGCAAACACCGGTAATGGTGCTCTCTGATCTCGACATCGGCATGAACGACTGGATGTGTCGCGATCTCAAATGGGACGACAACTACCAACCTGATCGCGGCAAGGTGTACGGCAAGGAAGATCTCGACAAGATGGAAAAGTTTTATCGCTATCTCGACAAGGATGGCGATGGCATTCCATACCGCACCTTTCCGGGAGTTCATCCGAAAGGGGCTTACTTCACACGCGGATCTGGGCACACACAATTCGGTACCTACACCGAAGATTCGGTTGAATACCAGATCGTGCTCGATCGACTAACCAAGAAATTCGAGCATGCGAAGACGCTGGTGACCAAGCCAGTGCTGCGCTCGCCGGGGAAGACTGACATTGGCCTGATCGCCATCGGCAGCAGCGACGGCGCTGTCAACGAAGCCCTGGACCTTCTGAAAGCGCAGGGCGTCACGCTCGATTATTTGCGCATCCGGGCATTTCCCTTTGGCGTCGAAGTCGAAAAATTTCTCGCCGAACACAAGACCGTTTTTGTAGTCGAACAGAATCGCGACGCGCAACTGCGTTCACTTTTGACCCTCGAAACTGCAGTCGAAAAATCGAAACTGAAATCGCTGCTGCACTACAGCGGCTTGCCGGTCTCGTCGAAGTTCATTGTTGATGGCGTGCTCGCTGAGCTGCGGCCGGCCCGCGCCGCTGGCGTGGCCTGAGCGACCACCGAGTTTGTTGGAGTAGCCCATGACTTTTCTGCCGAAACCCAAAGTTGCCCACCCGAGTCTGCCGAAGAACGACCTTGGCCTGACGCGGCGCGATTACGAAGGCGCGCTGTCCACGCTCTGCGCCGGTTGCGGTCACGACTCGATAACAGCCGCCATTGTCGAGGCCTGTTGGGGCATCAGCGTGCGGCCCGAGAATGTCGTCAAGCTCTCCGGCATCGGGTGCTCATCCAAGACCACCGCGTATTTTGTCAACGGCGGCCACGGATTCAATTCGGTACATGGCCGCATGCCATCCATCGCGATGGGTGCTAACGCGGCTAACAGGGATCTTTACTACCTGGGCGTGTCGGGCGACGGTGATTCGCTGTCCATTGGTTTGGGCCAGATGTGCCATGCGATCCGCCGCAACGTCAACATGCTGTACCTGATCGAGAACAATGGCGTGTATGGTCTGACGAAGGGCCAGTTCTCGGCATCCGCCGACATCGGCACCAAAGCCAAGAAAGGCGAAGTCAACAGTCAAACACCCATCGATCCTGTGTTGCTGGCGATGACGCTGGGCGCGGGATTTATCGCGCGCAGTTTTTCGGGCGACAAGGAGCAGCTCGTACCTCTGATCCAGGCCGGCATGAAATACCGTGGCTTCGCGCTTATCGATGTGCTCTCGCCCTGCGTCACATTCAACGATCACGAGGGGTCGACCAAGAGTTATCAGTTCACGCGCGAACATTACGAGCCAGCTGTACATGCCGATTTCATTCCGTTCCAGCGCGAGATCAGGACGCAGTACGGTGCAGGCGAAAAACTACCCGTGGTGCTGCATGACGGCAGTCGCATCGTGCTCAGCAAAGTTGCCAAGGATTTTGACCCCGCCGATGCGGTGGCGTCGTACAAGTTTGTGCAGGATCATTTGGCGAAGAATGAGTACCTGACCGGCTTGTTGCATCTGCGCGAGACCCAGAGCGAGTTCCATGACGCTAACAAGACACCGGATACGCCGCTGAATCAGCTGCCGTTCGCGAAACTCTCACCGGGGTCCAAGGCGCTGGAGAAGCTGCAGGCGCGGTATCGGTAAGGGATTTGCAGTGGGGCGGCCTTTTGTTGCGGGTGGTCGCCGGGCTCAGAATCGAGCGCCCGCCAGGGAGCGGGTTCCCGTTCATGGTCGGGCGCGCGGCGCCGAGACCCTTTTCCCAAGAGCATGATGATGGCAGTCGCCACGCGCTGATCCGTCCTTGAACGGCGCTTGATATTCGCCTGGCGACCACCCGCAACAAAAGGCCGCCCGAGCAAGATCGCCATACCGTAGCGGAGTGCCCCGGGCTTCCCGTCGCGGCTGACTTGTGCGATGTTGTGAGCCATGATTCGTCGCATCGCCATTGTTGTACTGATTATTATCGTTGTGTTTGCAGTTCGCTGGATGCTGGCGCGGCGATCAAAACCGTAGAGCCACTCGGTTCCTAGGCATGCCAAAGACCCATCCAATCCGCGGTCGGCTCATCGCCTGGCTGCTCAGCAAAGCCGAACGCCTGATGCACAAGCAGTACGGCAGGGTGAAGTCACGTTTGTTAGCAAGTGTGCCAGCCACGGTTGTGGAACTGGGGCCCGGCGCGGGCGCCAATCTGCGCTATTTGCCGCGCGGCACGCGCCTGATTGCCATTGAGCCGAATCCCTACATGCACGCTGTGCTGCGCCGGCGCGCAACTGAGCACGGCATCGAGCTGGATTTGCGGGGCCTGGCGGGGGAGGCGCTCGATCTACCGGATGCCTCGGCAGATTTCGTTTTTAGTTCACTGGTACTTTGTACCGTGGCTAACCCGGCACTGGTGCTGAAGGAAGTGAAGCGCGTGTTGCGCCCCCAGGGTCGATTTATCTGCATCGAGCATGTCGCGGCCCCAGTTGGGTCCGGTATCGGCACGGCACAACGTCTGTTGCACCGGCCCTGGAAATGGCTGCTGGAGGGGTGCGATCTGTGCCGCGACACGGGGAGTACGGTGCGCGCGGCGGGATTCGCCAGCGTCACCATCGAGCCCTTTGTACCGAAAGAAAGCCCTGCGATCGTACGCCATCATATCGTGGCAACTTGCGTGCGCTAAACTGCGCACATGTTCACGCTACCCCCAGGTTATCCGTCCGACATATCCGGCGCCTTTGGCGTGTTGAAAACACGCAAGAGCTTGTCGCTGGACGACATGCGCGTGCTCGCAGTCATCGAAGCTGCAGGCGAGGAGTTCTATCTGCGCATCGCCAAAGGTGTGCGTAACCCAGAGGCGGCAGCCTTGCTGGTGCAAAATGGGCGCGAGGAGCGCGGTCATGCGCATCGACTGCTGAAGGCTATCGTAGCTGCGGGCGGCGAGCCATTCGAACTGCCAGCAGCTAACGAAAATCCCTTCATTGCCGGATTGCCTGCGGAGTTTCCTGCGACGCCGGAGTTCATCGGCTCGCTCGAAAAGGGCGAGAAGGATGGCGACCGGATCTATCAAGCCTGGGCAGATGCGGCACCTAACGAAGATGTTGCGAAAGCACTGCGCCAAAACGGACGTGAAGAAACGCGTCATGGCGAGCGGGATGCGCAGGTGATCAAGCTGTTAGCTAGCACATGATTAAGACCGTGTTGGTTACGCTTGTAGTGCTTGTTTTGCAAAGTGCCGTTGCGCACAGCGCCGAGGAAAACCCCGCACTACGAGAGGAGATCAGAATTCTGGATCTCGCGCATGCTGACGCGATTCTCAAGGGAGACGCAACTGCGTTAGGCATCCTCATGGATGACGACGTTACAGTAAATCATCCAACCAACAGGATTGTTAAAGAAAAAGCAGAGCTGCTTGACCTCATTCAACAAGGCGTTATTCGCTACCAATCGTTCGAGCGGGTTCCCGAAACTTTTTTGTTCTTTAAAGACATGGTTGTGGTGATGGGCGGTGAAACCGTCGTTCCGGCAAAAGGAGCGCCCAATGAGGGCAAGACGCTGAAACGTCGCTACACCAATTTTTGGATGAAGCGTGATGGCAAGTGGCGCCTGACCGTACGACATGCAAACAATGTATGCCCATAGACGCCGCAAAGTCTCTGCATCAATGCCCTGAAGTGACCTGAAACTGCGGCGGCTATCGAAAACGAGAACGGTTTCGCCGCTGTTGTCGGCTTTGCGAAATATGGAGCCCGAGCTGGCGCATCGGGTCGCGTTAGCCGGTCTGAAACTGGCAGCTCCATTTTGGCCCCGGCTGGAGACGCCAGCGAACCTGACTGTCGATTGTGCCGGGCTTCACTTTGCGCATCCCGTTGGGGTGGCTGCGGGGTTGGATAAGGACGGCGATTATCTCGATGCGTTGGGCGCGATCGGCTTCAGTCATATCGAGGTTGGCACCGTGACCCCGCTGCCGCAGTCCGGAAACCCAAAGCCACGCCTGCTGAGAATTCCCGCGGCGTCAGCGCTCATCAATCGGCTGGGGTTCAACAGCAAAGGCGTTGATCACGTGGCGCGTCGGTTGCAGCACAGCCGCTATCGCGGAATTCGCGGTGTCAGTATCGGTAAAAACGCAGCTACTCCCATCGAAAAGGCTGTCGACGACTATCTCCTGTGTTTTCGCCGGCTGTATCCTCTAGCGGATTATATCGCCATCAATATCTCGTCACCTAACACAGCGCAGTTGCGAGAACTCCAATCTGTCGAGGGTTTGGCGCAGGTAATTGTCCCACTCCAGGCAGAGCGTGCCCGTCTTGCGTCTGAGCACGGAAAGCACAAGCCTATTTTTGTCAAACTTGCGCCAGATCTCACGCGCGATCAGTTGGCAACTTTGGCCTCTGAAATTCGACGACTTGGAGTGGATGGTGTGATTGCGACGAATACCACCATTGATCTACAGGGCGTGGGCGCGATCCCTGGGGTCTATCAGGGAGCGGGTCTGAGCGGCGCGCCGTTACACTTGAAATCCGTCGAGGTGATCTCGCAATTGCGCAAAGACCTAGGCGCTGATTTTCCGATCCTGGGTGTCGGTGGCATTACAACTGCAGAAGCGGCGTTGGCCACACTGCGTGCTGGTGCCAATGTCATTCAGTTGTATACGGGTCTGGTGTATCGGGGTCCGAGGTTGCTCCGCGAAATACTCGCGGCCTGAACTAGGCTCTCCATACAGTGCTGGCTATTCATTCCTACTGGATGGACGCGCTGCATGCAATTTGGCACGATGATGAAAACTAAGGAGGCTAACGTGCCCACATCACTGCCGATCACGCTCTTCCATTCGCCGCAAACGCGCTCCTCCGGCGCGATGGCGCTGCTGGAGGAACTCAATGCGCCCTACAAACTACATGTGCTGAACATGAAAGCGGGCGAGCAACGCCAAAATGCGTATCTTGCGGTCAACCCGATGGGCAAAGTTCCAGCGATCCTGCACGGCGACACGCTCGTGACCGAGCAGGTGGCCATAGGCATCTTCCTTGCCGATCTTTTTCCCGAAGCGGGCATCACGCCGGCGATTGGCGACGCGTTGCGCGGACCGTATCTGCGCTGGTATGTTTTCTACGCGGCCTGTTTTGAGCCAGCGCTGGTCGACAAGGCGATGAAACGCGAACCTGGGCCTGTCGGCATGGTGCCCTATGGGGATTTCGACACGACGCTCAAAACGCTGACTGCACAGATTAGCCAGGGGCCGTGGTTGTTAGGCGAACGGTTTACGTCCGTAGATGTGCTGTGGGGCACAGCGCTCACCTGGATGACAGGCTTTGGCATAATCGAAGCGACCATGCCCATCAAGACCTACATCGATCGCTGGAACGCGCGGCCGTCCGTGAAGAAAGTCGCGCAGATCGACACTGATTTGTTGAAGGCGCAAGGCAACACCTAGTGTGCTGTCCCATAAGAAACTAATACACATGGATGATGTCCAAGAGGTATCTTTTGTATCTCAAGGACATCGCCCATGCCTACCCACAAACGC
>JAYVJR010000127.1:0-31047 GCA_043769085.1 Gammaproteobacteria bacterium
TGCGTTCTATGAAACCTATCACCTGCCCCACGTGCACCCGCAGACGCAGACGGTGATGGAAGATTTCTCGCAGTACGATCTTTATCCTAACGGCGCGAGTCGCATGATCGTGCCGATCTGCGTCAAGTCACACCGCGTCGGCGACCAGGAAACACTGGATCCCTATCTGCAGTTCATGTTGACGGAAGGCGGTATCGACCCTGCGACCTTCAAGGGCAACGCTCGGGATGTGCGCTACGCCATTCAACAGAGCAAACGCGCGCGGGCCAAGCGCCAGGGTCTCAAACACTACGAGAACTTCACCGACGGCCAGCTCACTGACAGCTGGGCCACGGGTCTTTTTCCAAACGTGCAGATGGGTATGCACCCGGAAGGCGTTTTCATCATGCGATTCATTCCGGATGCCGACGATCCGGAAAAGTTCTTTTACGAAACCATGGTGCTCTACCGGCCCATCGACGACCCCACGGTCAAAGTGCCAGCCTGGATGGGATTGCCGCCTGACGCGGATTGTTCCGGCAAGGTGCGACCGGCAGTCATTCATGTGCCCGTGGGCGAGAAACCCAATCTGGGCGATGTACTCGATCAAGACTCCGTATTGCTGCCGATCCAGCAGAAGGGAATTCGTTCGCGCGGCTTCAAGGGCCCGCTGTGGAGCGAGCAGGAACAGCGCGTGCGACATTTCCACCGCGAACTGGACCGCTACGTCAAACGCGAGAAATAGCGTGGTTCAGGCCGGGCTCCAGTCATGACGCAATCCACGGAACAACGCCTTTGGCAGCTCGAGAGCCGCGTGGCGATCGATCAGCTGATCGCGAGCTACGGTTTCGCTGTCGACAATCGGGACATCGCAGCCCTGACCGAGTGTTTCACTCCGGATGCCATGGTGCGATCACTCGACGGCATGATGAACGCCACGGGTCGGGACAACATCATGAACATGTATCACAGCCGCTTCGTCGTTCTGGGCCCCAGCTTTCACTTTACACATGATCGGATCGTCGAATTCGACGCTCAGAATTCATTGGCCGCGACTGGCCTGGTGTCCGCACACGCGGAAGTCATGCGAAACAATGAATCTCTGTTGGCTGCCATTCGCTATCAGGACCAGTACGCCTTTGAATCTGGGCGCTGGCGCGTCTCGGAACGGGTGCTCGCATTTCTCTACTACACGCCGATCGCACAGTACGTGGATACGATGAGAAGTGCCCTGCGGCAACGCGCGTATGGCGATCAGCGGCCGGCGGACTGGCCGGAGGCATTGCCATCCTGGAAGTCCTTCAATGGCTAACGAATACCAAACGCTCCGGGTTGAGCAGCACGGCCTTGTCGCCGCATTCCTCGAAAAGCGCGCACCAAAGTTTCGTTGAGCCATCTTGACTACCCAGCGGTCGGGCTGCAGACGTTTGATTGCATAGTTGTTCGCCATACCTCGACATGGCACTTATGAATCGTGACAGCGCTGTACGCCTCGCTCAGCAGGGCATCAAAGCTAACAATAAACGCCTGGTCGATGCGCTATTGCTGGCGCAAAAAGCCCGTGAACCACAGGCAGCGACAAATCGCAATTCCGACGACTTGCCATTGATCGCGGTAACCTGTGCCACCGGGTGGGAGTGTTACGCCATCGTCGAGGAATTGGTCCAGACACGCAAATTCCGCGTGCGAGCGCTGTACCGCACGCCTGGAACACAAGCCGCGGCGCGACTCGAAGCGCTGTTGACGAAAACTAACGAAGAGGCGCCGGGACTGCTGACGCTGCATTCGGGCATCGACATGAATTCCGAGGCCATCCTGACCAAGGTATTCGCGGATTGCGCGGGCGTGGTGCTCTACACTACTGCTAACACCAGCAAGGCTGGCAAAATCACCAACCATGGCAAAGATGCGGCTAACGGCCGGGCGGTTGTGATGCGCCAGGTCACCGCGGCGCTGGGCGCGCTCAAGGCCAATCCTTGCGTGCGGCACGTGATCACGCTGATCTTTCCGACGGATAAGGTCACAGGGATTGCCGACCGTGCGCCTGCCATCCCCTGGTGGATCGATCAGAAGCTGCGGCTCTCGGATTTTCTGCGGGGTCAGGGCGTGAATGTCACCTGCATTCACAGGCCTGCGTATTACTACGCGATGCACCGCGTTGACTACACCGCGAAAGAACATTTTCGCGGTGGTTCGAGTTTGTCCCGCACGATGATTCGCGAGAACAGCATCCCGGGAATCACCGATCCCGCGTTCCTTGTCAACTGGGTGGACGTGCGGGATATCGGCAAATGGGTCGGAACCTGCTTTGAGTACCCGGAGGTGTTCGCCAATGAGAATCTCTCCATTGCCTCGAGCGCCCTCACCGGCCACCAGCTCGTCGACATTGCCGAACGACAGAACCGACACCGCACCCGCTTCAAGTACCGACAGTTCCCTCGATGGCTAATGAAAGTGCTGAGCGTGTTTTCGGAGGAAGTGGTGTACCCACTTCGTTATGCCGAGTGGTACAACGATGAGGCTAACGGCTACGATTTCGCATCAAAAGAAGACCTGGCCGATCTGGAGCGCGTTCACCCCGTGTGGTCGTTCGAACGCGAGCTGGAGTTTTGGGGTATCAACGACATCCGACCCGCTCGCTGACCGTCAACCCCATCGACTCGGACCTCAGCCAGCGAAGTCGGCAATACAAGAGAACTCACTTAAGTTTTGCGTTTTCGTGAAACTGTCGCGAGCCAGGGCTGCTGCTCGCGGGGCAGTCCCGCAGGTCGATAGTAGTGTTCAAGTTCATCAAAGCCCGCATCGGACAAATATTTCCGCCAGGTTTCATGATCGTGATACGCGCCAAAACGATCGCCGTTCAAACCTTCCTGATTGCTGCCATGCGGATTCGAGGAGAACAGCACGCCGTTGGGCTTCAAAGTCGAACGCAGCTGCCGCAACACCCGCGGCAGATGCACCGACGGTATGTGAAACAGGCTGGCGTTCGCGAAAATGCCATCGAAGTACTCGGGCGGCAGGTCGAGCCTCAGGAAATCCTGCTGCCACACCTCGCAGCCACTATGAGCCCGCGCCATCATGACAAATGCAGCAGTGCCATCCAGACCAATCGCACGATGCCCCATCGAAGCTAACATCTTCAGATCGCGGCCCGGACCGCAGCCGACATCGAGAATGGCAAACGGCGGACTGCCGCGCACATGCCGCAGCAGCGTTGCGATGTTCTGGCTGACATCGTGGTCCATCGTGCCTGCCCGGAATGTTTCCGCGCGCTGTTGGTAGTACTCGAGCGTCCCCGCCGCAAGGACCGCGTATTCGTCGGTCGAAGACTGCTCGGTCATGTGAGCTCAGGGCTCCGGGGTCCCGGTGTCCGGCAAGCCCTGGCCGATTTCCGCGCGGGCTGCCGCTGCCATCGCCTGATATTTGCGTCGGAATTCGTCGAGCGTGGTCTCTTCGAGCTCCTCCAGATCCAATAGCGCGTTGTGCGCACCCTGCGTTGCGCGAATCAACTCATCCAGCTTGATCTGAATGGCTTCTGTGTCGCGGTTCTGCGTATTCTGAATCAGGAACACCATGAGAAACGTGATGATGGTCGTGCCGGTGTTGATCACCAGCTGCCAGGTGTCACTGAAGTCAAAGATCGGACCGGTAACAATCCAAATCGCGATCACCAGTAACGCCAGAACAAAGGTCCGCGGCCGGCCGCAGAACCGCGACGCGGATTTGGCAAAGCGCGAGTACCAAGTGTTGGAATGCTTGGGCATAACGGGAACTCTCCAGGATGTCTTGCTGCCAAAGGTACAGCATTGCAACAAGTCCCTATTGCGATTGCGATGTTGCAGCCCAAAGATGGGACGGTGACGGTCCCATTCTTTTGCCAGGAGAACTTGACCATGAACATACTTGCCCACAGCCGCAAGCTAAAGCGCCTTGATGCAACGCGTCCGAAGCACTCCAGCGTGGACCCGGAGTTGGAGCCCAATTCATTTGTCACTCGCGACGGCGCCTATATCGAACCAGAAAACCGCCTCGCGATGATTGCGCAGGCCGCCTACTACCGTGCCGAGAGACGCGGTTTTGATCCGGGCCATGAGGTCTTTGACTGGCTGGAAGCTGAAGCGGCCGTCGATGCGGCCATCAGTCGCGGCAACTCGCTGGATGTCTAGGCTCCGCGACTAACGCCGCCGGGCGCGCGTGCGCGGCTTATGTTGCGGCGTATCAACAGCAAGGCGATGACCGCGAACATAGCGGTCAGTATCCTTGACCACGCCCTTTTCAAACTTCATGAGCCTGTCCCTGGCGCTGCGCAGTTTCTCACGCGCCGAGCTTTGCGCCTGTTGCAGTGCATCCCCTGTTGCATCCGCACCATGGTCCAACAGATCTTCGGCTTCCTCGATGAGAGCTACCAGATCGTCGAGCAACCGTTCCTTGGTCGAATCGTTCATGCCACACCTCCGACAAAAGGATGCCGCGTCGCCGCCTACAAGACATCGGGGCTAACACCTACGACGGAATGTCCCTAATTGCGCTGCAATTACCTGACCACATAGTCGCCAGATGCTCGCAAGCTGAGGAATCCGCATGAACTCGATAAGTACACTGCAGCAGCCGGCCCCGCCCCAGCCATTGCTGCAGGGTTCAAGAACCGCCCTGGAATACATGCTGGCCGATGCCGATGTGCACATGGATGGCAAACGACCCTGGGACATCGTCATCCATGACTCGCGCATGCCCCTGCGCATTCTGCGGCACGGATCTCTCGGTGCCGGCGAGTCCTACATGGAAGGCTGGTGGGATTGCGGGCAACTGGATGAAATGTTCGCGCGAATCTTCGGCGCGCAGGTGGACAGCAAGCTCGGCAAGTTGCATGAAAAACTGGCAGATATTCTGGCGCGCATCCGCAATGCCCAGAGCCGGCGGCGCGCCAGCGCTGCCGCGGCCTGCCGGTCGATATTCAATTGATCGACTATCGCGCGCTGGCGGGCCAATTTGACCGCATCTACTCGATAGGCATGTTCGAACACGTGGGTGCCCGAAACTACCGCACCTACTTCAGCAAAGTACGCGAGTTGCTGAAGCCCGACGGGCTGTTCCTGTTACACACCATCGGCGGCAATCAATCCACGCAGAGAACAGATCCATGGATCGAAAAATATATTTTTCCTAACTCTATGCTGCCGTCTGCTGCGCAAATAGCCTCGGCTGCCGAGCACCACTGGGTCATCGAAGACTGGCACAGCTTCGGCTCTGACTACGATCGAACCCTGATGGCCTGGCTGACAAATTTAGACACGCACTGGCCGCAAATCGCTCTGCATTACAATGATCGTATCCGCCGTATGTGGCGCTATTACCTGGCTGCCAGTGCGGCCTCGTTTCGCACACGCAAGAACCAGCTCTGGCAGGTGCTCATGTCGCCTGCGGGAGTGGTCGGCGGCTGCCCGGAAGTACGCTAGCCGAGGTGTTAGACCGGATAGGCCGCGTGCATGATGGTTTTGAGGTCCGAGTGAACGTAGTCACCCGAGATCTCGAGACGCACAATTTTTCGTGTCCCATCAGCCAAATGCTTACGCAGCAGCCCGAGAAAATGCGGTGCCGCCAGCAACGTGAAATCGTCGATACCGCCGGCTTGCTGAAGAACATCAATCTGGTGGGCCAGTGACTTGGCAAAGCGGACTTCAGCACTGGCGGACGGGTCGAAATCGCTGGCCGTAACTCGCGGCATGCTGTCAACATGCTGCACTCGCCCCGCTGAGCTGCGGGCTGTACGGCGCTGCTCGGCCAACGCACCCGACGCTGCGGGGCGCTCAATAGGCGGCATTTCCTCGATATGGCGGGCATGCGGGGGAGCACTGACCCGCAGAAATCGCGCCTGGGCTGCGTCGGCCACAACAACAATACTGAACATGGATGATTTCCCGATTTGTGCTGCCCGATCATTGGAGCGCTCGCCCAGCCTACTCCGACCGGCCGCCACCCACATACGCATAAACCGCGACGCCGGCCTGGCGCGGCATTAACTTGCACAATTAGACTTGCGCTCTTATTCTCTTCCGACTATGTCAAAGGCAAATCCGCACGCGTCGATTGACTTCTACTTCGACTTTTCGTCGAGCTATACCTATATCGGCCTGGCGCGAATCAAAGCGCTGGCAGCGCGGCACGGCCGTGCACTGAACTGGAAGCCGGTGTCTCTGGGGGCCATTTTCAAAGAGCGCGGCCACGCTCCGCCGACGACAGATACGACTAAGGGCCGCTACATGTTTCTGGATGTTGAACGCTGCGCCGCAGAACAAAACTTGCCTTGGCGTTGGCCTGCGGTTTTCCCGTTCAACAGCATTCCAGCGGCCCGCGGCTTTTTGTACCTGCAAACGCTCCCAGGCAATATTGCTCTCGACTACGCTCACCGGGTGTTCGATCACGCCTTCGCCAATGGCGGTGATGTTGGCAACGTCGAGACACTCTGCAACATCGCGCGGACCTGTGGCGCAGATCCCGAGGCGTTTGCAACGGCAATCCAGTCGCCACCTATCAAAGCAAAATTGGTGGCGAACACCACCGAGGCCAGCCACGCAGGCGTCTTTGGTGCACCCACTCTGATTTGTGATGGTCAGCTGTTCTGGGGCGCCGATCGAATCGACCAAATGGACAGGTGGCTCTCAACATGACACGCACCGACCTGATCCGTCAGTACTACGCGGCCTGGTTGCAGGATGACCTGGAAGCGGTGCTCGCGCTCTGCACTGAGGATCTGGTGGCGGTCAATGTGCCGATCGGCCCAATTCGCGGCAAACAGGCGGTGCGCGCGTTCCTCACCAAGTTTGGCCGCGGGATGCAGCAGAAACACTACGTGATCGAGCGAATTCTCGAGTCCGGCGACTATGCAACGGTCGAAGGCGTGGAGCAATACGTCAAGGACAGCAAGGCGGTCAGCCTGCCCTATCTGTCGTCGTTCAGATTCCGCGGCGACAAGATCGCCGAGTGGCGCGACTACTTCGATCTGCAGACGGTCCTGCGGCAGCTCGGTTTGCCGCTGGACGGCGCAAAGCCCTGAGAGGCCAGGCGCTCATGACCGCCACGACCCACAATCCACCGTGGTTTGACACGGCGGTGCCTGCGCGCGAAGACTGCGTTCTGAAGTACATGCTGGATGTCCGCGCGGCGCGCCACCCGGACCGACGTTTGGCGCTTTTTGAGGATGGCAGCAGCTGGACCTACGCCGAATGCCGGCAGCAGGTCCGCGGCGCTGCGGCTGCGCTGCAGCAGCTCGGCGTTCGCAAGGGTGATCGAGTGCTGGCCTGGTTGCCAACTGGCAGCCCTATGGTGCTGACCTGGTTCGCCGCGAACTACCTGGGCGCCGTCTTTGCGCCGCTCAACACCGCGTACCGCGGCGCCGTACTGGAACATGTGATCAACAATGCCGCTGGCGCCGTCATGGTCGCGCACCCAGACCTCACCGAGCGCCTCGCGGCATTGCAAACGCCTGCGCTGAAACACGTTGTTAGCCCCGCGGCGCTCAAGGGCAATCCCGCGGCGCTCGTTGACAGCGCCGACATCAATCACTGGGACATCCAGTGCATCATCTACACCTCGGGTACCACGGGCCCGTCGAAGGGCGTGTTGTCGCCTTATCTGCAGTTGTACACCACGGCGGTCGTCAACTACGGCTACATGGGCGACGGCGAGTCGATGCTGGTCAATCTGCCGATGTTTCATGTCGGCGGCACGAGCCCCACGTATTGCGCGCTGGTGCGCTCGGGCATGATTTATCTGGTCGACGGTTTCAGTACGACGAAATTCTGGGACCAGGTGCGTACCGGCAACTGCACGACGACCTCCGGCCTCATCGGCGTCATGGGACCCTTTCTCGCGAAGTCAGAACCGCGGTCCGACGATCTGGACAATCCGCTGCGTTACGTGACGCTGATGCCGGTCAATGAACAGACAGTGCAGCTTGGCAAGCGCTTCGGCTTTGATTACATGTCCGGCTTCAACATGACCGAGGTTTCCTCGCCCCTGGTCACGGAAATGAACACCCGTGTGTTTGGTGCGTGCGGACGCCCACGCCGTGGCGTCCAATGCCGTCTGGTCGATGAACACGACATCGAAGTACCGATCGGTACGCCCGGCGAATTGATCGTACGCACCGATCTGCCCTGGGCCATGAACGCGGGCTACAACGGCATGCCCGAAGCCACGGCCAGCGCCTGGCGCAACGGCTGGTTTCACACCGGCGATCTCTTCCGGCGCGATGCGGATGGCAACTACTTTTTTCTCGACCGAATCAAGGACACGATTCGCCGTCGCGGAGAGAACATTTCCTCATTCGAAGTCGAAGCCGCAGTGCGCGCCCACCCGGACATCGACGAAGTCGTGGCGGTGGGTGTCGCCAGCGACATCGAGGAACAGGAAGTTCTGGTGGTGGTGACCGCGAAACCCGGCCGTACCATCGATCTGCGCGAACTGATCGAATTCCTGGTGCCGCGCCTCGCCTATTTCATGATTCCACGCTTCGTCCGCATCGTAGGCGACATTCCAAAAACAGAAACCAACAAAGCGCGCAAAGTCGTGTTTCGCGATCAGGGCGTGACGGCCGACACCTGGGATCGCGAGCGTGCCGGCATTAAGCTACATCGTGAAAAGTTGTGAGGCCGGTTGATCATGCCCATCGCCATGCCCACCCTGGATCAGGTGCGAGAATTGCCCGAGCTGCTGACGCTGAGCATTCCCGCCGATTGGCAGGACATCAACGGGCACGTCAATGTGCAGTACTACCTGCGAATCTACGATCTCGCCGGCGAGCCCTTGATGCGGCTCTTCGGTATCGACGAGCGGCATTTCCACGACGACAAATTTGGCTATTTCGATCTCGAGCATCATCTCTGGTACCTGGCGGAAATGCATGTCGGCGACGTGGTTGCCGCGCATTTTCGTTTCCTGAGTCTGCGCGAGAAGCGCTTTCATGGCGTGATGTTCATTGTCAACCAGACGCGCGGCTCGTTGGCCGCCGCACTGGAATTTGTGACCTCGGGCGCCGATCTGCGCACGCGGCGCACCACCCCCTTGCCGGCGATTGTTGCACAGTCGCTGGCTGGACTCGTCGATCGACATTCCACACTCACCTGGGCCGCGCCAGTGTGCGGCACGATTGCTCCTTGAAGGAAGTTACCCATGCGCAAGTACTCTGACCTGAATCCTAACGACCCGGTGGATCGCCCGACCTGGGTCGATGGCATCGACAATCCATATCTGCATGGACCGTATACGCCGGTCGTGTCGGAAATTACGGCAGTCGATCTGAAAGCGTCTGAAGGGGAAATCCCCGCGGATCTCTATGGCGCCTACCTGCGCAACGGTCCGAACCCGATCCTCGAACCGCGCGGCGCCTATCACTGGTTCGACGGTGACGGCATGGTGCACGGCGTGTACTTTCGCGACGGACGCGCGAGCTACATTCGCAAGTGGGTGCAGACGCGCACGCTGCACGCGGAAATCGCAAGCGGCAAAGTGGAATTGTCTGGCGTCATGGGACCATTTGATGTTTCAAAAATGCAGGGGCGCGAATCCATCGCCATCAACCCCGACTATTGCAAGGACACCTCTAACACGACGCTGAACCTGTTCCACGGCAAGCTGCTGTCGGCCTGGTACAACGCCGGGCGACCGCATCGGCTGGATCCACTGACGCTCGAGACCGAAGGCGAGGAAGACTTCGGCGGCACATTGCACACGACGATGAACGCACATGGCAAGACCGATCCGCACACGGGTGAGTTTATCAACTACGACTACGGCGACTTCCAGTCGTACTTAACTTACTACGTGGTCGGTGCCGATGGCAAGATGCGCCATCAGGCGCGCATCGATCTGCCGGGGCCGCGTTTGCCGCATGACACGACCATCACACCGAATTTCACGATCCTGCACGATTTCCCGCTGTTTCACGACACCGACATGCTCCAGCGCTCAGGTCACCGCGTGGTGAAATTTCATCGCGACCTGCCAACGCGCTTTGGCGTGATCCCGCGCTACGGCACGCAGGAACAAGTCCGCTGGTTCGAGTTCGAACCAGGCTATGTTTTGCACATGGTCAATGCCTGGGAGGATGGCGACTGGATCACCATGGATGGCTGCTTCCAGCCGGACCCCACGATTCGTCGCAACCCGGAGGAAGGCCCGTTAGGGTCGATGCTGGCCTATCTGCGTTACACGGGCCACCTGCGCCGCTGGCGCATGAACCTCAAGACCGGCGAGAAACACGAGCAGCAACTCGACGATCTCAATGTCGAATTCTGCCTGCCCGACACCAATCTCTACGGTGTGAAAACGCGTTATTCCTATCATCAGCTGATTCCGAAAGATGTGCAGACGCTGGTATTCGAAGGCCTGGTGAAGTACGACCATGAGAACGGCAGCCGCGAGGTCTATCACTATCCGCAAGGCTGGTACGCGAGTGAAACACCGTTTGCCAAGAGCACGCGCGGCGGCGATGAAGACAGCGGCTACGCCGTGACACTGGCGACTAACATGGCGGACTATCGGTCCGAGGCCTGGATCTTCAACGCCAAACGCGTCACCGACGGACCGATTGCGCGGGTCGCCCTGCCCGGCCGTGTTGCCTCTGGGTTCCATGCGGCCTGGATCGCGGGACGCGAATTGTGGCCAGGGGCGGCACGCGCGTCCTGAGACGCGCGCTGCCAAAAAAAAGCCGTGGCGCCCGGAGGCACCACGGCTTTTGTTAGATGACCGCTGCTACGGAGTGCGTCAGAATTTGTACCTGACATCCAAGCCGAACGTGCGTGGTGGGCCGAACTGCGACACTTCCTCACCAAAGAAGTGAATGATATTGACCCTGTACAGCTCGTCGGAAACGTTCTTGCCATACAGCGCCGCCGACCACTTGGAATCTTCAGGCGTCAGCGCGATGCGCGCGTCGAGCAGGCCATAGGCGCCCTCCTTCGCGATGTTGTCGGTTGCCCAGGGCATTTCGTCCTGCCAGCTGTAGTTGAGGCTGAACGTTAGAGCATTTGCAAACCGACCAAACCCGGTTGTAAAGTCAAAGCCAGCGCTGATCTGGGTCGTCGGGGTGCGCTGCAAGCTATTGCCGGAGCTGTCGAGGCGCTGACCCGTCGTTGGATTGATCGCCGATTCAAGGAAGTTCTTGTACTTGGCGTCGACGTATGAACCGGCCAGGGACAGGCGGAGATTCTCTGTCGCCGCGAACTCGAACTCCGCTTCAATGCCCTTGATTTCAGACTTCGCGGAATTGTCGGTGAGATTGCACAAACAGGCGGCGTTGGTCTGCGTGACCTGCAGGTTTTTGTAGTCCATGTAGAACACGTCAGCGTTCAGCCGGATGCGCCGATCGAGCAGATTCGTCTTGAATCCGATTTCGTAATTAGTAACTGTCTCGGGATTGAACGGAATCGTCGACTGCGCAATGTTGGCGGGAGTGTCGTCGAAGCCACCGCCCTTGAATCCTTTTGAAATCGTCGCGTACATGAAAAGCGCTTCGCTTTGCTTCCACTCAAGGATCGCCTGCGGAGTGGTCTCGCTCCACTTCCTGCCATATGGGGTCGTGAAACTGTCGCCAGCCTGGTACGTCCAGCGATTCGGTGCGAGGCAGGTTGCAGGTACACCACCTGTCGCCGAGGTGACAAGCGCTCCATTGGGCGCCCGGCACAGAGACTCGATGGTCACGTTAGCCCGTGGATCAGTTGGCGCGAAACGGTCGGTGGTCGACACAACCGTGCCGGTCACGTTTCCTGTCTTCTCGTCGGACGTGTAACGCACACCAACGCTGAGCTTGAGCGAATCGGTGAATTTGAAGCCGATTTGGCCGAAAGCGGCGTAGTTGGTGTTGTTGCCATCGTTGACCCAGCGGCTCTCGCCGCTCAGCGTCGAAAGCGCATTGGCCGCGCCCATTGCGGTGGAACCCAGGAAGTTCTCGCCGATGAATCGGTCGATCTTCAGGATATCGTCCTTCTTGTAGTACAAGCCGGCGATCCAATCGAATCGGCTGGCGTCGTTGTTCGACGTAAAGCGCAATTCCTGGCTGAGCTGTTTCGTGTCAGATTTTTCACCCACGGGCTGCGCGAACAGAAACTCGCCTCTGTTAGCCGTCGCGCCGCGAGTGCCATACAAGGTATTCATGAACCCAATGTAGGTCTGCCAGCGCGTGATGTCCCAGTTGAGGGCTTCTGGGCCGGCTCCAGTCTGGTCATAGACTTGCTCACCGGAACCGTCTCGGTAGCCGGTGAGTGCGTTAAAAGTAAAGCCGCTGCCTTTGAACTCGATGTCTAACACAGCGCCAATCCCATCGCGTTTCATGAACTGCTGGATCCGGGGCTGCCCGGCGTACTCGATGCTCTGCGCGATGTTCTGGCGGGGATCCGTAATACCCAAGAAGCGACGCAGGTTGCTCCAAGGACGAGTGCAGTTGCCGCGCAGGTATGACGTCTCGCAGCTTGCGTTGCCGCCATCGATGGCAACCACATTGATACCGTTGGTATCGTCCTTGTTGTAGTCAAGCGCAAAGCGACCGGACCAGGCCGAGCCATCAGGCTTGAACAGCAGCTGGACACGTGCTTGAAGTGAATCAAGGTTTTCTACATCGCGGTTGTGCAGGATGTCCTTGGCGTAACCGTCGCGCTTGCGGTACTGCATCGAAAAGCGTCCAGCCACCGAATCGCTCAGGCCGCCATTGATGTGACCTCCGGCGAGCGTCGAAGCATAGTTGCCATACGACAGTTGCAGCGCGCCGGAACGTTCAAACGTGGGCTTGGCAGTAATCACGCTAAGTGCACCACCGACCACGTTTTTGCCAAGCAGCACGCCTTGCGGGCCGCGGATCACTTCGACGCGCTCAAGGTCGTAAAAGTCGTAATTGAGATCCCCGGTTCGGCCCTGGTAAACGCCATCAATGAATGTTCCGACCGACGGGTCTGCCGACGGCGAATCGAGTCGAGTATTGGTGACGCCGCGCATATTCAGTTCGACGTCGAGTGGCGTGCCCGCAGTTAGCGAAAATGCGGGAATGCTTGCCGCAAGATCATTGACCGTAAAAAGCTTGTTGTCTGCAAGTTTCTCACCGCTAAACGCAGTGATCGCAATCGGCGTGGTTTGCAGGTTCGTTTCCCGGCGCTGCGCCGTAACCACGATTTCTTCAATTCCGCCCGCGTCTTCTTCCTGTGCAACAGAGACACCTGGAAGCAGGCAGGTAACCGCCACTCCGCAGATCAATGCCGACGACTTGGCGAACCGCGACCGAAACGTGAATGCGCTGTTTTTCATGGACACCTCTTCGACGTGGCCTGGCAATCAGGTCACTTGCACTAATAGATGGCCGGATACTAGGCGAGTCACTCGCCCAATGGCAACAAAGATCTGCACTCGCTGACCATTGTTGCTTTATTCCAACAGTTGGTTTTGTTGTTAGTCCGGTTGCGTGGCGACTGTGGTTAATTCTGCACGCAGCACCTTGCCGACCGCGTTCCGCGGCAGCGCAGTAACGCAACGAACGCGCTCCGGCCACTTGAAAATGGCGACTCCTGCCTGGCGAAAAACCGCCTGAACGGATTCAAGCGTCACGACCTTGTCTGGCGACTTCGGAACCACGACGGCGCAGATTCGTTCACCCAGCACCGGGTCATGGAACGCGATCGCACTGGCCTCGAGAATGCCCGGATGCTGTGCCAGCACGGCCTCGACTTCCTCCGGCGCGATCTTTATGCCGCCACGAACAATGAGTTGCTTGAGTCGCCCGACGAAACGGTAGAAACGCAACGAGTCGTCCGTGGCGGCGATTTCAAAGAGATCGCCGGTGCGAAAATAGCCGTCGCTAGTAAATGCTGCGACTGTTAGCTCCGGGGCCCGGAAGTAGCCGTCAAAAACCGTCGGGCCGCGAATTTGCATTTCCCCGATAGACCCCGCGGCAACGATCTCCGTGCCCTGCTCGGGGTCCATGAGGCGGGTCTCGATAAATTGGGCCGCGCGTTGCGGCCACTCGACCTCTTTGCGACCGAAGCGTGGGAAAAAGGTCGCGCGCTGTTCCGGATCAGACGTGTGGGCAGGCCCACTGGTGAGTGACATGCCTTCGTTGGAGCCAAACATGTTGACGATTTCGATGCCGAAGCGGTCGCGGAAACCAAGAATCATCACCGGATCGAGTGGCGCTGAGCCCGAACCGATGCTGCGCAAACTGTTCAGGTCGGTTTGCGCCAGCAGCCGCTCATCCTTAAGCAGCATGTTGAGTACCGCAGGCGGCGCAATGGCGTAGTTCGGGCGTTCGCGCGCAATCTGCTGCAGATAGACTGGCAAATCGAGTGGATGGTGCAGTACCAGAGTCCCGGCGGCGCGCAGCCAGCTCATGAAGCAGCCACCTAACGCCGCCATGTTGATCAACGGAAACGGATTCAGAAGAATGTCGCCGCGGCGGATGCCCGCGCCTTCGAAGTGCGCATGCGAGATCGCCAACCAGTGATTGTGCGAGCGCGGCACGCCCTTCGGCATACCCTCGGTCCCAGAGGTCCAGCAGATCGTCGCGATATCGTCCGCGGATACGTTAGCCTCCTGCACGCGCCGCTGCAATTGCTGCAGCTCCGAACTGTCGGGATCCGGCAGTTTCCCGTCCAGCAACAGCAGCTGTGCGCCATGCTTTTGCGCCACGGGCACAATGTCCTGCGTCGGATCGGCATTCTTGAATTGCGGCAATGACAAAATCGCGCGTGCCCGGGTCAGGGGCAGAATCTTTTCGAACTCGCCGCGCCGAAACTGCATCGGCACCGGACTCAGGATGATGCCCAGCTTGAGCGCTGCCATGTACACGGCGACATATTCGGCAATGTTAGGCAGTTGCGTAACCAGAATATCGTCGCGCTTCAGCCCCGCGGCGACGAATCGCAACATGAAGGCCGCTACCAGCCGATCCAGCTCAACGAAACTCAGGCGCAGCGCTGGCGTGCCCGTCAGCAGCGGCCGATTGTGCGCGTCGACCACCGCCAGGCGCGATGGTTCGGAGCGCACCGCGGCATCGAACAGGTCGGTAATCCTCGTGTCCGACCACCAGCCGCGTTGGCGGTATTCGGCAATCAGTTCTGGTTTAGCGGTTCGCATGATTCGCTTGCTCGAGACTTGACATGAAATCCGCAAAGGCAGCCAGCCCATCTGGAAACGCAGCGGCATCACCCGTCGCGAATGGCTTGAGGAGTGTTGCTTGTAGAACCTCAGACGAGGTGTTAGCAAAATGCATCTCGCGCGCCTCCACCACGGTGGCGGCGCGCAGCCCGCCGCCGCCCGTGACAATTGTCTGGCCGTTGACCTTACACTGCTCGCTCACCAGTAACGCGATCAATGGCGCCACATGTTCCGGCCGCATGCGCGTTGCAAATGCAGCATCGCCATGCGCCTCGGTCATACGGGTGGCGGCATAGGGCGCGACTGCGTTACAAAGCACATCGCGCGCTTGGCCTTCTGCCGCCACGCTGCGCATCAGGCCAATCAACGCTGCTTTGGCGGCTGAATAAGCGCTCAATCCATGTAGACCATGCAAACCTGCCGAGGACGTCGACACAACGATGCGTCCGTGCCCCTGCGCCCTCATATGCGCATAGGCTGCGTGCACGAGATACAGGCTGCCAAAAAAATTGATGTCGATGATGGCGCGGCATTCAGCGACGCTGATTTTGTGGAAAGCCTTGTGTTGATCCACCCCCGCATTGGCAACTACCGCATCGAGGCGGCCCCAGGTGGCGCGCGCCCGCGCGATCATGGTCTGACCTGAGCCGGGGTCGGAGACATCGGATTCATCAGCAACGGCGTCACCACCAGCCGCAAGAATTTCTCGAACCACGCGCTCGGCGCTCCCAAGCCCGGCGGAATCTATCTCGCGTCGTCGATTGTTGACGATCACGCGCATGCCGCGAGCGGCAAGATCGAGCGCGTAGGCCCGGCCCAAACCCGCGCCTGCCCCCGTGACAACGACAACTCTTTTGATTCCGGGCTTGACCGGCATGGACTTTGCTCTCAGTCTTGTATTGCAAGTAGCCAGAACGATAGCATCGGAGTCGATTCAAAACCATGCAGCCTGCCAACGACGAGAAAATTCAGAGAATGCTAGCCCGCGATGAAATTCGTGAGGTTTTGGCCAACTATGCGCGCGGCGTCGATCGCGGCGACGGCGCGCTGCTCAAATCCTGCTACCACCCGGATGCCATCGAAGAGCACGGCGGCGCGTAC
The DNA here is from genome assembly GCA_043769085.1 of Gammaproteobacteria bacterium. Classification (GTDB taxonomy): domain Bacteria; phylum Pseudomonadota; class Gammaproteobacteria; order Steroidobacterales; family Steroidobacteraceae; genus UBA964. Next base: position 16,216 of record JAYVJR010000127.1, read on the forward strand.
ACCGGCAATGCCTTCGACTATGTCGACGGCGCTATACCGCGGATACTGAAAATGGGTCCGATGCAGCATCTGCTGGGCACCAGCCACATCGACATTGATGGCAACACGGCCTACGTTGAAACCTATGTTTGGACCCTGCTGCGCGTCAGCACGCCTAACGGCGACCTGGACACCTTCACGGGTGGTCGGTTGTTCGACCGCTTTGAGTGCCGCAACGGCGCGTGGAAAATCGCACACCGCCGCACCATCTTTGACTGGAACCGCGACACGCCATCGAAGCAAGGTTGGGTGAACGGCATGTTCAAGCCAGGCACCTCCGGCATGCTGATGGGCGTCAAGGGACCCACCGACCCTTCATACAATCGTCCCTGATAACGGGGGCTGCCGTATGACCGCAAGCTCGGCCCCGTTCAAAGAGACTTTCTTCCCGTCCGCCGAGATGCGCGTCGAACGGCGTAGCGATGGATCGATTGTAGTGACAGCTGTCACCCCGCTGAAGGCATTCAAACCTAACATTGCGGCAGAACTTGCGCGTCAGGCTCGCGCACTCGGCGACAAGACCTATCTCGCGCAACGCAGCTCCAACAGTGGCCCTTGGATTTGTCAAAGTTACCGCGCGATGAAACGCGACGCCGACGCGATCGCCCAATGGCTGTTGAATCAGAAAATCGCGCCAGGACGCAGCGTGCTGATCCTGTCCGGTAATTCAATCGCGCACGCCGCCATCAAGTTCGGGGCAATGAGCGCACAGGTTCCGGTCTGCCCCGTCAGCATCAACTACTCGCTCTTGGGCGGCGATTTTGGCAGGCTCAAACATGTCATCGCGCTGGTCCGCCCGGCGGTCGTGTTTGCCGAACAGGCCGCCAAATTCAAACGCGCGCTGGAGAACGTCGACTTCGGCGATGCAGTTCTGGTTACGGACGATCCAGGCTTGCTGCAACGGCCGGCAATTTCGTTAGCTGCATTACTTGCCACCGCTGTCACCTCTGCTGTCAGCCATTCGATTGAAACGATCGATCCAGACGCGGCAACGGCCTATATGCTCACGTCCGGCTCCACCAGCCTACCCAAGGCTGTGATCCAGACGCAACGCATGCTGTGTTCGAACATCGCCCAGGCAAGCCAGGTCCTGGGAGAAACTGCGGGCTGGAAGGATGTGATGCTGGACTGGCTACCCTGGAATCATGTGTCCGGCGCCTTCACGAAAATGGGTGTGCTGACCAGCGGTGGAACGCTCTACATCGACGACGGTCGCCCTATGCCCGGACTATTCGATGAGTCAATCAAGAATCTCAAGGAAATCGCGCCAGCGTTCTATGTGAATGTGCCACTGGGCTACAGCATTCTGGCCGATGCGTTGGAAAAAGACTCTGAGTTACGCAAGCGGTTCTTCGGTGGCCTGCGCCTGGCACTTTACGGCGGCGCCGGCCTGCCCCAGGTGCTCTACGACCGCTTGCAGCAATTGGCCGTTGACACGGTCGGTAAACGGATTTTTTTCACCACTGGCTACGGCGCTACCGAGACGGCCTCCGGTTGCATGGCGATTTATTTTCCCACCGAAGAAGTCGGCATCGGCCTGCCCATGCCCGGACTCACCGTGAAGCTGGTGCCCACAGGCGTGCGCTATGAAGTGCGGATGCGCGGCCCGATGATCACACCCGGATATCTCGCCAATCCAGCGGCTAACAAAGACATCTTTGATGATGAAGGTTTTTATCGGACCGGTGATACCGCACAGTTTCATGACCCAAACGATATCGGCAAAGGCCTGCAATTTGCGGGACGGCTGGCCGAAGACTTCAAACTCGCCACCGGCAGTTGGGTGTCGGCCGGGCGTCTGCGAGGGCAATTGCTTGAAGCATGCGCACCCTTGTTGTCGGACCTGTTGATCTGCGGCGAAACTCGTGACTACCTCGCCGTGCTGGCCTGGCACAGCGTGACGGGACGAGACGCCGGTACTGCTATCCAGCATCAGTTGGCGGCAAGACTCCGCGCTTTCAACAGCGGCCGCGGCGCCAGCGAACGCATCGAGAGACTGCGCCTGCTCGATGAGCCGCCGAGCGTCGATGCCCACGAGGTCTCCGACAAAGGCACGGTTAACCAGCGCATCGCGCTGGCACGCCGCGCCGCGGATGTTGCCCTTCTCTACGCCGTCACGCCCGACGCGCAAGTCGTGCTGCCAGGAAATACATGACACCCGACACGATCCCTGCAGAACTTCAAAGACTGTTAGATCGCCAACAGATCGAAGACGTACTCAGCCGTTACAGCCGCGCAGTTGACCGTGCGGACCTTGAGCTTTTGCGCAGTTGCTATCACGACGATGCCACCGAGGATCATGGCGGCGTGTTCGCAGGTTCTGCCAACGACTACCTGGCACACATCGCGCCGGTGCTGCCGCGCGCGGGCGTGCTTAACCACCTGGTCACCAACGTGCTGGTGGAATTTCAGAGTCCGTCAACGGCGCGCGTAGAGGCCTACATACTCACGTTTGCGCGTATGAAAAAAGACGGCGATAAATTTGACACGCTGACTCTGGCACGTGCCGTGGATCGGTTCGAAAAACGCGACGGCTGCTGGGCGATCAGTGCGCGCCGCCTGTGCTGGGAGTGGAACCAGGAAATGCCGATGTGCGAAACCTGGGGTCGCGGACTCATTGCGGCCGATGCCAGCAAACTGGTTCGTGGTGCCAAACGACCCCATGACATTCTCTACCGCGACTAACAGGCTATTCCACCATGGACATCAAGGGATCGCGAGCACTGGTCACCGGCGGCAACCGCGGCATCGGCGAAGCCTTTGTACGCGCTCTGTTAGCCGCGGGTGCGAGCAAAGTCTATGTCGGGGCGCGTGACCTGGACGCGGCGGCCGCATTGGCCGCAGAATTCCCGGGCCGATGCGCAGCCATTGAGCTCGACGTCACCGACGACCGCGAAGTCCTGAGCGCCGCGCAACACTGTAAGGATGTCAATCTCCTGATCAACAACGCCGGCGTGTTTGCCAATAAGTTGCTGATCGGCGCGCCCGACATGAGCGCGGCGCACGAAGAGATGAATGTGAACTATTTCGGCACGTTGGCCATGTGCCGCGCATTCGCACCAGTGCTGGCGCGCAACGGCGGCGGCGCCATCGTCAATGTGTTGTCCGCAGCTGCGCTGGTCAACCTGCCTGTCATGGGCGGCTATGGTCCGTCAAAGGCCGCCGCACGTTCGTTATCTGCCGGTGTGCGCGCCGAGCTCGCAGACCAACATACGCAGGTGATTGCGCTGATCGTGGGATCTGTGGATACGCGCATGGCAGCACATGTCGAAGGCGCTAAAGAAAGCCCCGACGACATTGCCCGGGCTGGCCTCAGGGCCGTGAAACAGGGAATCGACGAACTCGATACTGATCGCATGGCGACCGAGGTCCGCGCGGCTCTTGCGCTCGATCCTAAGGCTCTCGAGCGGCGCATGGCGAAATTGTTGAAAGCCACGAGCATCAGCACTGGCAAGTAAAAGTCAGGCCCTGGCAGCGGCGACACGAGCGACGCTGGCTTGGTAGGCACCGAGCCCGAGATAAAGCACGATCAGGCTCAGTGGCAGCACCACGGCGATAACGATCGCCAACGCATAGCGCATCATGCCCGGATCCTTGAACACGTAATCTGTCAGCAACGCCGGGATAGTGGGCCCGAAGCCGTTAGCAATCAGATTGCCGATGAAAAAATAGACAGCGGTCATCTGCGCCCGCAGCGGATTCGGTGTCACGATCTGCAGTGCCGCAGACGGCAGACCCTGCGGGAAGGCCATGAAAAAAATCGCACCTCCCAGACTGATAGTCGCGAGCTGCGGGTCGTCGATCAGCGGCGTCGCAATCATGAACGGCAGACCACAAGCCATACCGATGAACGCGGCACGCAGGATCCCGTCCTGGCGGCCTGCGCCAGTCAGGCGATCCGCCAGCCAGCCACCGCAGTAGACACCGGCCGTGCCCAGCACGAACATCATCGCGCCGACCGTGAAGCCGGCCTGCGATGCGCTCCAACCGTGGTTACGCATCATCAGGGTCGGCGACCAGAAAAGATAACAACCGATCGCGGTGCCAAACAAGGTGAAGGCGCCGATATGGCAAACCAGCGCGCGTCGATTCTCACGCATGAAGGATCGCAGCGCGGGCCAGCTGCTCGCCGCGCCGTCGGCACTGCCATCAGCACGCGTTACCGCCCCGCGCCGCCGTGGCTCGCGAATTGTCAGCATCAACAGCGCGATTGGCAACCCGAGCAACCCCACCACCAGAAACGTGAACTGCCATGGGAACACCGGGCCTAACAACGGCACTTCGCGGGTCGGCGCGGTCGATATCATTTGAATAATCGCGCCACCGATCATCAGCGCGAGCCCAGCGCCGAAATAGACGCCAGTAGAATAAATGCTGGCCGCCCGCGCCAGACGATTCGCAGGAAAGTAATCCGCCAGCAGTGAGAACGCCGCCGGGGACAATGCCGCCTCCCCGACGCCGACGCCAACGCGCGCCGCGAACAACCCCCAGAAGCCACGAGCCACCCCGCACACCGCCGTCATCAGACTCCACACCGCCACACCAATCGTCATGAGATTGCGCCGGTGGGTTTGGTCCGCGAGCCGCGCGAGCGGCATGCCTAGTGTCGTGTAGAGAATTGAAAACGCCAGACCACCTAACAGACTCACCTGCGTGTCCGTGACCTGCAGGTCGCGGCGAATCGGCTCAATCAGCAGCGTGAGAATTTGCCGATCAATGAACGAGCAGGTATAGGCGAGTGTTAGCACCACGACCACGTACCAAGCGTAGGCGGGCTTCGGCCAGTCTTCGTTCGACGACATAACGACCCCTTACGCGGCTACGCGTTCAATCACAGTCGCGGTGGCGAGCCCCGCAGCTCCGCACACAGCAATCACCGCCCTGCGAGCGCCACGAAGTTCAAGTTCATCGAGCACGGTGCCAACCAGTGCACTTCCGGTAGATCCCATGGCGTGCCCGAGCGCGATAGCGCCGCCATTCACATTCAGACGATCATGAGACACGCCCAGCTCGCGCTGGTAGTGCAGCATCAGCGCCGCAAAGGATTCGTTCACTTCGAAGAGATCTATATCAGACACTGTTAGCCCAGCGCGTGCGAGAGCCAGACGCGTCGCATCGGCAGCCCCGGTCAACGCCAGAGTGCGATCGATAGATACGTCCGCCATGGCCAGTAACCGCGCCCGCGGTTTGAGCATGTGACGCTGCAGCGCGCTCTCGCTCGCCAGCAGCACGACGGACGCTCCGTCTGCCATCGTCGGCGAATTACCGGCGTGATGCACGTGCTGGATTTCCTTCAGTCCGTATTTTTTGCACAACAACGCGTCGACGCCGTACTTCGCGCCCATCTCGGCGAATGCCGCCGGCAGGCCCGCGAGCGACGCGGCCGTCGTCGTTCGCCGCGGCGTTTCGTCAGCGGACAACAAAACACTACCATCTTCAGCTAACACTGGCACCATCGAGCGCAGGCGCCGCTCGTCCTGCGCTGCAGCAGCACGTTGCTGTGAAGCAAGCGCATAGGCATCGCAGTCAGCACGTGTAAAACCACTTTGCGTCGCCACCAGATCTGCGGCAATGCCAATCGGTATCAGCATGGCAGTTTTCTGAAATGGGAAGTCATGGGTCAGCGGCCCCTGGTCCGACCCCATGGGCACACGCGACATCATTTCGAGACCCCCGCCCAGCGAGAGACCGTCGTCGCTAACGGCTTTCAGCGCCGCGTAGTTCACGGCGGAGAGACCCGACGCACAGTATCGATTAATGGTCATCCCAGGCGTCGCGTCATCCCAGCCGGCAGCAATCAGCGCCAGCTTGCCGATGTTAGTACCCTGATCCGCTGTCTGCGTTACGCAGCCGAAGATCGCGTCTGCCACTCGCGATTCATCGATACCGCTTCGTGATTTAAGTGCCCGCAATGTCTGCGCCAGCAGCTCTAGCGGCTTCACGGCCTTGAGAGCACCTTTGTCATTGCCGCGACCCCGTGGCGTTCGAACCGCATCGACAATAAACACGTTCATGAACTTGTCCCCTGATCTTGCTCGCCGACGCGCGCCGCCATTTTGCGCAACGCATCGTGATACTCGCGCTCGAGCTGCTCGACAATCTGCGCCACCGGCTCGATTGCAGTTGACGCACCGATACCCTGCCCAGCCGCCCAAATGTCCTTCCAGCGCTTGGGGGACTCTTTACTGGCATCGTAGTTTCGCTGCGGCGCGTCTGCGGGAGCGTCCGGATCCAAGCCTGCGGCGCGCATGCTGGGTTTGAGCCAGGATGCCGGCGTGCCACTGACAGCAGAGCTAACAATGAGATCATCAATACTGGAATCGACGATCATCTGCTTGTAGGCCGGCACAGCGATGCTTTCCCGCGACGGAATGAAGCGCGTCCCCATGTAGACAAAATCCGCACCCGCGGCGATCGCGCCAGCGACACCGTGGCCATCGGAAATTGCGCCGCCCACAACGATGAGTCCGTCAAAAATCTTGCGCACCGCGGCGATAAATGCAAATGGCGAGAGGAAACCCGTGTGGCCCCCTGCGCCGGCAGAAATGCAGGCAAGGCCGTCCACGCCCACCGCGATCGCTTTGCGGGCAAGTGTCATGTTGACGACATCGGCAATGACGATACCGCCATAACCATGCACGACATCCATGACGGGTTTGGGCCCACCGAGCGCTGTGACTACGATTGGCGGTTGATACTGCGCGACCAGCTTCAGGTCATCCTGCAAGCGCGCGTTGGTAGTATGGGTCACGAGGTTGACACACCATGGCGCGATGATGGCATGCGGCTTCTGGCGACGCGCGACGTCATGGGCAGCGATAATCTGCTGCATCCAGCGTTCAAAGTCGTCGACGGTACGGGCGTTGTGCGACGGAAATGCGCCGACGATCCCGGCGCTGCAGGCGGCGTTGACCAGTTCCACTCCCGACACCAGGAGCATCGGCGCTGCAAAGACCGGCAACCGAGCGGAAATCCTGCGATTCATGTTGTTCAATTTGTTAGGTTCCCACCCGATCTATCACGCCACTGGTCGCCGTATTTGCGCAATCCGAAACCGACTGGCGACGAACGCAACATCGGTCAGCGACGCATTGCCGGCTGGATTGAGGCCCGTCACATGATAATCACTGTAGGCGGCAGCAAAATTGAGCGGCATCGGCCCCGTGAGATTGACGGTCAGTTGCGAGCCCGCGTGCGCGAAGGCGACTTCCGCGTCGGCAATGAAGTGCTCGTCCGTTGAATAGACGAAGGCCGTCAGACCGCCCGCTTCGCGCACATCGGTCACGGCCTGCGCCAGCGCATCCCGTGAGTCCTGACAACGGATCGCGAAAGAGATAGGACCAAATCGCTCGGTGGTATACACGGACCGCTGCTGCGGTGAGGCGTCAAGCAGCAACGGCGTTGCGGTTCGCGCCTTCGGAAAGTCTGGATGTGCATAGTTTTTTGAAGCTAACAATACGGTGTTGGTCGGGTCTGCCTGCAGTGCGGCAATCAACTCGAGCGTCGCCGGCGACTGAATCGCCGCGAGAATGGCCGCGGCCTTTTTCGGGTCCTGGCCAATGGTGGATAACGCGCTCGCTAGTTTGCGCGACACCTCTTCCACGGACACTCGTAAGGCTGCCGACCCCGAGCCCACCCGCACGCCATCGCTTGGCAGATAGATGTTTTGCGGGCTGGTGCACATTTGCGCCGAAAACAGGCTCAGCGTGGTCGCCAGACTGCGGATGACCGCGTCAAGATCTTCACAAGAATCCAGCACCACCACATTGCAACCCGCAGTTTCCGTGTAGCACAGCGCTGGATGGGCGTTTTGCTCGACCCACTGACCAAACCGAGCGCTGCCTGTAAAGTCCACAATCGCGCAACTTGGGTGCTTGATAATGCGTTTGCCGATAGGCTCGCTCGTCGTATCGACAACCATGGACACCAGATTGGGATCAAAGCCGCATTCAGCTAACACCGTTCGGAAAACCTCAACCGAGATCGCCATCGGCAGCACCGTGGCTGGATGGGGCTTCACAAGGACCGCATTGCCGGTCGCCAGGCTCGCGATCATCGACGGATACGCGTTCCAGGTCGGGAAACTGGCGCAGGTAAAGCAGACGGCGACTCCGCGAGGTATCAGACGGTAACGCTTCTCGAGTTTGATCTGTGCCGAACCGAAAGCACGTTGCCACAAGGCTTGCGGCGCCACCGCTGCCATCGCCTCATAGGCATAGACCAACGCTTCGATGCCGCGATCCAATGCGTTGACGCCGGAACCCGCGTAGGACATGTTGAAACTCTGGCCTGTCGTGTGCATGACTGCATACGCCAATTCAAAGAGATGCTGGCGGTAAATGCGATCGATGATCTCGAGCAGCACCCCGGCGCGCTGCTGTGGCGACGCGGCGCTCCAGGCCGCCACGCCGGACGCGGCCGCCTTGAAGCTCGCATCAAGCTCGCAACGCGGGTATTCAATGCCTAACAACTGCTGCGTATACGGCGAAACCTCTTCGCCGACCCAGTCCTGCACGGCGGGCAAAGACAGCGCATAGCGCTGCCCCAGCCGGGCCTTGAATGCCGCTTCGCCGGCCGCGCGGGCCGCCACGAAGTCCGGATAACCGGTCGGTTGATCGGCAAACGGACTCCAGGCCGCACGGGTCCGGCAGACCATTCGTGCCTGTTCCAGTCGCGTACCGTGGCGTGCGAACAGCTCTTCTGGATTCAAAACGTACTTTCCGGAAACCTGGCGAGCTCTTTGTCGAGATAGGCGACCAACGACTGTGGCGTGTCTTTGCTAACACGCGTGCGTTCATAGACATGCGCTGGCCGCAGCTTGCGATCAAACCAAACGGCTTCCGCTTCCGGCTGCGCGGGTCGCACCCCGGCCAACCAGATCGCGGTGTCGCCGCCGGATGCAGAATCACGCAACACTGATTTCAGGATCTTGCGAAAACGCGGCAGCGAACGCTTGACGCCTTCCGTATCAGCCCAACCGGGATGCATCACATAAAAAGTGAATCCCTTGGGTCCATAGGTGTTGCGCCAGAATTGATTCAGGACAATCTGGCCGCGCTTGTGAAACGCATAAGCTGCCGTACCGTTGAATATTGTCGGATCGACCACATTGAGCATGGCTGCACTGAGCGGCACGTTGTAGCTACCACCCGAGGTCATATTGATGACCACCGGGCGATTACCGGTGAACGCACCACCCCGGATCAGGCCTTCGGTCAACAGGTAGTGACTCAGGAAATTGATCGTGAAGGATGCTTCCCGGCCCTCGCTGGTCAGCAAATGCTCGTCGTTGAGCACGCCCACGTTATTGATCAGCACATCAAATTTTTTGTTAGCAGCGAGCAGTTCTCGCAGCAGCCGAGCGGTGTCGCTCTGCAGCGAAAAATCGCAGACAACGGTGTCGATCCGCTCGATGCCGAGTGCCTTGGAGTCGGCCACGGCCTGGGCGAGCTTCTGCGGGTTGCGCGCGGCGATGGTGACGTGTGCTCCTCGGCGCGCTGCCTCCTGCGCAATAAAAAGTCCGAGACCGCTTGACGCACCAGTGACCAGCCATTTTTGGCCGGAGAAGTTGGCCTTCAACGGCGGCCACGTCAGGCTCCGGGCGCGATAACCGACCTGTGTAAAGCTCAGGGTAAAGCGGCCGTAAAATGCCACCACTTTTTTCAGTTGTTGCCAGTTCATTTTGGTCGCCTGTTTGCTTGGTAGCGGTTTGCGATAAATAGTCTTGCCACGCGAAATCGTCTCCTCGATCTGCAGCTGGCGCAACTGCTCCCCTGTCATCGTGAACGGATCGCCCGACAGAATAACGAAATCCGCCTGCTTACCCACGACGATCGACCCTTTGTAGTCTTGTTCCGAATACTGCGCCGCCGCGTTCACTGTGAGGCCCTGCAGCGCTTCATGGGCGGTGAGACGCTGGCTTGGCCCCAGGACTTTGCCGCTGCGCGTTAGACGGGTGGTAGCCGACCAAAGCGTCAACCCCATGTCGGACGGTACTACGGGCGTATCCGTATGCAACGTGAACGGCAAGCCGCGTTCGATCGCTGAGCGCGTCGGACTGATGCGCTCCGCGCGTGACACCCCCAAGGTCTCGTCGCGGTGCCAATCGCCCCAGTAGTAGGTGTGGCCGACAAAGAAAGACGGAATAATATTGAGTCGTGCCATGCGATCGAGCTGATCGTCGCGCACCGTTTGCGCGTGAATCATCACCACTTTGGTTTCGACATTGCCGGTAGCACGCCGCGCGACCTCGACAGCATCAATCAGCATCTGCGCCGCAGCATCACCGTTCGCATGCGCCAACAACGGCACCTTGCTCGCGAGTGCTGCGTGCAAAGCCTTGGCTACGGCCGCAGCTGGCATGGCCGGATAGCCGCGATAATCCGCGGACTGCCCGGCGGGCGGCACGCGATAAGGTTCCGACAAATACGCAGTCTTGCCCTGCGGTGAACCGTCAAGAACAATTTTGACGCCGCCAATTTTCAGGCGGTTCGCATACTGCCCGAACGGCAAATCGTCTGGCAATTGGGACCCGACCGGGGCCCAGAACCGATAGGCCACGACATCCGACGTCAAGAGGTTTCGTCGCGCCGCCTCTGTTAGCAATTTCAGATTGTCCGCCGAGCTGCCACCATCCTGCACGGTGGTGATGCCGTGACTGGCGTAGTAATCGAGCGCTTTGGTAAGATTAGCCAACGATTGCGCAACATCGGGCTTCGGCGCCTTGGCGCTCAGCGCCTGGTGCGCCGTTTCTTCCAGCACACCATCGGGCTCGCGCGAACCGGACTGCCTGCGCACCACGCCGCCCGCCGGATCCGGCGAATCGGCCGTGATGCCAGCTAACGCCAGTAGCTTGGAATTCGCCGCGCTGAAGTGCCCCGATACATGCACTATTTGAATAGGATGCTCCACGGACACCGCATCGAGATCGAAACGCGTCGGGTGCCGACGTTCTGCAAGCAGCGAGTCGTCGTAGCCGACGCCGATCACCCACTGCCCGGCCGGCACCGCACGCTCACGGATGAATTGTCGCAATGTCTCCTGCAATTCCGCCACGTTTTGCACGCGGCCAACCGGAGGCGACGCCAGATTCGCAAACTGTAGGTACGCGGCAGTTGCTGTTAGGTGACCATGGGCATCGATGAATCCGGGCAACATCGCCCGTGAACCCAGTTCGATCACGGCGGTCCCACGGCCGCGCAATGCCATGACGGCGGCGCGCGACCCTACTGCAACGATCGACTCGCCGCGCACCGCCACCGCTTCGGCGACCGGCTTGGCCGAATCCATAGTCCGAATCAGGCCTAGGTAAATGGATTCCGGCGGCGGAGTTGCCTGAGCGATGGCAGCCATCCCGCCGAGCAACAGAGCCCCCAAAACCCGAACTACGGCACGTGGCAATGCGAGTTCGTGCGCCAGCTTAAGCATTTGTCTGTTCACAGTGACTTTCACTATTGAACCATTGTGCAACAGCTGTTCGCCAGATGCCAAACCGGGGCGCAGAAGATTGCCCTACACTGACGCGGTAACTCGGCCGGCGGCAGCGGATATGGCCAGACCCAATAAAGCAAATTCTGAATCGATGGCAGACCGCGTTCACGAGGTGACATACCTGTTGCGCAGCGGCGAAGGCGCGCGATCTCTGCCGCTGGTGGGCGATCGCTGGGTGCTTCTGATCCTACGCGACGCGTTCCTGGGCGCGCGGCGTTTTGAAGACTTTCGCCGTCTGACGGGTGCTGCACGCGGCACGCTAGCGGCTCGTCTTGCGACTCTGGTTGCGGAAGGCGTGCTCTATCGCAATGCCCATGGCAAAGCGCCGACCCGGCTCGAATACCGGCTAACCGACAAAGGCATGGGGTTCTACCCGGTCGCGCTGGCGCTGTGGAACTGGGAATCCCGCTGGGCCGGCGAGTTTGGATTGCCGCCTCGCCTGGTGCATAAGTCCTGCGGCAAAGTCATGCGGCCGGTGCTCGCCTGTGCGCACTGCAAAGCGCAGGTAGACCCGCGCGAGATGGCCTTTGAGCCGGGCCCCGGCGCCAAAATATACGCACTCAAGCACAGCCAGGAACGGCGCAGGCGCAACAATGGCGACGCCGCCAGCGGCGTTGATACGACGATGTTCCACTCCATCGATACGCTCGGCGATCGCTGGTCGGTGCTGCTGCTAACAACCTTGTTTTTCGGGCTGCATCGATACGACGATATCGTCGCGGCGATGGGCATTGCGACTAACATCCTGGCCGACCGGTTGCGCCGCCTGCTGGGAGCAGGAGTTCTTGAGCAGCGCCTGTACCAGGATCGGCCACCACGCTACGAGTACTATCTGACCCCCAAGGGCTGGGATCTGTACCCCGCCACCATCGCGATTCATGACTGGGCTGCAACTTGGATCCCCTCGCCTGCGGGTCCGGGACTCAAGCTGCGTCACAAGCCCTGCGGTCATAGCTGGCGCGGCAAAATGATCTGCGACAAGTGTGACGGCGCCATTGATCCCCATGAAGTCGGCATCAAGCCTTCCGCGCGTTGGCGGGCAACGCGCAAGGGTGGAAAGTAACGACCGCGCGAGTCACTTGCGCAACTGAACTTGAGCGCCTAGGCTGCGCGGATATCTGACGGAGTTTTCCATGGCATCGCAGGTCTATATTCTCGGTGGCTACCAAAGCGATTTCGCGCAGAATTGGGCGCGCAATGGCCAGGAGATATTTGACGCGTTTCAGAGCACTGTGCATGCGGGTCTCGAGGCCAGCGAACTCGATCCCGGCGACATCGAAGTCGCGCATGTGGGCAATTTCGCCGCAGAAATTTTCTGCGGCCAGGGACATCTCGGCGGCTTCTTCGCGGCTAGCGACCCGCAATTCGCCGGCATACCGGCGAGCCGCCACGAGGCTGCCTGCGCCTCCGGCAGTATCGCCGCGCTGTGCGCAATGGCGGACATCGAAGCCGGGCGCTATGAACTGGCAGCAGTCGTCGGCGTCGAACAAATGCGCAATGTACCGGGCGAGCAGGCCGCAGCTAACATTGGCGGCACCGCGATGTGGAATGGTCATGAGTGTGTCGGCGTGCAGTATCCCTGGCCGCACATGTTCAGCTTGTTGGGCGATGAATATGAGCAGCGTTATGGCCTGCGGCGCGAGCACCTGGCGCGCATCGCCGAGATCAATTTCGCAAATGCGCGCCAGAACCCCAACGCACAGACTCGCAAGTGGACATTCACGTCGGCCAGCTTCAGCGCCGACGATCAAATGAACCCGGTCATCGATGGCCGCATTCGCAAGCAGGATTGCGGTCAGATTACCGATGGCGCGGCCATTGTGTTTCTGGCGTCTCGGCAACGTGCCACGCGCTACGCGCGTGACCACGGCGTTAACATAGACTCGCTACCGCGTATCAGCGGCTGGGGTCATCGCACTGCGCCCATCTCGTACAATGCCAAGATCGAGGCGAGCCGCAACGAGCCTTACATCTTTCCGCACGTGCGCGGCACCATTACCGATGCCTTCAAACGCGCTGGTCTGGCCTCGGTTGATCAAATCGACGCGATCGAAACGCACGACTGTTTCACCACCACGGAATACATGGCCATCGATCACTTCGGCATCACCGCGCCCGGAGAAAGCTGGAAGGCGATCGAGAAAGGCGACATCGACATGGGTGGCCGGATCCCGGTGAACCCCAGCGGCGGATTGATCGGGCTCGGGCATCCGGTCGGCGCGACCGGCGTTCGCATGTTGCTCGATTCGTTCAAGCAATGCGCGGGCGTGGCCGGCAACTATCAGGTGCCGGATGCGCAAACGGTGGCCACACTTAACGTCGGTGGCAGCGCTACCACCACTGTTAGCTTTGTGGTGACTCGAGGCGTTTAGGTGGCCAGGGGAAGAACCCGCTGGTGCGGTTGATGTACTCTTGATATCCCGGGCGTTTTTTAAGCATGCGCCGCTCGACCAGCTGCTTGCCCATCATGCCCAGAATCGACCAAGTCAGAAATGCGGGCGCAAATATCGTCACGAAGCCCCAGGGAGTTTCGCAGGCGATCAACCAGAAGCCCCACCAGACGCAGGCCTCGCCAAAATAATTTGGGTGGCGCGAATAACGCCACAGTCCCGTATCCAGTACCTTGCCAGCGTTGCCGGCTTCGGCCTTGAAGCGAGCCAACTGCCAGTCCGACACGCCCTGAAAAACCACACCGACGAACCAAACCACGGTGCCGCAATAAGCTAACAAGCCGAGTTCCAGGGGCTCGGGCGATGTCTGTGCCACAATGAACGGCGCCAGCGCCAGAAACACGATCAGCCCTTGGTACAGATTGATGCGCGTCAGGCTGTGCCAGGCAAAATTGCGGCCCTGGTCTTCGAGCGTCTTGCGAAAACGCGCATAGCGCGGATCTTCACGGCCCCAGTTGCGCCACAACAGGTAGCCGCCGAGCCGGACCGCCCAAAGGACCGCGAGAATCGCGAGCAGCGTTCGCCGGGACTGAGCGCCGCCGCCGATGAAAAGCCCAAGCACTGCCGCGAGCGCAATGCAGGGCGCGAACCAGATATCAACCAGGCTCGAATCCTTCATGGCGAGACCAATGGCCCACAAAGCTATGAAAGAGCCGAAAACCAGTAAAGCACTCGCACCTGCGAGTTGCAGCATGTCGGCACCCATCGCTAACCTCTCAATGACAATCTCATCAGCGATGGCCAGCCTACGCGACCTAGGGAAGCTCTGCACAGGTAACGCGGGCGCGGCCGAGACGGATTTTTTCACTGGCAAGGAACGACGAGTGATGTGTATCGAGATACATGAGCGAGG
>JAYVJR010000128.1:0-2885 GCA_043769085.1 Gammaproteobacteria bacterium
CGTAACGACGATTTACTTCGGCGTTTGGTTGATGGTCGCGTACCTGGCGTGGGCGACCTCCGAGATCCCGTACGGCGCCTGGATCGCCGAGATCACGCCAGACTATAACGAACGGACACGGCTGGCGGCCTGGAAGGCCAGCTTCACTTACCTCGGGGCAATGACATTTTTCGCGATCCCTTTCCTGCCGGTCTTCGATTCGACGGAATTCACGGCAGAGACCTTGCACTGGACGGCGTGGGTGGCGGCGATTGCCCTGCCTGCGACGGTTGCGTTAGCAGTCGTCGTGGTTCCCGACGGCGCAACCAACGTGTCGGCGCCGCAGGACCGCGAGTCAGTGCGCCTGGCGGTGCGCAGTATTGCTCGCAACCCGCCGCTGTTGCTTTTTCTTGCAGTATTCACCCTGGTGGCACTGGGTAGCGGCATCATGAACGGGGTGCTGTTCTTTTATTTCGACAGCTATCTGCGCCAGGGCCACGCACTCGCGGGCTTGTTTGCGGTGGCGTTGCCGGTCGGAGCGGTGGCCGTGCCGGTGTGGAGTTGGTTATGCAGGCGATTTGGCAAGACGCGGGCCTGGGCCATGGGCAGCGCGGCTGGCACAGTAGGCATCCTGGCCTACGGGTTTGTCCCGCCCGGTCCGTCCGGGACGCTGGCACTCGGCGCGGTGATGATTTTGGTCGTCGCCTCATTTACCGTGACCGCTGTAGCGGCGCCGGCAGTGCTTGCCGATGTCATTGACTATGGCCGTTTGCGTTTTGGGGCTGATCATGGTGGCACGTATTTTTCTTTGTACATCCTTCTGAATCGGGCCCTGACCGGGTTGTCGGCGGCAATTGGTCTCACCATCGCTGCGGCATTCGGTTTTGATCCCGGGTTAACGGTGCAGACGCCTACCGCGCATTTTGGTCTGTCGCTGGCTTTCTACTTGTTGCCAGCGGCGCTGATGGCGGTGACGATTCCATTATTGTGGCGATTCCCGATCGACGAGAAACGACAACAAACCATGGCGCGCTACTTGCAGCGTCGCAGTACCGCAAAGATGAGCAAGGCATGACCGGTACAGACAGTGCTGTTAGAGCGTCAGCGCGGCATGCTTTGATCCTCTACATTGTGGCTTCACTCACTGCTTGTGTTTCCGCGACGCCGGCGTCGCGAACCAGCGCGGCGGTGGGGCAGCGCTCCAGTGCGGCGGTCGACGCGTTGCTCGCACCCTGGCGCGGGCCTTATGGAGGTCTGCCTCCGTTAGACATTGCCACCCCCGAATCGATCGGCGCCGCTTGCGACGCGGCGATCGCGAACAAGCGCGCCGAGGTCCAGGCCATCGTCGGCAATACGGCGCCGCCCACATTCGACAACACGATAGCCGCGCTCGAGAACGCCGGCCGCGAGTTGCAGCGCGTCCGAGCGCTGCTGGGCGTGTTCGCCTCCACCATGAGCACCGGAACGATGCCTGAGGTCAACAAGCGTGTCGCGCCCCTGCTGGCGGCGCTCGATGATGACATCGCGTTAGATGAGAAGCTGTTTGCACGCGTTGATAAGGTGTTTGCAACGCGCCAATCTGCCGGATTGAGCGCCGATCAGCAGCGCCTGACAGAAATTACTCGCGCGCGCATGTTGAGGCAGGGTGCGGGCCTGGGAACTACTGCAAAAAAGCGGCTGGTAGAGATCAACGGCAGGATCGCAGGCTTGCAGGCGCAATTCGCGCAAAACCTGCTTGCTGAGGAGAGCACCCAGGCGGTTTTTCTGAATGATGAATCAGATCTGGCAGGATTGCCACCGGCGCTGCGCGCCGCCGCTGCAGAGGCGGCCAAAGCCAAAGGACGGCCCGGCGCTTGGGCCATCCCTAACAGCCGGCCGATGGTGTGGCCATTCCTGATCAACGCCGAGCGTCGCGAGCTGCGTGAACAGGTCTGGCGCATGTGGACCATGCGCGGCGACAATCCGGGTGAACACGATAACAAGCCCGTTATCACAGAGATCCTGCGACTCCGCGGCGAGAAAGCCCGGCTGTTCGGCTATGCCAACTACGCAGATTTCGCCACGGCGGATCGCATGGCGGGCAACCCGCAGACGGCGACGGCATTGCTGCAGGACGTGTGGGGCCGGGTGCTCGGCCCCACACGCAAGCTGGTGGCTGATCTGCAGGCAATCGCTACGGACGAGGGCGCCAAATTCCAGCTCGCGCCCTGGGATCGCCTGTACTACTCGGAAAAATTGCGGCGCGCGCGCTATGGCCTCGACTCCGAAGCGGTGAAACCGTACCTCAAGCTAGACTCAGTGCTGCAGGCGCTGTTCTGGGCGGCCGGTCGGGTGCACGGTCTGCAGTACAAAGAGATTCCAGGAGCTCCCGTACCGCACGCCGATATTCACGTTTTTGCGGTGAGCCGCGCGGGCAGGCCACTGGGGGTCATTTACATTGACCTCTATGCGCGTCCCGGCAAGCAGCGCGGTTCATGGGCCACCGAGTACCGCCCCGCTGAATCGTTTCGCAGCAAGGTGCTGCCGGTCGTTGCGTTGATGTCTAACGTGGAACAACCCGCTGATGGCAGTCCACCGCTGCTGACCTGGGAAGTTGCTAACGTTTTGTTTCACGAGTTCGGCCACACGCTGCACACGCTCAACGCCCAAACTCGATATCCGTCGCTTGGCAGTATGTCGGTCCCCTGGGATTTTGTAGAGGCGCCAGCGCTGCTGAACGAACGCTGGCTATACGATCGCGAACTACTGCAGCGCTTCGCCCGCCATTACCTGACGAATGCTCCGATCCCGCTGGACCTGGTCGAGAAGAACGAGCGAGCTGCGAAGTTTGATCGCATCTTCAGTCTGAACCTCGACTACCTGGCGCCGGCCATGGTCGACATGAAAATGCACTTGGCGGCGGACGG
>JAYVJR010000129.1:0-44738 GCA_043769085.1 Gammaproteobacteria bacterium
CCGGCGTCCATCGCCGCGCCGATCTTGACCCCGATGGGATTGGCAATGCCGCGGAAATATTCGACGTGGGCGCCATCAATCTGCGCGGTGCGCATACCGATCCAGGGCATATGGGTCGACAGGTTGTACCAGCGATTGTGCCGGGCGATAAACCGGGTCTGCGCCTGTTCGTAGTGCAGTACTAAGCCTTCGTGACTGGCATAGAACTCAGCGCGCAAGGACTCGTGCACACCCTTGCCGCTGATAGTTTCGAAAAACTCCAACCCGTCCGCTATGGAAGCAACGATTCGTTCGTAGGCTTCCTTGGAAGGCGAGTGGCTAACAAACCCGAGATCCCAGTATTCAGGATGATGCAAATCCGCGAAACCGCCATCGATCAGCGCGCGCACGAAATTAAGGGTCAGTGCCGAGCGTTCATAGCCACGCAACAGCAATTGCGGATCAGGTTCGCGCGCCGCGGGTGAAAACTCCGAGCGGTTGACGATGTCGCCACGATAAGTTGGCAGTGTGACACCGTCCTTGGTTTCCGTGTCCGCCGAGCGCGGCTTGGCGTACTGACCCGCCATGCGCCCCACACGAATGATCGGCTTCTTCATGGCGTGCGTCATCACCAGGCTCATCTGCAGCAGAATTTTCAGCCGCTTGACGATCGCATCGGACTCGCAGTCATCAAGGCTCTCGGCGCAATCACCTGCCTGCAACAGAAAACGCTCGCCTCTCTGTGCGGCCGCCAATTCTTCACGCAGCCGCTCAACCTCCCAGGATACAACAATGGGCGGCAGCCGCGACAAGGCGCTAACAGCTGTGGCAAGCGCCGCGGGGTCACGGTAAACCGGCTGCTGCAAGGCGGTACGGGTCTGCCAACTGGCAGGATTCCAAGTCTGTTGTGCGGGCGATTGCATGGTCTTGCGAATGCTACCTGATAAGCCTTCCCATGGCCAAAATCCGGGCGCAAAATGCGCCACTTTATTTTTTGGAGCCACGACATGCATCGTGTACTTGTTTTGGGTGCCGGCAAGATCGGCGCATTGATCGGCGGGCTGCTCGCCGAGTCGGGCGCCTACCAAGTCCAGTTGGCGGACATGGATGGCGCAGCCGCCGACAGCATTGTCAGGGCACATGGCCTGGGCCATCTGTCGGCCGTCACCCTGGATGCCAGCAACCGCGCTGCGTTAGCTGCCCAGCTGGCACGCTCGCCGGTCGATGCGATCATTTCGAGCCTGCCCTATTACTGCAACATCGGCGTGGCCGAGGAAGCCCGCGCCGCCTCCTGTCATTACTTCGATCTCACCGAAGACGTCGAAGTCACGCGCGCAGTGCGTCGAATCGCCGATGGCGCCAGTCAATGCTTCGTGCCGCAGTGCGGCCTGGCCCCAGGGTTCATATCGATTGCCGCGCACGAACTGATCACGCATTTCGACGAAGTCAGAAGCGTCAAGCTGCGCGTTGGCGCCCTGCCCCAGCACCCTAACAACGTCCTGAAGTACTCATTGACCTGGTCGACCGAAGGCCTGATCAACGAGTACGGCAATCCCTGCCAGGCGATCCAGGACGGCAAGCTGCTCGATCTAGCGCCGCTGGAAGGTTTGGAAGAAATCGAAATCGACGGCACGCTGTACGAGGCATTCAATACGTCGGGTGGTCTGGGCTCGCTGGGCGAGACCTATGGCGCAGTTTGCGAGAGCATGAACTACAAGACCATGCGTTATCCTGGCCACTGCTCGCAGATGCGTTTGCTGATGAACGATCTGAAGCTCAACAAGGATCGTGGCACCTTGAAACGCATTCTTGAGAACGCCGTGCCGCAAACTCTGCAGGACGTGGTCATCGTCTATGCCGCCGTCAGTGGCAAGCAGGAAGGCGAATTGCGCGAAGAAAACTACGTCAACAAGATCTATCCACAGGTCATCGCTGGGCGACTCTGGTCTGCTATCCAGGTGACCACCGCAGCAGGCATTACCGCGGTCATGGATCTGGTACTGACTGCCGGCTCTCAATACCAGGGCTTCGTCGCACAGGAGTCTTTCAGCCTGCCTGCCATTCTCGAGAATCGTTTTGGACGTTACTACGCGCCCGGTGGCAGCAAAGACCTGTCGTCGGCCGTGGTGGTCAAAGGCGCCGCCGGTCGGCAACGCAAGCGGCAGGTCAAGAGCTAACGACGACGCCAGCCTGCCAAAAATCCAAGCGGCTGCGCAGCGGGTGCGACTGCAGCATTTTGCCGCGGAATCACCAGCGTGACCCTGGCGCCGCCCAATTCTGATTTTCCCAGCTGCAGCTCGCCGCCATAACTTTCGGCCATGTCCCGCACCATGGCCAGCCCGAAGCCATGGCCAGGCGTCGTCTCATCAGCCCGTTGCCCGCGGGCGGGACCGGCAGCTAACAAAGTCGGCGCCATACCGGGCCCATCGTCCTCGACCATGATCAGCAAGCGTTGCGGCTCGTCGATGACCGTGGCGCGTACCTGCGATTTACACCACTTGCAGGCGTTATCCAGCAGATTGCCGACCATTTCCAACAAGTCGGTGCGATCACCCTGAAATGCCGCGGCAGGCGCAACTCGCAGTTCGATCAGCAGATCCTTGCGGCTATAGGCGCGCAGCAAAGTCACGCGCAGTTCGGACAGCGCGGGCTGCAGCTCAACCGGCAATTGACCCAAGGTCACGCCGCCGCTCATCGCGGCCCGTTTGAGGTGCCGATCGACCAGCGACGTCATGCGCTCAACTTCGCCACGAACAATCTGGCTGACCTCGCCGCGATCGCTGTCCGGTATGACAGAACCTATGACGGCTAACGGCGTCTTGAGGTTGTGCGCGAGGTCCGCCAGATTATTGCGGTAGCGCGCAATGCGGCGCTTTTCGCCCTCCAGCAAGGTGTTGAGTCCGCTCACCACCCCGGCGACCTCGCGCGGAAACGCACCGCTGAGATTCTGGCGTTTGCCTGCCTCGACGCTCGCGATCTGCTCAGCCAGCTGCCGCAAGGGCCGGGTCGCGCTGCGCGTGACCCATAGCAATACGGCTAACAGCAGAGCTGCAAATGCCGCGCTGCCGGCAATCAAGTTGCGCCGCAGCTGGGCGAGCGCTGTTTGCGACGGCAGTCTCGACACCGCTACGGCAAAAACCAGGTCCTGCTCGACGCGGGGCGCGAATTGCCAACGCAGACCACGCCAGACCCCTAACAAAGGCTCGCTGCCCACTCCCGACAGATCGGCATACAGCACTTGACCTGCTGGAACGCGCCGCGTCAGATCAATGAAGGCACCGGCGGTGGAACCCGATCGCCACAGCGCACGACCCGTAACATCGCGAATTTCGGCATACAGACCGCTGCTGGGCGTCTGCAGTCGCGGTTCAGTGGTGCCGTCCGCGGAGAGGGAATAGGGTTCCGCAGTAGTGGTAGCGGCGGCAATCAAAGCCACCATCTGCGCGTCTAGCAACTCGCGCAGCGCATCTTCGGACTGTTGTTGGTACAGCTGCTGAAGAAAGAGACCGCCCAGACCCAGGAAAACGATCAGAACTGCACTGACCGCAAGCCACAAGCGCCGGGCGAGTGATACCTCTTCGCTCAGGCGGCGTTCCGCGACAACGCCAGGCGATAGCCGCGCCCGCGCAGTGTTTCGATGGGTTTCAAGGTTTCCTCGGGGTCCAGCTTGCGGCGCAAACGCCCGATGAAGACCTCGATGGTATTGCTGTCGCGCTCGAAATCCTGCGCATACAGACGCTCGGTCAGCTCGGACTTAGAGATTACTTCACCGGCCCGCAACATCATGTGTTCCAGGATACGGTATTCGAAACTCGTTAGTTCAATGGGTCGGTTATCGACCGCCACCGACTGCTGGCGGGAATCCAGAACGATGGGACCGCAGACCATTTGCGGCGAAGACCATCCGCCGGAGCGTCGCAGCAGCGCCTGCACCCTGGCCAACAGTTCTTCAAATTGAAATGGCTTGGCGAGGTAATCATCTGCGCCCGATTGCAGGCCCTCGACCTTATCCTGCCAGCGATCGCGTGCGGTCAGAATCAGAATTGGATAAGCCTTGTTGTCGGCTCTGAGCTGGCGAATCAGCTCAAGACCTGCCATCTTGGGCAGGCCCAAATCGATCACCGCTACGTCAATGGGATATTCCCGGCCCGCAAAGAGACCCTCTTCGCCGTCTGGCGCCACATCGACCGTAAAACCCCGCTCGCTCAAGCGGGCTCGCAGTGATTCCCGTAACTGTGGCTCATCTTCGACTATCAGCGCACGCATCTTTAAACTCCCCGTATACACGACAAGCGCCAAGCCTTGCGGCCCGGCGCACTCAGTTGTCAGCCGACCGTTCTTAAGGATTTAGCTCAAGGCCGGTTGCAGCATCAATACGAATTGTCCAGACGCGACCATCGCTACCTAAAAGTCGCAACGAATACGATTTGCGGCCATCGCTTTCAACCACTTCAGCCTTCACGACTCGGGCCTTGTGGCGATCCTGTGCCGCAGCGACCGCGGCATCCAGCGAGATGCCATCGGCAGCCCGCAGTACGCTGCTACTGAAGGGCAGCAAGCCCGTCAGCAGCAGCGCAAGGAATTTGGAACGACGACTTACAAACATATCAGCTCTGGATTCTAACAAAATTCGACAAGTTCGGTTAGTACCCCGGCTCCGGGAACACATCGACTCGCACACGCACCTGACGGCCTGGGTCGTAATTCATGCGTGAGGTGTATTCGCGACCGTGGTACTCGTAGGTCACGCGATAGCCATCGATACGCTCTTCATAGCGCTCTTCATGGCGAACCCGACAGCGTTCCACTTCGCGGCTGCGACCGTAGCGATCGTCATTTCGATCGTCATTTCGATCGTCATATCGATCGTCACGACGATTGTCGTACCGGTCGTCATAGCGATCGCCAGTGCGGCCATCGCGTTCGTCCGCGCGTCGCTGACCCACATCGTGGCCGATGGCAGCACCGATCAGCGCACCGGCCACGGTCGCAATGCTGCGCCCTTCGCCGCGCCCAATCTGATTGCCGATTGCGCCACCCAGCAGGCCACCCACGATGGTGCTGTTGGTCGTGCGGACGTCGCCACGGCGCTCACCATTGCGGTAGTAACGGTCACTGGCATTCTGGTAGTAGTTACCGCGGTCATAAACGGTCTCGTAATGACATTCGCGCCGCGGCTCGGTGACTCGAATGCGCCGCGCCAGAGGTTCCACGCGCACGACACGGGCATAGTCATAATCTGACTGCCCCCGATCCTGTCCACGTCCCTGGTAGTAACCAGAGCCACGCGAATCTGCCTGCGCTACCGTCGCGCCACCGAGCGCCAGAGTCGCCATCAGTATTGCCAGTCGATTTTGCATGAGAGTCTCCTAATGCGGACTACGGAGACAGCCTATCGCGTCGTCAATGAACGCTTGCTGAACCCATTATTCGGCCAATTTGGCCGCGTTCCACAGCAGTTCCCAGTCCGCGGCCGTGCTCGCAGCAGGGTCGCCACCGGCCGCAGCGAGCGCTTTTTCCATGCTGGCAAAGCGACGTTCGAACTTGCGATTGGCGGCGCGCAGGGCGGCCTCGGGATCCAGCCCCAAGTGGCGGCCAAACTGCGCGACCGAAAAAAGCAGATCGCCGAATTCCTCCACCACTGCCGGCGACGCGCCTGCGGTGCGCGCGGCCGACAACTCCGCAAATTCCTCGCGTACTTTGTTAGCTACGGCGTCAGCATCTTGCCAATCAAAGCCGACTCGACCAGCCCGCCTGCCCAGCTTGGTTGCCCGGGTTAGCGCAGGTAGTGCGAGCGCGACACCGTCCAACGCCCCAGCAGCACCGCGACTGGCACGCTCGCTGGCTTTCGCCCGCTCCCAGTCACGGCTTAAAATTTCTGGATCAGTAGCAGCATTGGATTCGCGCGCAAATACATGCGGGTGCCGCCGCTGCAATTTTTCGCTGATGCCCTGAGCGACGGCGGCAAAGTCGAACCAGGCGCGCTCTTCGGCCAGGCGCGCATGAAACACCACCTGAAACAGCAGATCGCCCAGTTCGTCGCGTAACTGCACCCAGTCCTGGCGCTCAATTGCGTCCGCGACCTCATGCGCCTCTTCTAGCGTATAGGGAGCAATGCTAGCGAAATCCTGCTCCCTATCCCAGGGGCAGCCGGTCGTTGGGTCGCGCAGACGACGCATGATGCCGAGCAATTCCGCCAGCGCTGCCGCAGCGCTCGCATCGCTCATGAATCGCGCGCCTCGGCTAACAGTGAAAATAGTGTCATCAACATTCCTGCGGTAGCGCCCCAGATATTGCGCGACCCGAACGGCATGTCAGTGAGTTCGAGCTCGCGATCCATCAGCAGCCGTTTGCGCGGCCGGTGGTGCTCGGGATTGAGCAGGAACGCGAGTGGAACTTCGAATGCCTCATCCACCTCCTGGCGATCAACCGTCAACGTCAGAGGCGCAAGCACGCGGCCAACGACCGGCGTTACCCGATAACCGGAAATCACCACGTGGTCCGGAAGATAGCCCAGCACCTCAACCCGGTCGGCGTTGAGACCGATCTCCTCAGCAGTTTCTCGCAGCGCCGCGCTGCGCGCATCCGCATCACTCTGCTCGATTCTGCCACCCGGAAAACTGATCTGACCCGCGTGGTTTTTAAGATGGGCCGAGCGCTGCGTCAGGAGCACATGAAGTCCATCTTCCCGGTCAATCAAGGGCACTAGCACCGCCGCACGCTGGGTCGGCGCTGGCAACAGTGACAACAGCTCGGCACTGACGCGCCGACCGAGCCCAGCATAGATTGCTGGCGGATCCGTCAGATTACTGGGGCTCTGCAACAGACAGCGATCTAACAACCGCAGCAATGAGGCGCGATCGAGTGTGTGTAACGGCGGCAACATGGCAGGCGCCACTTCGGCAGCGAGCGGGCTCCAGGACTGGGTTATCATGTGTGATTCTAGCATTCGCAGCCTGAGCAGGCTGCCTGACAACGAGCCAACCATGAGTCAATCCGGACTGGACGCCCTTTCACCGATCGACGGCCGCTACCGCACTGCCACCGATTTTCTACGGCCGCTGCTCAGCGAAGCCGGCTTGATCCGCGAACGCATCCGGATCGAGGCAGCCTGGTTGCTGCACCTTGACAGCCAGCGCGCGCAATTGGGTTTCCTCGTCGGACTGCGGCCCGAAGGCCTAACAACTGCGGTCCGCGCCGCCGCGACCGCCTTGCTGGACCCGCCGGCCGAGGCAGCCGCCGACGTCAAGACCATCGAGGCGCGCACCAATCACGACGTCAAGGCGGTGGAATATTATGTACGTTCGCGCCTCGAGGCGGCGGGCGCCAGTCCTGCCGTGCTCGAGCTGGTGCATTTCGGCTGCACCTCAGAGGACATCAACAATCTGGCCTATGCGCGCATGCTGCAGGCGGCGCGCATGCAGATCATCGTGCAGGCTATCGAACCTGTCATGGCAGCGATCAGCGCTTTCAGTGCTGCCAACGCCGCGGTACCCATGCTGGCCCGCACCCATGGCCAGACCGCCAGCCCGACCACGCTCGGCAAGGAATTCGCCAATGTGCTTGTTAGGTTACGGCGCGCGCAGAGCCGTTGGCAGGCGGTACCCATCCTCGGCAAGTGGAATGGCGCGGTCGGCAATTACAATGCGCACCATGCCGTGGCCCCGCAGGTGGACTGGCAGACGCTCGCCGCCAGTTTCGTCACCTCGCTAGGTCTGCAGTTCAATGCTTACACCACCCAGATAGAACCACACGATTGGATCGGTGAATTCTGCGATGCACTGGCGGCCTTTGATGTGGTGCTGATCGATTTCTCGCGCGATGTCTGGGGCTACGTGTCGTTAGGCTATTTGCGACAACGACCCAAGGCCGGTGAAGTGGGTTCATCGACCATGCCGCACAAAGTCAATCCAATCGACTTTGAAAACGCCGAAGGCAACCTGGGGTTGGCCAACGTCCTGCTGCGGCATTTCGCCGACAAGCTGCCGGTGTCGCGCTGGCAGCGCGATCTCACAGATTCGACCGTGCTGCGAAATTTTGGCACCGCACTCGGTCATGTCGCGGTCGCTTTGCGCGCTCTGCACCGCGGACTGGGCCGAATCGAAGCAGATCGCGAACGACTTGCCGCGGACCTCGCCGCCGCGCCCGAGGTTCTGGCGGAAGCCATCCAAACCGCCATGCGGGCCGCCGGCATACCTAACGGCTACGAGCGGTTGAAGGATCTGACGCGCGGCCAGGTCATTGGGCTGGAGGCGTTGCGCGCCCTGGTAAGCCAGCTTGATCTCCCCGCAGACGAGAAAAAACGCCTCGCAACCCTGCAGCCTGCCGACTATGTCGGCCTGGCAACCCTGTTGGCACGGACAGCTATTGCCGCCAAAACCTGACGCAGGTCGCATTTGTCAGTGCCCAACATGCGGCACCTGGATTGAACCGTGACGCGCCTCATCCCATCAGCGCTTTCCAGGCCCGAACATCGCCCTGGTTGACCGGCCGAGGCCGGTGCTGCAGGGGCGATGTGTTGATTTCCACCGGGGAGCGTGATCTTTCGATTCTGACAGGCGACGTCAGCACGCCTGCCGTCGAGCTGCTGCCCGCGACGCCCACACTTCAGACACTGCATTCGCTGGAAGAAATGCGCGCTGTGATCAATCAGGCCGCTGCGGGCGCGCATCGCATGATGTCGATTTATTCTCCGGATCTCGAACCCGATCTCTACGATCAGACCGCGTTTCTCGACATCCTCAAGCGTTTCGTACTCGGTCGCAACTTTGCGAAAGTCAGGATTCTGCTGACCGATCGCACGCGCATGATTCGCGAGGGCAATCGTCTGGTTGCGATGAGCCGTCGGCTGACCAGTTATATTGAGATGCGACTCGCGCCCAAACCGGAAAATTTACGCGTCCATTCCTACATGATCGTCGACGACAAAGCGGTGATTTTCCGTCAGCACGCCGACCTCTATACTGGTGTTGCAGATCTTGCCAATCCGACCGCCGCCAGACTGCAACTCGACGAATTTGATGTGACCTGGCAAGCCAATGTGCCGGATTACGGCTTTCGAACCGCAAGTCGTTAGGCGCATCGCCAGAATAGTCGTATGTCATCGCTCAAACCCGAGATCGCCGTCGCCGCCGTGACCGCCGTGGACGGCCGTTTTCTGATCGTCGAGGAACGCATTCGCGGCCGACTGGTTTTCAATCAGCCCGCTGGCCGTGTCGAAGACCGGGAATCCCTGATCGACGCCGTGGTACGCGAAACGCGGGAAGAAACCGCCTGGCAATTTGAGCCACAGGCGCTGCTCGGAATCTACCATTGGCGCAACCCGGACACGAGCGTAACCGCGCTGCGTTTCGCCTTCCGGGGTGCAGTGTCGGATCATCGACCTGACCAGCCGCTGGATGCGCCGGTGATTGCGGCGCACTGGCTAACAGTGGACGAGCTGCGCCAACGCGAGGCAGCGCTGCGCAATCCGCTGGTCATGTGCTGCGTAAACGACTGGCTGGCTGGAAAAGGCTCGCCGCTCAATCTCATCGCCGATCACGACCTCGCGAAAGTCGCAAGAATTTGGCCCGTACAGGCATCGAGTTAGCGCGCTAGAATTTGCGCGTGGTGCGCAAATCCGGCAATAAAATCATTGTAGGTCTCTCGGGCGGCGTGGATTCTGCCGTGACCGCTCTACTGCTGCGCGATCAGGGGTACGACGTCGAGGGCCTGTTCATGGCTAACTGGGACGATCCCGATCCCGATGCTCATTGCACCACCGCAGTGGACTATCAGGATGCGCGTGCCGTATGCGAGGAGCTCGGCATCGTCCTGCACAAAGTCGATTTCGCCGCCCAATACCGCGAACAGGTGTTTGCACGTTTTCTCGCAGAGTTGCGGGCCGGTCGCACGCCCAATCCGGATGTGCTGTGCAATCGCGAAATCAAGTTTGGCGTCTGTCTGGCCTATGCGCAGCGCCTTGGAGCGAGGCGACTGGCGACTGGCCACTACGCGCGACTCATCGAGGGCGCTGCCGGTGTCGAACTGCATAAGGCGGTCGACACCGGCAAAGACCAGAGTTATTTCCTGCATGCAGTCGCGCGTGAACAGTTGTCGGCAGCCATGTTTCCGCTGGGCGAACTGGATAAACAGCAAGTCAGGGCGCTCGCGCGTGCAGCGGGTCTGCCGGTGTACGATAAACCGGACAGTACGGGCATATGCTTCATTGGCGAGCGACCGTTTGCAGAATTTTTGGCGCAATGGCTGCCGAAATCACCGGGCCCCATGACGACGCCCGCGGGCGAGCTCGTCGGAGAACATCAGGGGCTTTGCTATTACACCTTAGGTCAGCGCGACGGCCTGACAATCGGCGGACGAGCCGGACATGCGCAGGCACCTTGGTATGTGGCTCGAAAGGACATCGCAGGCAATCGACTGATTGTCGTGCAGTCGCCGGACCATCCGTTGCTGCTGAGCCGCAGTTGCGATGTCATCGACTGGCACTGGCTTGCCAACCCAACAACGCTTTGTGCCGGTCTTGGCGTAAAGCTCCGCTATCGACAATCGGACCAGGCAGTCAGCCACATTGCGTGGCAGGGATCCTCCGGGCGGCTAAGTTTTGCCACGCCACAACGCGCAGTCACGCCGGGTCAGTTCGCGGTTCTTTATCGCGGCACACAATGTCTTGGCGGCGGCGTGATCGATCGCACGGCCACGAGCAGCGATTTGCGCGACGACGACGCTATAATGCCGAACGATAATTCGCAGTCGCCTGCCGTGGAGTCCATCGATGAGTGCTCAAACAGCCGATAGCTTCAAAGCCCGCACCACTCTCAAAGTCGGCGCGAAATCCTACGATATCTGGAGTTTTCGCAATCTGCCGCAGGACAAGCTCGCGCGCCTGCCGTTTTCGCTGAAAATTCTGCTGGAAAATCTGCTGCGTTTTGAAGATGGCGTCAACGTCACAAAACGCGATATTGAAGCATTGTTGAATTGGAACCCGCGGGCGAATCCGGATCACGAGATCTCATTTACTCCCGCGCGCGTCATCATGCAGGACTTCACGGGCGTGCCCTGCGTGGTTGACCTGGCGGCCATGCGTGATGCGATCGGCAAACTCGGTGGCAATCCAGAGCAGGTCAATCCGTTGGCGCCCGCCGAAATGGTCATCGATCACTCGGTGCAGGTAGACGACTACGGCAACGCCAAAGCCCTGGCTAACAACACCCGCATCGAGTTCGAACGCAATGGCGAGCGTTACTCCTTTCTCCGCTGGGGTCAGACAGCATTCCGCAATTTCAAGGTGGTGCCGCCTAACACCGGCATCGTCCATCAGGTCAATCTCGAATACCTGGCGCGCGTCATTTTTGCCGCGAACGCTGGCAAGCGGCCCACCGCCTACCCGGACACCGTCGTCGGCACCGACTCGCACACCACCATGGTCAATGGACTCGGCGTGCTGGGCTGGGGCGTGGGTGGCATCGAAGCGGAAGCGGCGATGTTAGGTCAGCCAGTCACCATGCTGATTCCTCAAGTCGTCGGCTTCAAGCTGGTTGGTCAGTTGCCAGCCGGCGCGACGGCCACCGATCTGGTGCTCACCGTCACTGAAATGCTGCGCAAAAAAGGCGTGGTGGAAAAATTCGTCGAGTACTTCGGCGATGGGCTCGCCAACCTACCACTCGCCGACCGCGCCACCATCGCCAACATGGCGCCCGAATATGGCAGCACCTGTGGCATCTTCCCGATCGATGAGGAGACGCTGCGCTATTTAGAACTCTCAGGTCGGCCGGCCGCACAAATCGCCTTGGTGGAAGCCTACGCCAGGCACCAGGGTATGTGGCGCGTCAATGGCGCGGCAGCGGCGCAGTACACGGATATTTTGGAACTCGATCTCGGCACCGTGGAACCGTCCCTGGCGGGGCCGAAGCGACCGCAGGATCGCGTGCCGCTGCGCAATCTGCAGCAGGTCTATCGCAAGGCACATGCGCAGATGTCGGAGGAGCGCAGCAAGAAAAACCCCACTGCCACCGGTATAGCCCGCGTTGCCAGTGGACCCGACTACGAAGTGCGCGACGGCGCAGTGCTGATCGCCGCTATCACCAGCTGCACCAATACCTCCAACCCGTCGGTGATGTTAGGTGCCGGACTGCTGGCCCGCAATGCCGCCAAGGCGGGCCTGCGCGCCAAACCCTGGGTCAAGACCAGTCTGTCGCCCGGATCCCGTGTCGTGACCGATTATTTCGACAAAGCAGGCCTGACGAAAGATCTGGCGACCGTGGGCTTCCAGGTAACCGGTTACGGCTGCATGACCTGCATAGGCAATTCGGGCCCGCTCAAGCCTGAAATCTCGGCGGCCGTGAAGGCCGGCGACGTCATCGCAACCTCGGTGTTGTCGGGCAATCGCAATTTTGAGGGCCGCGTACACCCTGAAGTTAAAATGAACTTCCTGGCGTCGCCACCGCTGGTGGTTGCGTTCGCATTGGCAGGCACCACCGATATCGACCTCAACAACGAACCGCTCGGTCTGGGCTACGACGGCCGGCCGGTTTTTCTCAAGGACATCTGGCCATCGGCGCAAGAAGTTGCGGCGACCGTACGGGCGTCCATCGATTCAAAAATGTTTCTGAAGAGTTACGGCAATGTCTTTGAGGGCGATGCCAATTGGCGCGCGATCAAGATTCCGAAGGGCAAACTCTACGCCTGGCAGCCGGACTCGACCTATGTGCGCAATCCGCCCTATTTCGACGGCATGACCATGCAGCCACGTAAAATCGCGGCCATTAAAAATGCGCGTGCGCTTGCTCTGTTAGGCGACTCAGTCACCACCGACCACATATCGCCTGCGGGCGACATCGCCCGCAATAGCCCGGCGGCGCGCTATCTGGAGTCCAAGGGAATCCAGAAAGCGGACTTCAACTCTTACGGCGCGCGCCGTGGCAACCATGAAGTCATGATGCGTGGCACATTCGCCAACATCCGTTTGCGCAACCTGCTGGCGCCAGGCACCGAAGGCGGCGTCACAATTCACATTCCGAGCGGCGAACAGCTATCCATTTATGACGCCTCCATGAAATATCAGACCGCCGGCACCTTGCTGGTGGTGCTGGCCGGCAAGGAATACGGCACAGGCTCGTCGCGCGACTGGGCCGC
Organism: Gammaproteobacteria bacterium; assembly: GCA_043769085.1. Lineage (GTDB taxonomy): Bacteria > Pseudomonadota > Gammaproteobacteria > Steroidobacterales > Steroidobacteraceae > UBA964. The sequence continues at coordinate 13,111 of JAYVJR010000129.1, forward strand.
CAAGGGCACGATGCTGTTAGGCGTCAAGGCAGTCATTGCCGAGAGCTTCGAGCGCATCCACCGCTCCAATCTGATTGGCATGGGCGTACTACCCTGTCAATTCACCAATGGTCAAAACGCCCAAAGCCTCGGGCTCACGGGTCGCGAAGTTTTCGACTTCGGCGATTTGCAGAATGCCGAAGCGCGCAGCGTCACCGTGACCGCCCGGGCCGAAGACGGCAAGGTCACGACCTTCGAGGTTCGGGTGCGAATCGATACACCCAAGGAACGCGATTACTACCGGCATGGCGGCATCCTGCAGTACGTGTTGCGGCAACTAGCGAGCAGCAACGCGACGCGGAAGAAGGTCGCGAAAAAATCCACTCAGAAAGCGCCCAAGAAACTCTCGAAAAAACCCGCGAAAAAACCCGCGAAAAAACCAGCGAAAAAACCAGCGAAAAAACCAGCGCCAAAACGCAAACTAGTTAGGCGCAAGAAATAACCTGACTTCAGACGCAAACAGCGCAAAGCCTGGCCGCGTCGCCGCGGCCAGGCTTTTTGTGTGCAGTTGACTCATGCATAGCGCTGCGACGCTGTCATGCCACCGCTGCTCCACTGTCCGACGATCCTCGCCAGTTGAGTTTACGCGTGGCGATCATGGTCACAGCCAGCACGGTGAATACCAGCAGACTGCCTAACAGCAAAGCGTAGTCTTCGGACTGCAGTATCAGGTACAGACAACCATAGCAGGCTGCGAGACCCAGGCTCATGAGCGTCGCTGCCAGGTGCCGGCCCGTGACGCCGGCCACATAGAATCCTAACAGCAGGATCAGCGCTCCGGCTGACAACCCGTACGACAAGGTAAACTCCAGATGTTCGCCGAGCGCCAGCAACAGCAGGAAAAACACCGATAGCGCAAGGCCCACGAGCAAGTAGTTCATACCGTGCAGTCGCAAGCCTCGAGTCACCTGCTCCCAGGCGAAGAACGCCAGAAACGTGATAGCAATGAACAGCACACCATACCGAGTCGCCCGATAACTCATGGAATACACATCCACTGGCGTCGCCATGGAAAACCCAAAGGCATGACGAAAGAGAGCTTCGCCATCCACCGCTTTGCCAGACCATGTTCGGGGCAACTCGCGATTGATTTCCAAGACTTGCCAACGCGCCGTAAAGCCCTTTTTGCCCGGCGTGCTGTGATCGGCCGCAAACGGGCCAGCAAAGCTCGGGTGCGGCCAGGCGCTGTCCACGTTCACCGTGGTGCTGCCCGCGAGCGGCAGGAAATGCAGCTCGCCGCTGCCACGCACTTGAAACGCAAAATGAAAGGGCAGCTTGCCTCCCTCTAGAAGTCCGCTCAAATCCAGGGGCGCTGTGAGCGTCGAACGACCATCATAGATGCCGCTACCTAACGCCAGCTTGCGGCCGGCGAAGTCGCTGACATCCACGGACTGCAGACTGGACAACGATCCGAACGGCAGATGCACCGAGGACTGTGACCACAACGCGCGTTCGACCCTGCTGTCAGCAATCAGGGCGCCCAAGGCACCCGCCGGAAACTCGCCTGACAGATCCAGGTCCGGAAGTGTGTAGACCGCGAGCGAATAGATGCCGCGCACCTCCGCGCGCACGGTGTGGCGAGTAGCTACTTTCAGCGACTCGGGCAGCAGCCAGCGAGGCGGTCCGACGACCCATCGCGCGATGTTTTTCTTCAAATCCGGGTTCCACTCGACGACCAGTACTTCCGTGGGGACACGGATCATGGGTCCGCCTATGGTCTGGGGCCCGCCATGCAACGCCGCAATTCCTGCGCGGGCTGTCGATTGCATGCTTTCACGTTCCGCCACCAGTGACTCAACGCGGCCCAATGGCCACAACAGCAATACCACCATCAGGCCAATCAGCAGTGCACGCCCGAAAACCGAGGCGCCGACATTGCCAAACCGTTCGCGAAGCTCCATCAAAATCTCTCCAATAGTGTCGGGAGCCGGCATTAGAGCGCTTGCAAATGACGGAACTCGGCGGCAATTCGGGCAAAATAGTGGCAGTCAATCGTCTTTAGGAGCGGGTTTCTGCCAAGTCTGGTTTTTTTTGATCTCGACGGCACCGTGTCGCGGCGCGACACCTTGTGGCAGTGGAGCAGTACCTTCTTGTGGCACCACCCCTGGCGCTGGCTGCGCTTGTTAGGCGTCGTACCTTGCCTGGTGCTCTTTGCCTTGGGTAGAGCGGATCACGGCGCGCTCAAAGCCTGCTTTCTGCGGGCGGCGTTAGGCGGCGTGGCGCGCAAAACTCTGGATGATCACACCAAGGTCTGGATTCGGCAATTTGTCCGGCGCGGTTGCTTTGACGACGCGCTCGCCGCGATCAAAGCCCACCAGAACCAGAGTGACGTGCTGATACTGATGAGTGCCAGCGTGGACACCTATGTGCCGGCGCTGGCGCAGGCGCTGGGATTTACCGAATGCATTTGCACGCCGATTACGTGGCGTGCCAATGGACGCTATGACGGCGCGCTCGCCGGGCCCAACTGCCGCGATCAAGAGAAAGTCCGACAATTCCGCCAGCGCTCGGCGGCGCAGCCCGACCTCAAGACCTGGGCTTACGGAAATTCGGCGCCCGACCTGCCGCATCTGCGGCTCGCAGACCGCGGCATTCTGATCAACGGATCACGCGCGCTGCAAGCGCAGGCCAGCGACCTGGAATGCATCGAGTGGCGCTAACACCACTCAACATCGGCGAGCGCGCGTAGTTTTTCCTCGGACTCCCGCCGTTGCCAATACGGCAGATCGGCTTGATTGTCGCGCGCAGCGCCGCTCGCGTATTTTTCTGATTTCCGCAGAATGGCTTCTGCTGCGGCTTGAGGCAGAAACACGACGCCGTCGCAATCCGCCAGCACAATATCCCCAGGATGCACGATGACCCCACCACAAACGATCGCGCCGTTCAACCAGCCCGCGCGTTCGGCGCCGTTGGCAGACGCAACCAGCCCCCGTGCAAAGATGGGCAGCTGAATTCGTTCACGCGTCAGAAGTGCGCCATTCATGCACCGTCCGTCGAGCACGACAGCCGCGCAACCCGCCCGCTGTGCCGCCATCGACATGCCCATGCCCCAGCAGGCTCGGTCCTCGCGCCCGCCGGCATCGACCACAATCACATCGCCCGGTTTGGCATACTTTCCAGCCAGCTCACCCACTAACAAATCGTCGGTGTACTCAGGCCGAACGGTGAATGCCGGCCCACAGATCCGCCACTCGGCCAGCAACGGCTTGATAGCCGGATGTGCAACCTGACGCGGCCCCGCGTGTACCCCGGCGACGCCTACATGGGTGCGCGCCGCGCGTGCGATGAGTTCAGCGGGCGGGCGCGGGAAATCGAGACGAATTTGATAGGACATGCTGCTCTCTGCGATCACGCGCACTGGGTCGAGTATAGTTCGCACCATGACATGGACGAGTCGAATTGTTCTGCTCGCCTGCTTGGCGGCCATGACGCAAGTTGCCAGCGCAAACACTGTCGTCCTGCGCGGCACCTATGGACAACCAGAATCGCTGACGCCCAATCAGTCAGGCGTCAAGAGTGAACAGACCATCATGTTGGATCTGTTCGAAGGGCTAACAACCTTTGCCGCAGACGGCCGCGTGGTCGCGGGAGCGGCGGAATCCTGGTCAGTGAGTGCGGACGGCCGGACCTGGGTTTTCCGTTTGCGGAACAATTTGCGCTGGTCGGACGGTTCGCCGCTGGTAGCCGCAGACTGGGTGTACGCCTGGCGGCGCATGTTTGCGCCACAGACGGCCATGGCACGGGCCAGCCGTATGTTTGTCATCCAGAATTCCCGCGACGTGCTCGCGGGTCGTAAACCGATAGATTCACTCGGCGTCAGCGCTCCGGACCCGCGAACAGTCCGGCTGAGCCTGGAAAATCCTTTGCCCTGGCTGCCATTGTTGCTCGCGGGTCAGGAAGGCACTCCCTTGCCGCGACAAGCGATTGAGAAACATGGCGCCCAGTGGACGCGGCCCGGCAATCTTGTCAGCAACGGCGCGTTCAAACTGCTCGAGCGCCGCCCGGGCGGCCTCATTCGCCTGGGACGGAATGCCTTTTTTCATGACGCCGCCAATGTTAGAATTGATGCCATTGCCTATGTACCGAGCGACGATACTGCGTCACTGGTCAACCGTTTTCGGGCGCGGGAATTGCATATCAATGGCTGGCCGGGCTTTGCGCCGCGGCAACAAATCACGTTACGGCAAGAACTTGGCTCAGCCGCCCATGTGACTCCTCTGGCTGGGGTGCGTTTTCTGCGGTTCAACATGGTACGCAAACCATTCGATGACTTACGGCTGCGACTCGCACTGTCTCTGGTCATCGACCGCGAGCTTCTGGTGCGCAAAGTGTTGCCGGGGGGCGAACGCGCCAGCTATCGCATCATACCTAACGGAATGCGCGACGACGCGCCGCCTGGCGTCGGTGAACTGCAAATAGGCACAGCCACGGACCGCCTGGCTCGCGCGCGACTCCTGTTAGTCAAGGGGCAGCTGAAGTCGCGCCTGAGCGGACCGATCCGACTACGCATACCCAGCGGCAACGGCGAAGAAATGTGCCTCGCTGTCGCGGCGATGTGGACCGCAGCAGGTGTACCCACCATTGTGGTGAAAAGCGAAATAAAATCGCTGATCGCCGACTTGCGCCGCGGTGATTTCGATGTCGCGCTGACAGGTTCCGCGGAAAACCCCTCCGGCGAAGGCTATCTGGAACGCTTTCTCCCGGATTCCAGTTACAACTCGGGACGCTACAATAATCCGGCGTTCAACTCGGCACTGCAAAGCGCACAGACGTTGTCGGATCCTGCCGCGCGACGTGCCGCCGTCGCGCGCGCTGAGGCGGTCCTGATGGCTGACCACGCGGTCGTACCTCTGGTTCAGGAAGTCGCAAGGAACCTAGTCACGCCCATGCTGGGTGGCTGGACCGACAACCCGGATGACGTTCACTTGTCACGCTATTTTTTCCTGCAACAAACTGCCCACTAGTCCGGTCTTGACTGATAGCAGCTGGAGTATTCGTATGCGCAAGATTTTCGACCCGCCTATTCGTCCATCTGAAATCACACCTGAGTCAGTATTCATGGACCGCCGTCGCATCGTTCAGGCCCTGGGACTTGGCCTGGCCGCAGGTCAACTGGCACAGGCCGCAACCCCCGTCGCCAAGTCGCCGGCGCTAACCCCAACCACTGCAGCCACGCCATTCACCGTGGGCGCGGCGGGAACTTCTGCCGGACGCGTTACTCGCAACCCGCAATTTTCCGTCAGCGACGCGCCTAACAGCTATGAAGACATCACCAGCTACAACAACTTCTACGAATTCGGCCTGGACAAGCAAGACCCCAAAGCCAACTCACAGGGTTTTCGCTCGCGGCCGTGGTCCGTGGAAATCGCCGGCGAAGCGCAAGTGCTGGGCCGCTTGTCGCTCGATGACCTGCTGCGCCCGCATGCCCTGGAAGAACGCGTCTATCGATTCCGCTGCGTAGAAGCATGGTCGATGATTGTGCCCTGGATGGGAATTTCGTTAGCGGCGCTGCTGCAGCGCTTCCAGCCGACATCAAAGGCCAAGTACGTGGAGTTCACTACGCTGTTAGACAAGAGTCAGATGCCCGGGCAGCGTACGCAGGTGTTGCAATGGCCTTACGTCGAAGGCCTGCGTATCGACGAAGCGATGCATCCGCTCGCGATGATGGTGGTCGGCATTTATGGGCGCTGGCTGCCCAATCAGAATGGCGCGCCGCTGCGACTGATGGTGCCCTGGAAGTACGGCTTCAAGAGCATCAAGTCGATCGTCAAGATACGATTTACCGAGCGCCAGCCGCGCAACAGCTGGAACATCTCGGCGCCGGACGAGTACGGATTCTTTGCCAATGTGAATCCGGCCGTAGATCATCCACGCTGGACCCAGGCGAGCGAACGGCGCATCGGCGGGGGCCTGTTCGCGGCACGTACTGCCACGCTGCCATTCAATGGCTATGCCGCTCAGGTCGCCGGACTTTATCGCGGTATGGATCTGGCCCGCTTTTTCTGATCACGGTATGACGACCGGGCAACGCTACCAGTTCATTTACAAACCACTCATCTGGCTGTCCTGTCTTGCGCCGCTCTTGATCATTGCGGCAGGTGTTGCTGGAGTCGGCGGCGTCACCCTGAGCGCCGACCCGATCCGTGAAACCATTCACCGGTTAGGGCGCACGGCCCTCAACCTGTTGCTGATCACGCTGGCAGTGACGCCGCTGCGCGATCTGCTGCGACAGCCACCCTTGTTGCGTCTGCGCCGCTTGTTAGGATTGTTTGCGTTCAGTTACGCATTGCTGCATTTCAGCGCATTTGCGGCGCTCGATTTGCGCTTCGACTGGGGCCGAATTGGCAGCGAACTGGCCAAACGGCCTTACATCATAGTGGGCATGACTGCACTGTTGGCTTTGGTGCCGCTCGCGATCACCTCGACCCAGGGCATGATGCGCCGCCTCGGGCGCCGTTGGGCAAAATTGCACCGACTTGTATATCCCATCGCTCTGCTGGGAGTCTGGCATTTCTGGTGGCAAGTGAAAGCGGATATCACCCAACCGCTACTCTACAGTGCCGCCCTGTCGGTGTTGTTAGGTTATCGACTGTGGAAACGATGGCGGGCTACATCGATGTCCGCACCTGCCACAGCTCCGGAAAGAATTTAAGTTCCAAGGCCTTGGCAAGATAGGCAACGCCCGCAGTTCCGCCGGTACCCGGCTTGTAGCCGATAATGCGCTCGACCGTTTTGAGATGGTGAAAACGCCATAGCTGAAACTTGTGATCCAGATCAACCAGACGTTCAGCCAGTTCGTAAAGGTCCCAGTCCTTCTCGGCATTGTGGTAAACCGCTAACCAGGCAGCAGTCACTTGCTTGGCTGGTTCGTAAGGCTCACTGAAATTGCGACTCAGGTAGGACTCGGGGACCTCGTAGCCGCGGCGACTGAGCAATCTGAGTACTTCGTCGTAAAGCGACGGCGCATCCAGCGCCTGCTTGAGGCGCTGGTGCGCCACCGGGTCGCGCTGATGCACAACAATCATGTCGCTATTCTTGTTCCCCAACTGAAACTCCAGCAAGCGGTACTGTTCCGACTGGAACCCCGAGGCACGCCCAAGCGAATTGCGGAACGCAGAATAGTCGGCAGGCGTCATGGTCGACAAAACATCCCAGGTGGACAGCAACTGCGCCTGAATACGCGATACCCGCGCCAGCATCTTGAACGACGGATCCAAATTATCGCGGCGTACCGCTTCGAATACGCCCGACAATTCGTGCAACATCAGTTTCATCCACAGCTCCGACACCTGATGGACGGAGATGAAGAGCATTTCATCATGTTCAAGCGAATTTGGCTGCTGCGCACCTAACAACGCTTGCAGACGCAGGTACTCGCCATAGGACTGCGACGCTCCGAGATCCCAGTGCACACGCTCATCCGACAAATCAACGCGGGTACGGTCTGTCATGAAAACAACCAGTGCGGCACCTGCCGCCAGCCTTGCGACAATTCACGATCGAAAGTGCGCCAGTCAGGACAACGCGCCTCAACCGCCCGCCAGAACCGCGCTGAATGATTGGGATGCTCAAGATGTGTCAGTTCATGGATCATGAGATACCGCGCAACTTCGGGCCGTTGAAACAACATGGCCAGATTGAGGCTGATGGTGCCGCGCACCGAACAAGAACCCCAACGGCTGCGCTGGCGACGCAGGCTCAATCGGACCGGGGGACGGGCCGATCCCGTGGCCAGCGCGCACAATTGGCTTTCGATCTGCGGCCTGGCATGCGCTGTCAGCCAACGACACAAAGCCGCGCACAAAGCCTGGTCGTCCACTTGGCCTGTGACCGCGAGTACACCTCCTGGCAGTTCGCGCAAGCGCAGCCGACCATCGCCGCCGGCAAGATGAATTCTCCATCGCTCTGCTAACGCAGGCAGTTGAATGTCCCGCGGCGGAAACGGGCCGGCGTCGACCAAGTTTCGCTGCGCCTTGTCGCGCTGCACCTCGATCCAGGCTGCGTGTTGCAAAACAAATGCAGCAATCCGCCGCATGCCGGCCGAATCGTGCATGCGAACCGGCGCAACGACCTCTACTCGGGCATTGCGCAACACGCGCAATGACAGTCGGCGCGCACGCGCACTGAAGCGGACTTCGGGCGCCGACGGGGCCAGCGGCGGATCCGCAAATAAAAAAATGGCCTGCTCAAACAGCATGGAACATCATAACGCAAGCGCGCGGCCGCTTCGGTTACCATAGAAATATGTTTTTCCTGAGCGACAACACGGCTGCGGTCGCGCCGGAGATCATGGCTGCCCTACAGGCAGCCAACGATGGATTCGCAGCGTCCTATGGTGAGGACGCCTGGTCAGCACGTCTCGACGCAGTATTTAGTCATTTTTTCGACGCGCCGGTACGGGTCTTTCCGGTCATTTCTGGTACGTCGGCTAACGCCCTGGCACTGACCACCTTGGTACCACCCTATGGTGGCGTGTTTACCCATCGGGACGCGCATATCGTGCGCGATGAGTGCGGCGCTGTCGAAGCCATGACGGGCGGCGCACGGTTGACGCTGCTCGACGGGGCTGGCGGACGCATAGTTCCGACTACACTTCTCGAAGCGATTCGCGCCAACCCGGCTAACGTGCACACTATCCAACCCAGCGCGCTGTCGATCACTCAATGCACGGAGTTTGGTCAGTGTTACCGACCTGACGAACTGCGCAGGCTGTGCAAAGTAGCCCATGAACTGCGGCTCCATGTGCACATGGATGGCGCACGCTTCGCCAACGCACTGGTTTTTTTGGACTGTCACCCGGCCGATCTGACTGCTCGCGCGGGCGTTGACGTGCTGTCCTTTGGTGCCACCAAGAATGGCGCTCTGGCCGCCGAGGCGGTGGTGTTCTTCAATCTCGATCTAGTGCGCGATTTCGAATTGCGGCGCAAACGCGCTGGTCACCTGCTGTCAAAGTCTCGCTACCTAAGTGCGCAGCTGCTGGCCTATATTGAAACCGGCGTCTGGCAACGCAACGCCCGGCACGCCAACCTGCTAGCCGCCGACATAGGCAAAGCCGCTGCAACACGACTGGTATTGCCCGTCGAATCCAATGAAGTGTTTCTGCGACTGTCGCCTACCGAAGCCGGCGAGCTGCGGACGGCCGGATTCCAGTTCCATGACTGGGGCGCTGCCGACAGCGGCGAATATCGCTTTGTTGTTAGCTGGCAGCAAGCTCACCATGACGTGGACACACTGACCGAAGTGCTGCGGCGCCTGCGCTGATTCGCAACCATGCAGCTGATCGACATCGGTATCAACCTGACGCATGAAAGCTATGAAGCTGACCGCACGGCCGTCCTGGCGCGCGCCGCGGCGGCGGGTGTCAGTCAAATGGTCATCACCGGCGCCAGCATGGCTGGCACCACCAAGGCAATCGCCCTGGCGGCTGCCGACCCCAGGCGCTTTGCCGCCACTGCCGGCGTGCATCCCCACCACGCGCTTGAGCTGGACGCCGCCAATCTCAGCCTGCTAACAACGCTGGCGCAAACGCCAGAAGTGGCCGCTGTCGGTGAATGCGGTCTGGATTATTTCCGCAATTTCTCACCTCGCGACTCACAACTGGCTGCCTTCGAATCCCAATTGGCACTGGCTGCGCAATTGCAGAAACCGGTGTTCATGCACCTGCGCGACGCGAGCGAAGATTTTTTCGCACTCATGCGCACGTGGCGACCGCGGTTGCTTAGTGCTGTAGCGCATTGCTTTACCGACAATCTGGCGGTAGCCCGCCAGTGTCTCGACTTCGATTTGCACATAGGCATTACCGGCTGGTTCTGCGACGAACGCCGCGGTGCACACCTGCGCGACGTCGTGCGTCTGATCCCACCAGGGCGCCTGATGATCGAAACCGACGGACCCTACCTGTTGCCGCGGGATCTGTCGCCCAACCCCGCCAGTCGGCGCAATGAACCCGCCTTTCTACCGCACATCGCAGCCGCTATTGCTGCCGCCCGCGGAGAATCCATGCTGGAATTTGCCAGCCACACGACGCGCACTGCGCGCGCATTTTTTTCATTGCCGGAGCTGTAAATGGATATCGCACGCCTCAATGCTTTAGTCAGTGAACGCTGGCGCGACAGCATTATCCCAGCGCTGCTCGAGTACATCAGAATACCTAACAAGTCACCGCTGTTTGAGCCCGACTGGCAGCGTCTTGGGCACATGGAGACAGCGGTGCAACTGCTTGCGGACTGGTGCAGCCGCCAGCAACTCCATGGCGCAACGGTCAGCGTGCAACGGCTGCCGCAACGCACGCCGCTGCTGATGATCGATGTCCAAGGGACGCTCGATGATTGCGTGCTGCTCTACGGTCATCTCGACAAACAACCTGAATTCACCGGCTGGCTGCCCGGCCTGTCCCCCTGGGAGCCTGTGATACGGGACGGCCGACTGTATGGTCGCGGCGGCGCCGATGACGGCTATGCGGTGTTTGCGTCTTTGACCGCCATCGCAGCCTTGCAGCAGCAAGGTATTGCACATCCGCGTTACGTCGTGCTGATCGAAGCCTGCGAAGAAAGCGGCAGTGGCGATCTGCCGGCCCATCTCGCCGCGTTAGGCTCCAAACTCAAGGAACCGTCTTTGGTCGTCTGCCTGGATGCCGAATGCGGTAATTACCAACAACTTTGGTGCACAACCTCACTGCGCGGCAATCTCAGCGGCACGCTGCGCGTCAAAGTGTTGCGCGAAGGCGTGCATTCGGGCATGGGCACTGGCATCGCGCCGACGCCGTTTCGCATCCTGCAGCAGCTGCTGGCTCGAATTGAAAATCCGGTAACCGGCGACATCTTGATTGAAGACCTGCAGGCGACAATTCCAGCGGACCGTCTCGCTCAGGCTAGAGCTGCAGCTGGCGTACTTGGCGCAGAGATCGCCGGGAAAATGCCTTTCGTCGCTGGTACGCAGCCGATCTCCAACGATCCGCTGGAACTATTGTTAGGCAGCACCTGGCGAGCGACGCTTGCTGTCACCGGTGCCGACGGTCTGCCACCTGTGCAGACCGCTGGCAACGTGCTGCTGCCGGAGATCGCATTGAAACTGTCATTGCGGCTGCCGCCGACGCTCGACGCCGGGCTTGTGGCAACGAAGATTCGCGACGTCCTGGAACGCGACCCACCGTATGGCGCTAGCGTCAGCTTCGAATCGGGCACTGCCATGGGTGGATGGAATGCCCCAAGTTTTGCGCCGTGGCTGGAAGCCGCCATGCAAAAAGCTTCGCAGGAAATATTTGGCCAACCCGCGGTGCACAGTGGTGGCGGCGGCAGCATTCCGTTCATGGGGATGTTAGGTGCGCAATTCCCGAAAACACAGTTCCTGATAACCGGCGTACTGGGCCCGCAGTCGAATGCGCATGGTCCGAACGAGTTCTTGCATCTCGATTATGCGACCAAACTGACATCACTGGTGGCTCTGGTGTTAGCAGAGCACGCGCAGCGCGCCAGACCGGCTTAGATTGGCTTGATTTCTGTTGGATTCGGCAGCAGCTGGCCGAGCAGCCGCTCCCACGATGGAGCCATGGCACTTTCAAGATTGGCCGCTGCACCGGGGTCGACGATCGGGAATTCCGCGGCCAGGCTGTCGATTCTCAGGCATTGCGTAGGAATGCCTTTGGGAAATCGCGCGCCTTCGGTGAATAGAATGCGCCCCTCAACCGCTAGCTCGGGCACCATCCTCGAGAGCACGGCCAGTCGGTCCAGCAACAATGGCAATGGGTTGGGAAATGTATGGCGACCCGCACCCCACATTACTGTCCAGTCGCCCATATGCTCGGCGCCAAATACGTTACCACTGACATCGCGGACGTCCAGCAGCAACAGACCGCGTGTCGTCAGCAACAGCCAGTCCAGATGCAACTGCCCCCCATTGCCATCTGGCACCAGCATGTTGCGCACATGCGACAACGCAACTGCCGTGATGACGGCTTCACGCTTGCGCTGCCGTCGACGCCGCTGCCAGCTGCGCCAGCCGAAGATCGCGCCAGCGGCCAGCGCCGCGCCAACCAGCAGCGACACCAGCGCGACTACCAGCAAATTCAGGTTGTCACTATCCATTATTGACTACGTCGCAGCTAACAACATGGAACGCAAAGCCGCAAGATCCGCCGGCACAACTTCGAACTGGCTCGGCCGGTCATACAGGTTCTTGAGACTGGGCGGCGTTTGCAAGGCCCCGCCGACCAGCGGCCGCACAATTTCACTGAATTTTGCAGGGTGAGCGGTTGCCACAATGATCCAGTGGCGCGCCACTTTGTCAGCCGCCGGCAGCTGAGCATAAATCTCCGCAGCCACTGCGGTATGCGGGCACCAGATGCGCTGATAGGACGCAAAATCCGCGGCGATGCGCGCGCGAATACTGACATCATCAACACTGACTGCGCTGACCGCGGCCCGCATCGACTCCATCGATGGCAACAAGTGGCGCAGTCGCTCCATGTTCGACGGATTACCAACATCCATTGCTGAGGCCAGGGTCGGTTGGCTGGCGCGCGGCTGCCAGGAGCCGTGATCCAGAAAATCAGCAATCGTGCGATTGGCATTCACACCTAACACGATGCGATCAATCGGCAGACCCAGATGTCGCGCCCACACACAGGCCAGCGCATTGCCTAAATTGCCGGTGGGCACGATGAAATTTGCCTTACAGCCGAAGCGACGCCATACCGAAAGACTCGCGCGCGCGTAATAGGATGCCTGTGGCAACAAGCGTCCAAGATTGATGCTGTTGGCGGACGACAATTCGAAGCGCGCACGCAACGCGGGATCAGAGAAGGCTTCTTTGACCAGTCGCTGGCAATCATCGAAACTGCCGCGCACCGCCAAGGAGCGCACGTTCCCGCCCCAGCAGGTCAATTGCTGCTGCTGAGTGGGCGATACCAGCCCCTCAGGAAAGAGCACAGTCACCGCAAGGCCGGGTCGCTGGTGAAAAGCCGCAGCCACCGCACCACCGGTATCGCCCGAGGTCGCGACCAAAATCTGAGTTACGGGCTCGTCGGCCCGCCGTAGACTGGCTAACGTAGCTGCCAGAAATCGCGCGCCGACATCTTTGAAGGCGGCTGTGGGGCCATGAAAGAGCTCCAGGACTTCGTAGCGGCCGCTGGCGTCGATCGGCGTCAGTGGTATGGGAAAATTGAACGCGTCCGCGGTGATGCGCCCCAACTGCGCATCCAGTGCATCGTTCGCAGAAAACGCATGGATTAGAGTCGCGGCAATGTCGGCCAGCGTCCCCTGCTCTGCAAAGGCGTCCAGCGGTAGCGACGGCCAGGTCTCAGGCACGTAAAGCCCGCCATCGGCCGCCAGCCCCTGACGCAGCGCGGCGCCAAATCCAACCGCTGCGACACCGCCCCGTGTGCTGACAAATTGCATCCGTCGACCCCTTTACGCGCTGGCAACAATACGCGCGCCGGGCGAATCCAGCGTCGTCACCCATCGATCGGTCTTGATGTTGAGCCGATCAAACTCTCGAACCATCGCCGCACAAACCGCCTCGGCCACGGGCTCCAGCGCCCAGGCAAAAATGGCGGGGCCTGCTCCCGAAATCGAGCAACCTAACGCGCCAGCCGCCAGCGCAGCCTGCCGTACATCGCTGAAACCTGGAATGAGCTGCTGTCGCTGTGGCTGGATGACGACGTCGTTGAGTCCTTCGCGGATCAGCTCAAAGTCGTTGGTATAACAACCCGAAATGAATCCGGCAAGATTAGCGGTCTGCCAGACAAAATCAGACATCGCCACGTCGCGACGCAGAATCGAGCGCGCTTGCTTGGTCGAGAGAAACATATGGGGGTGCACAATGACGGCGCGAATGCCTGCCGGCACCGGAATATTCTTGACGCGCGGATGGTCGATGCCGACCGTCAGCACCAGACCACCGAATAAACTGGGTGCGATGTTATCGACATGGAAGGATCCGCTGGCAACCGCCTCGCCCTGCATGGCGAACTTCAGAAGATCCACTTTACCCAGCGGCCGCTCGAGCAAGGCATTTGCGGCGACCACCGCGGCCACCGCCGATGAGGCCGAGCCGCCAAGACCCGAACCCAACGGAATTCCTTTTTCAATATGCATGTCAAAACCGAACACTGGTTTGATCTGTTCAATCATGGCTAACAAAGAGCGCCCGGCCGTATTGCTGGCAGCATCCAGCGGCAGATCGGCCACCGGACCAGAGATGCCCGTGATCCGCACGCCAGGCATCGCACTACGCGTCACCGTGACTTTGTCGCCGAGCGAATCGACCGCGAATCCCAGAATGTCAAAACCGATGGCCACGTTGCCCACCGATGCCGACGCGAAAGCGGTCGCGGAGTGGAGGCTCACAGCCGCGCCCCAAGATAGGTCGCCAGACGCAGAATGTCAGCGAAGGCGCCGCCCGCCGTCACCTCGGGACCCGCCCCCGGCCCCTGCACGATCAGCGGATTGTTGCAGTAGCGGCGCGTCGCAAATCGCACCACATTGTCAGTCAGCGCGATATTGGCGAATGCGTGACGTCCGTCGAATTCAAGCAAACCAACCGAGGCCTTGCCCGCCGCCGTGACCTGGCCCACGTAACGCAGGAATTTGCCGCGTTCGCGCGCAGCCTGCAGCCGTTTCAGTATGTCGCCATCGTAATCTGGAAGCCTGGCCATGAACTCATCACTACTGCCCTGCTCAAGCCCTGGCGGCACCAGACTCTCGACCGAGACATCGCTCATCTCCAATGCCAGCCCCATTTCACGGCCGAGAATAATGAGTTTGCGCGCCACGTCCATGCCTGAGAGGTCATCGCGCGGATCGGGTTCGGTGTAGCCCTTCAGTTTGGCGTCGCGCACGATGCTCGAAAAAGGCTGAGTGCCATCGTAAACATTGAACAAGTAGGCCAGCGTGCCAGAAAAAATCCCCTCAATTGAAGTGATTTCATCGCCGGTTTCACGCAGGTCGCGCAGTGTCTGGATCACAGGCAGCCCGGCACCCACCGTGGTTTCGTATAGATAATGGCTGCCCGCCGCCTTGCGCGCCTCTTGTAACGCACGATACTCGGCCAGCGACGCGCTGTTGGCTTTTTTGTTAGGTGTGACGACGTGCACGCCGGCGGCCAGCCATTCGCGATAGTGCTTGGCGACGTCGCTGCTGGCAGTACAGTCGACAATCAGCGAATGCGGCAGATGATCTACATGCACATGCTCAAAGAACGCCTTGAACCGTGCCGGCTGGTCACAGGCAGCGAGTTCTTCGCGCCAACAGCTCAGATCGATACCCTTGTCGCTCAGCAACATCTTGCGTGAGGACATGATTGCGCGAACGCGCAGATCAACATTGAACTCACGCTGCAACCGTTCGCGTTGCGAAGCCAGTTGCTCCAGCAGAACCCGACCGACCGTGCCGGGACCGATAAGACCGATTGATATGGTGTGCGGCGATAAATAGAAACTGGCGTGCACAGCTCGCAACGCACGCGTCGCCTGGCGACCGTCGACCACCACCGAGATGTTGCGTTCGGAAGCGCCCTGCGCCATGGCGCGCACATTGACAGACGCATCACCTAACGCGTTAAACACCTTGGCCGCGACCCCGGGGGTACCCGCCATGCCATCCCCCACCACGGCCAGGATAGCGAGATCCGCATCGACTTCGACAGCCTGGATTTGCCCCTCAGACAATTCCCTGACAAATGCTGCTTTGACGGCCCGCACTGCGCGTTCGGCCTGGTCCAGCGGCACGGCACAGCAGATGGAATGCTCCGAACTGCCCTGCGAAATCAGGATGACTGAAATACTCTCTTCGCGCAGCGCGCCGAACAAGCGGTGCGCGGTACCTGGAACGCCGATCATGCCGGCGCCTTCGAGATTGATCAGCGCGATTTTTTCGATCGTGCTGATGCCTTTGACCGGCATGGTTGACTTGGGATGTGCGCAGATCAGAGTAGCGGGATGGTCGGGGGCAAAGGTATTGCGGATCCAGATGGGAATTTCGCCACCGATGGCCGGCGCCATGGTCTGCGGGTGGATGACCTTAGCGCCAAAATAGGCGAGTTCCATAGCCTCGTTGTAGGACAAAGAATCGATCACCTGCGCGTCGGGTACCAGACGTGGATCGGCCGACAGTACCCCATCGACATCGGTCCAGATATGGATCTCGCGTGAATCAAGCAACGCGCCGAAAATGGAACCCGAAAAATCGCTGCCGTTGCGACCCAGCGTGGTCTGCACACCGCGCCGATCGGATGCGATGTACCCCGTGATGATCAGTGTGCCCTGAAAATCAGCAGGCACCGCGCGCTGCAGATTGGCACGCGACTCGGCCCACAATACTGCCGGACCTAACGCACCCCACTCGACAACTACAATCTCGCGGGCGTCGAGCCAACGCACGGCCCCGGGACGCGCGTCCAGCGTCGAAAAATACTCACAGAACAGGCGGGTCGACCAGATCTCGCCGAAACCGGAAATGAGATCGAGAATGTTCTTTGATGCAGCGCGGGTGAGCCGCACCGTCTGCAGAATTCCCTGGATGTCGTGGCAGTCGCGATGGAAACCAGCCATATACAACTGCGCGGCCTGTGGATCGAGCAGCCTGGTAGCAATGGTCGAATGGCGCTCACGGAGCCTGTCGATATGCGAACCCAGCTCTGGATCTTGCCGTTCGGCGAGCGTGACCAGCCTGAGCAGCGCGTCGGTAACCCCTTTACAGGCGGACAGCACCACGCCCAGCGGACCAGGCGGCTGCGATTGCAAAATCCGGGCAACGCGTTGGAAGCATTCAGCATCCGCGACGCTTGACCCACCGAATTTGTGTACGACCCAAGGGGAAGGAGAAGAAGCAGGCATAAAACTTTGCAACTTTACTTTGCAAGCGGTTGAACGGCAAGGCTGTTTACGGCTTTAATCACCCACCATGGAGAACCGTATCAAGCCGTTGCTGCCTTTTTTTCACGCTGCGCGCGTGGCGGGCGAGCCACTGGCCCTCGCGACGCTGGTTGAGACCGCCGGCTCCACCTATCGGAAAGCCGGCACCCAGATGCTAATCCGTACCGACGGACAGTATGCAGGTTTGCTGTCGGGCGGGTGCCTCGAGGGCGACCTGGCGGATCGGGCACGCGAAGTCATGCGCACTGGGGTTGCCCGATTCGTGACTTACGACATGCGCGGTCCTGATGACGCACTCTGGGGCCTGGGTTCGGGCTGCGAAGGCGCAATGCGCATTCTACTGAGCTATTGCGGACCTAACAACGAGTATCTGCCCCTACCCTGGCTGGAAGCCAGTCTGAACGCTGATCGCAACCAACGGTTCGCGATGGTGATTGCTGAATCGAATCCTCGTTTGGGGGCCAGCCTGAGCATGGACACTGACGAGCCGGCGGCCAACCTGCTGTGGATCACCTTGGAACCGCCGCCCACGCTGCTGTTATGTGGCGGCGGCCCAGATGTACTTCCGGTGGTGGATCTCGCCTGTTTCATGGGTTGGCGCGTCGAGATTGTGGATCACCGGCCCGCCTATGCAGATCCGCGGCGCTTTCCTGCAGCCGTGGTCGTCCGTCTGCTGCGCCCGGCCCCCTTGAAATCTTTCCGCAGCGGCGCCTGCCCAACGGCGGCCATCGTCATGAGTCATCACCTGGATACCGACCGGAACTGGCTGAGCGCGCTTGCGCAGGATCCGCCGGATTTTGTCGGTCTGTTAGGTCCGGCGCCGCGGCGAGAGAAGCTGCTGGCGGCGCTCGATGCCGGCGAACGACAAGCGCTTGCCGGAGTATTGCGTGCGCCGGTCGGACTGGATCTCGGCGGCCGCTCGCCCGAAAGCATCGCACTGGCCATCGTCAGCGAAATCCAGGCCGCCTTGCACCAGCGCCAGGGGCAGCCCTTTTCGCACACCAATGCTAGGCTCAGTTCAACATGATCGTATCGACGTTTGCGCTACGCGGGACGCAGCTGCAGTTTCTTCGGTGCGCAGTATTGGCGAGTATGGTTTGGCTGCATCAGCCGGCGGTGGCAACTGCCGCTGACCGACCGGTCGCAGGCGCCACATTTCGCGACTGCGCCAGCTGCCCGGAGTTGATCGTGATTCCCGCTGGACGCTTTCTAATGGGCACGCCGAAGAAAATCCAAGTGCCGACCGAGGTCCCCGCCGAACTGGATCCACAGCCGATTCAAATCAAACGGTCGTTCGCGCTCGGCAGATTTGAATTGACTCGGGGCGAATATCGCGAGTTCGTCGCCGCCACGGGCTACGATCCACCGGACCCGCATTGCCGCACCTGGGTCGAAGATCTCAAGGCTTTTCGCGATTTGCCCCGCCGCTGGGACCAGGCCAATGTGCCACGCAATCCCACTGACCGGCATCCTGCCAGTTGCATCGACTGGCACGACGCGCAGGCCTATGTCGCATGGCTGTCGCAAAAAACCGGCCACCCATATCGACTGCCGAGTGAAACCGAATGGGAGTACGCCGCCCGCGGCGGCCAGCAGACCCTCTACCCCTGGGGAAACCGCCGCGGTGGCGCCTGCGCACAGGCCAACATGCATGATCGAAAGACGGCACGGAGCTACCCTCTGTCATGGACTGTCGTGCCCTGCGACGATGGTTTCGCCGATGTCGCGCCGGTCGGCAACCTCACTCCTAACAACTTCGGACTTTACGATATGTTAGGCAACGTCTGGGAATGGGCAGAGGACTGCGCCAGCCTGAGCTATTTCGGCCGCCCGACGGATGAAACCGCCTGGGTGTGGGACGGTGGTTGCAAGCGACGCATCCAACGCGGCGGCGGTTGGATTACCGGGCCAGAGAGAACCCGCCCAGGATTTCACGGCGACGGTGACGATCGTGACCGCGCGGATTTCGCTGGCCTGCGCGTTGCGCGGAACCTTCCATGAAGCGATCCGCCTTGAAGCATCTGGTTGCGACAGTGATCGTATTGCTCTGCGGTTCGGCCGCCGCGGCGGCACCGCCTGAGTCGGTTCCGGACATGATTCTGCTGCAGCCCGGGGACCTGCAACTCGGCAGTAGCCGCGACGACTATGAGCACGACACCGTCAGCGGCGAAACACCCGCTCTGGCAGTGAAAATCAGGCGCGCATTCTGGATCGGGCGCTTTGAAGTCACACGCGCCCAGTGGCAGGCCTTTCTGGCGGCGCAACCGCAAGCCAACGCCACCACCAACTGCCAGTCTGGCAGCGCAGCGCCAGCAGCTCCGGTCGCCTGCGTCAGTCTGCCGGAAATTAACGCCTACCTCCGTTGGCTAACAAAATCCACCGGCTTGCTTTACCGCCTGCCATCAGAGGCCGAATGGGAATACGCGGCACGCGCCGGTAGCCGTGGTGCGCGCTTTTGGAGTAATCGCGACTCACATGAGGGCGTTTCGATCTCGCGCGCCTGCGAATTCGGCAATGTATACGACGTCAGCGGCAGGATCGCTGGCCGCGTCGCACCACATGCGCGTTGCGCCGACGGCTACGCGGGGCTCGCTCCGGTTGGCAGTTTTCGACCTAACGATTTCGGCCTGTATGACACGGTCGGCAATGCGCGCGAACGAGTTGCCGATTGTTTCACGCGCAGCTACAAAGGCCGTCCAGCGGATGAGCGGGTCTGGTCATGGTCGGATTGCCGTTACCACGGCGTGCGCGGTGGTTCATTCCTGAGCAGACCGTTGGACCAGCGCAGCTCAGCACGTGACTACGTCGATGATCGCGACGCCGGCGCCGCAGCGGATCTCGGATTTCGCGTCGCCCGAGATGCAGTACCTTAAACGCCGCGCAACGGCAGGCTGCGACGACGCTCGCCGGAGAGCGCGAACAGGGCGTTAGCGACAGCCGGTGCGATCACAGGTGTGGAAGGCTCGCCGCAACCTCCGGGCATTTCGTGGCTGGCGATGATCTCAACATGAACCCGCGGCGCATCATTTATTCTGAGCACCGGATAGTCGTGGAAATTGCTCTGCTCGACCGCCCCATTGCGATGGGTTATCTCACCACCTAACGCCGCGCTCAGACCATAGATAATTCCGCTGGTCATTTGTTGCCGCACGATCAACGGATTGACGGCGATCCCACAGTCCACCGCACACCAGACGTCGCTGACTCGAATCTGACCTTCGGCCCGCGTCACTCGGGCAACTTCGGCCACGTAAGTTCCATAGGCCTTGATACAGGCGACGCCGAGCGCAGCATCCGCGCCGCGCGGTTCCTGCCAGCGCGCCGCGAACGCCGCGCGGCGCAGAACGGCCTGCATGCGCGGTTCCTTCTGCAGGTAGGCGAGACGAAACTCAAGGGGATCCCGCGCCGCCAGATGCGCCAGCTCATCGATGAAGGACTCCACCACGAATCCATTGTGCGAATGACCCACCGAACGCCAGAAACCCACGGGCACGCCGAGTTCGATATCGCGATAGTCCATGGTGACATCGTCAAGGTCGTAGTGCAGATCGCTGCTTCCCTGGGTCATCAGGAAGTCGGTGCCGGACTTCAGCATATCGGGACTGCGACGTCGCGCGATGGAACTCGCTGCCAACTGGTGGCCATAGGCCAGCCAGCGTCCATCTGCAGACACTCGTCCCGACATTTTGTTAGCTGTCATCGGCCGGTAGAAGTCGTGACGCATATCGTCTTCGCGGGTCCAGATAATTTTCACCGGTCTGCGCACCTGCATGGATGCTTCTACCGCGTCAACGACAAAATCCCATTCGCCGCGGCGCCCGAACGCGCCACCGATCAAATAGCTGTGCACATGAACTCGGTCCAACGGCAGGCCGGTCAATTGCGCGCCCCAGTTCTGCGCGCGACTGGGCGCCTGGGTACCCAGCCAAATGTCGCAGCGATCCGGCTTTACGTCCGCGACACACGACAACGGCTCAAGCGCGGCATGAGCCAGGAAGGGCGTGAAATAGTCAGCTGACAGGCTCCGATCCGTTGCTGCGGCCAGCGCCACTGATTGCGGCAGGCGTGCAACGGTACCTGGCGATTGCAATGAGCTCAGCAATCGTGCGCGCAAGGCGGCCGTATCGGCCTTGTCCGCCGCCGAGTCCGGCCAAGTGATTGCCAACGCGTCGCGCCCTTTGCGCGCGGCATGGAAATTGCGCGCCAGCACCGCCACGCCGGACTCAAGCTTTGCAACATGGGCAACACCTGGCACGCGCAATGCGCGCTGTGCATCAACCTGTAGCGGAACGACCCCTGACCGCGGCGCGCGTGCGATCACACCGATGAGCATGTCGGGCCGAGTAACGTCAATGCCAAATATCGCGCTGCCATCTACTTTGCGTGGGGTGTCGACCCGCGCGATTTCCTGACCTAACATACGCCAGGCATGGGCTGCCTTGAGCGGTGCGGCAGCGGGTACCTGCAGTTGCCGCGCGGCAGCGATCAGTTCGCCATAGGACAGACGCCGCGCGGTTCCGAGACTATAGACCGCACCGGCATCGGTTCTCAGTCTTTCAAGCGGCTCCTGCCAATGCGCAGCCGCCGCCTGCAGGAGCATCAGCCGGGCGGTCGCACCAAGTTGTCGCAGTGGCAAAAATGCCGAGCTGACGCTGCTCGAATAGCCGGTGGTTTGATTGCCGCGCTCGTCGCGGAAGGCCAACGCGCCCGGCGCAAGCAAGGCGCGCACCTGTTGCAGCGGCACATCCAGCTCCTCGCACACCAGCATTGGCAACGCGGTCAATACGCCCTGACCCATTTCGGATTTCACGACCTGAATGGTGATGAGCCCCTGCGCGTCGATATCGAGCACTGCATGCGGCGACCAATGCAAAGTGGCTGTTTCGCTAAGCGGTGCGCTGCTCGCGACGTCGAGGCTCAGCCAGCTACCGGCGAGCAGCCCTTGGCCAGTTCGAATCAGGAAATCGCGCCGCTGCATCGCCAAATCACCCTCCTCCCGGCCTCATGTCGGTCAGCGCTGATTTTCCCGCGCCGCGCACATACTGTCGATTACACTGCGCGCCGTCGAGTACCTGCCACTATTTTGAGAAAAATTGCCTGCCTGACCTATGGACCTCCTCTCACTCATTCCAGCCGCAGCGCTGCTACTAGTCGCGGGTCTCTTGGGCGGGTTGGTGGCCGGATTGCTGGGCGTTGGTGGCGGTATTGTGCTGGTGCCGGTCCTCGAAGCTTTGCTCGGTCAGATAGGCGTGCCGCCCGAATGGCGCATGCATGTGGCGGTGGCCACGTCCATGTCAACCATCATTCCGACGGCCATTGCATCGAGCCGCGCCCACCAAATGCGCGGCGCCATCGACTGGAGCATGATCCGCGCCTGGGCACCGGGCTTTTTGTTAGGCGGTCTGGTGGGCGCATTGCTGGCCGCACGCGCCAGCGGGCCGTTACTGAGTGGACTATTTGGCGCAACGGCATTGGTGATTGCGATCAAGATGTATCTGCCCTTTGACCACTGGCGGCTGCGCGACAAGGTGCCGCACGGCATCGGCGGCAAGCTCATTGCAGGATTCATCGCAACTGTGTCTGCAATGCTCGGTATTGGCGGCGGCATGTTAGGGGTTCCGGCGATGACTTTGCTGGGCCAACCCGTGCACCGCGCAGTTGGCACTGCATCGGTTTTCGGCCTGCTGATCGGTGTGCCCGCGACACTGGGCTATCTTTTTGCACGTCCCGGTGTGCCGCTGCCAGGCGCTACGGTCGGCGTGGTCAGCCTATTGGGGTTTGCGTTGATTGCGCCTTGCTCGATACTGATGGCGCCGGTGGGCGCACGTATCGCCCACACGCTGTCACGCCGCGCTTTGTCGCAGGCGTTTGCGGTATTTTTGCTGATCGTTGCACTACGCATGTTCTACCGGACTATTGCCCCATGACGATTCACAACATCGACGGTCCGACTTTTGAGGACTTCAGCCACGGTCTCGCTTTCGATGCGCCTGCCGTCAGCATCACGGCTGGCCACGCCGCGGCCTATCAGGCGATGTTTGCCGATCGGCTACGTCTGCCGCTGGACCACCACCAGGCAACGCGGCTGCTCGGCAGCGCAGTCGTCCATCCGATGCTCGCGATTCACGTGGCCATCGGCCAGTCCACCTGGGCATCGCAACTGGTCAAGGCCAACTTGTTTTACCGCGGCCTGACCCTGTCGCGCCCGGTTCTGTTAGGTGACACCCTGCACACAGTAACCACCGTGGTTGGCTTACGGCAGAATCGGCGGCAAGCCGGCCGTGCCAACACCGGCCTGGTGGCACTCGAAATGCAGATGTGCAATCAGCGCAATGAGCTGGTGCTGCAGGCATGGCGTTGCCCTATGATCCCCTGTCGCGACAATGACTTGGAAAGCGGCCACGCCGATGTTCTCGACGCGCTGGGACGTACCGACCGCGTGAGCGAATCACTGGCACTGACTACCGCGGCTCATAACTGGTCGCAGACTGACACTTTGCACTGGCAAGGACTGCGCAGCCGCGAGCAAAACGTTGGCGATCTGTACCGCGTGACAGCGCGCGACACGGTGACCAGCGCGCCAGAGCTGGTACGCCTGACGCTCAATATGGCCATGGCGCATCTGGACGCAAAGCTCAGCTATCTTGGCGAACGGCTGGTGTATGGCGGTCACGTCATCTCGATCGCGCACTCGCAGATGACTCGCGCTCTGCCCAACATCATCGCGATGCTCGGCTGGGAAAGCTGTGATCACACGGCCCCGACCGTGGAAAACGACCGGGTCCGTAGTGAGATCAGCGTGCTGGAAAAACATCCGCACCCGGCTGGCGCGCTGCTGAAACTGAAACTGGAATCCTTCGCAGCCCGTGGCATGCCGGAAACCGAAAGCAAGGTGCTGGACTGGGTCTTCTGGGTGCTCAGCGCCTAACGCGCAAGTTCACTGGACACGTCCTCCGCTGACGGTTCCACAGCGCCCCGCTGCAATAATTCCTGCTCCTGCTGCAAGACGCGAAAAATCCGGGTCAGATACTCCACATGCCAACCGCCGCGCTCTGCAGCTTCGGCTTCAGTCGGCCGAAAACCGTCAATATCGGCCAGCGACAACGTAGCCTTGCGAGCTAACAGGCGCTCGACCGTATCCAGCCGCTCACGCGCAACCGCCAGCTCTCCAGCCATCGCCAGCACCACGGCAATCAGGCGGTCAATGTCGGGGTTGTCGAAAAACAAGGGTCGTTTGCCGCTGGCGGCAGCGTTCACCAGACGCAAGTAATCGGCCTGAGTAAAGGCGTCGCTGCTCATGCCGCGCGCTCGGAGCCCACTGCATACCACATGCCGCCGCGACCGTAATCTTCTACTTCACTGGCGACCTTGGGCATTTCACGATCGACGATCGCATGAATCTCGGTTTCAAAGGTCGTGTCAGCCGCAAAACCCAGCTGTGGCAGCAACTCCGCCAGCCGCGTGTCATGCAGGGTGGTCCAGAACGGCTCGTTGTTGTGGTAGCAGTCCCAGTCGCGCAGAAATTTCTCGAACTCAGCCATGCCGTGATACGGCGGCTGCTCCAGATGAATATGCAGACCGCCGCGTGCTAACAAACGACTGACTTCGCGCAAGATACGGCGCAGCGCCTGATAGGAAGTCTCATGCAGAAACATGGTGCTGTAGATAAAATCGAAGTGGCCATCCGGGAACGGCAGTTGCTCGACGTTGGCTTGCATGAAGGTCAAGTTTGGCACGCTCATACCGGCGGCACGCGCGTGACCGTAGCGCAGCATCGGCGCTGCCAAGTCCACTGCTATTAATTCTGACTGCGGATAGGCCCGTGCCAGCGGCACGCTGTTATGACCGAGCCCACATCCCAGATCCAGAATCCGTCGCGGCTGCCAACCCGGACGGATCTTCTGCAACCAGGCCGCAGTGCCAGCGCCCGCGCCATCCAGCAACCTGCCGAAGAGACCGGTGGTCGTCGCGAACATCCCTACGTCATAGTTGGCGGCCGCACTAACATCCTCGGGCAAGTGTTCAGCGTAATAGCTGCCAGGCATGCAATGGTTGTCGATGGCAGACTGATAGCGCGGCACCGCCACCGCGGGATCGAGTCGCAACGTTGGTTTGTTAGCATTGAATTGCTGCGCACGATTTCGCAACGCACCTGCCTGGCGCAGAGCGATGCTGCGCCCCGCCTGTTGGCGCATTTCCATGGCATTGCGGCGCAGCGCACTCCAGGTGCGGTAGTACGGATCGCCACGCATCGAGGCGCGAATCTCGCGCCGGTCGCGCGGTTCGTGGCCTTGTGCCGCCACATAGACGGGTCGCGCGCGTGTCTCATAGGCTACGGCATTACCGCCGACCACATGATTCGCCATGAACTTGTTGAAGTTCGCCAGAAAGTTGAAACGCGCAATGTCGTCGTGTTTCAGCACCGGCGACATATTGTGCTGGCCGGCTTCGGTGAAGGCCGGAGCGCAATCGACGCGCCGGCTCGCGGCTGGTGGACGCGAGGCGTCCTGCGGCTTGGGGTCCATGACAACCGAGTATAAGCTTCGCGGATGACGCCCAGCGCCACTGATCGACTGCTTGCGCATATTGCGGACAGCAGCAACCGCAACTGGTCGCCCGAAGCGGTGTTGGCCTGCAAAGTCTTCGCGCTGGACACCCTCGGTGTGGCCCTTTCAGGCAGTCGTGTGCCCGCGGTACGGCTGCTGCGCGAACTCACCGACACCTGGGGCCGTGGCCAGGAAGCGCGAGTCATCGGCACGGGCGAATGCCTCACCCGTCAGGCGGCGGCGTTTCTCAACAGCTACCAGATTCACAATCAAGAGTGGGATTCGGTACACGAACCGGCCGTGGTACATCCGATGGCTGTGGTTTTTGCGACCTTGTTAGCCTGGGCGGACGCCGAGCGCGGTGTCAGTGGCCAGCGTTTTCTGAGCGCCTGCTGCATCGCCGTCGACGTAGCCTGCAGCATTGGGGCAGCAGCGCGCAACAAACTGCGTTTTTTCAGGCCCGCGATGTGCGGCGCGCTGGGCGCAACTGCCGGACTTGCGCAGTTGGCCGGACTGTCGCACGCCGCTACCCGCAGCGCGCTGGGACTTTGCTACAGCCAGTTATCTGGCACCATGCAGGCGCATGTCGAGGGTTCGGCAATGCTGCCCATGCAGATCAGTTTCAACACGCGCGCAGCGCTTGATGCGCTGGCGCTGGCACAGCGCGGTATCGTCGGGCCGCTGAATTTTCTCGAAGGACCTTTCGGGTATTTCTCGTTGATCGATCCAGACTGGGATACCAGCGCTTTCGAGTCGCTCGGCCAGACCGCCGAGATAACCCGCTTGTCACACAAACCCTTTCCCAGCGGCCGCGCCACGCACGGTGGCGTGGACGGCGCATTGACACTGCGGCGACAGCTTCGCTTCGCCGTGGAAGACATCGTCGAATTACGTGTCTATGCGCCGCCACTGGTTCGGCAACTTGTCGATCGACTCGCCACGTCCGACATGACTCCATCGTACGCGCGACTGTGCCTGCCTTATGTGGTCGCGACGGCTTTGATCACGGGCGACGTCGGGGTCGAAGATTTTGCACCGCTGCAGTTGATGAATGAATCACGCCTGCGGCTCGCGAACCGCATCAAAGTGCTACCGGACAGCAATCCAGCGCCTAACGCGCTGACGCCACAACGCGTCGCAGTGACGCTGCGCGACGGCCGCGAGAGCAGCGTTGATCTTGCAGCCGTACTGGGTGCGCCCGGCAAACCACTCAGCCAGGCGCAGCATCTCGCCAAGTTCCGCCGTGCCGCTCAATCAGGGCTTCGTCCTTTGCCGCTGTCCAAAGTCGACGCACTGATCGCTGCGGTTGATCGCCTCGACGAACTGGCCGACGTACGCGAATTATTCAACCACCTGGAATTTTGATCGCCGCCATGACTTATCCGGCCTATTTCGAGTCCTTTGACTACCAAGAGATGCGCAGTCGCTTTACGCTCGGCGAACAGTTCGCCCAAGGTTTCGCCAAGCTGCCGCGCCGCGCCATTGAGGATCAGCAAAACGAGCTTTTCATGCGCTGCGTCACGCGCGCCTGGGAAATTCCTTTTTATCAGCGCTTGTGGGGCGGCCGCGGTCTCGAGCGCGGCGATATCAACGATCTGGGAGATATCGGTAAACTGCCGATTTTCGGCAAATCGGCCTTGATGGCGAGTATTGCGCAGTACCCGCCGTATGGGGACTACCACGGTTGGGACAAGTGGCCCGTTGAATCGCGACCCGTCACGGTCATTCACACCACCAGCGGCACCACCGGTCGGCCGCAGGTGGTTTTATTCAGCCCGAAGAGCCGCGAAGTGCAGGCCTTGTTAGTTGCGCGCTGTTGGAAGATGCAAGGGCTCAGGGCAACTGACGTACTGCATTCTGTCTACGGGCACGGCATGATCAACGGGGGCCATTTCGTGCGCGAAGCCGCACTGCATTACACCAACAATCTGTTCTTGTCTGCGGGTACCGGCAAAGAAACCCGTTCCGCCACGCAGCTGGAACTGATGCGTGATCTACGCGTGACGGTGATCGTCGGATTCGTGGATTACATCCGCCAGCTTGGCGAGACCGCTCGTGAAATGGGTATGGAACATGGCAAAGATCTTAACGTGCGCGCGATCCTGGGCCATGTGGGGCGCGAATCGCGCGGCGTGCTATCCCGCGCCTGGGGCGGCGCAGAAATCTATGATTGGTATGGCGTTGCTGACACCGGTCCGATCGCCGCAGAATCGCTCGACCAGGATGGCATGTATGTCATGGAAGACGCACAGTACCTGGAACTCATCGACAGCGACAGCGGCCAGAGCGCGAGGCCTGGCGAGCCAGGCGATATGGTCGTGACTTCGTTGTATCGTGACGACGTCTACCCGCTGATTCGCTTCAACACCCATGACCTATCGAGTTGGGCGAGCGGCGTGTCATCACTGGACTGGACATTGCAACGCATCACCGGAGTTCTGGGTCGCAGCGACAACATGGTCAAACTGCGGGGCATCAATGTCTATCCACTGGCGTTGGCCGCCATCCTCAACGAACATTTGGCCTTTGCGGGCGAGTATGTCTGCCGTGCCGCACGCGACGATGCTAACGGCCGGGATCAAATGACTGTGATCATCGAAACCCGCACGGATCAGGTGCGCGGCGCCGCACTGACCGCCGAGTTCGCGGCCCTGCTGAGCCGGCGTGTGGGTGTAGATATCCTGGTCCAACTGGCCGCGCCCGGCGAGACTGCGGCACTGACGCAAATCGACAGTCGACAAAAACCAATACGACTGATCGATGAACGACCCAAGAACCGCATTCTCTAACCAACCATGAACGACTTTCAGAATCCGCAGCTTGGTACGGCAGCCGAAGACCTAACAGCCCTGGGCGAACAGTGCCGGCTAGCCACGACCAACAGCGTCGCCATCACACAGCGTTATCTTGCGGCGATTGCGCGCGACAACGACCGCTTGGGCATTTACACCTTTGTCGCGGCCGACAGCGCACTGGCAGCCGCCCGAGAATCGGATGTGCGGCGTAGTGCCGGCCGCCTTGCGAGCCCCATCGATGGTATGCCAGTTGCCATCAAGTCGAATATCGCCGTAGCGGGCTGGCCCTACACTGCGGGCCTGAAATTCCGCGCGACCGAGATCGCGACGCAGGATGCCTTTCTGGTGCGGCGACTGCGCGAGGCTGGCGCGATTCTGTTAGGCCTGACCAACATGGATGAAGGCGCATTGGGCGCTGAGGGAGTAAATCCTTGGTACCTGACTACCCACAATCCGCTGCGCGAAAATCACAGTGCCGGCGGCTCATCAAGCGGCTCGGCCGCCGCGGTTGCCGCCGGGCTGTGCGCGTTCGCAGTGGGCACAGACACTATTGGCTCGCTGCGCATTCCAGCCGCATTCTGTGGCTGCGTGAGTCTCAAGCCGAGCTACGGCCTGGTCAGCGTCGGCGGCATCGTACCGGTGAGTTCGCGCTTTGATCATGCCGGTGCAATAACTCGCTCTGCGCGTGATCAGCTGCTCACTCTGGCGGCACTGGCGAGTTACGACAATGCCTGCGCAGTGTCGGTTGCCGACACCGCTGCACCGCCCTGGCCGGTCAACCAACCGCGCAATATCGGCTATGCGGTGGGTTTCGAAGAACTGTTAGTCAGCGATGAAGTCGTCGGCTATTACAACACCGCTATCGCCGCATTGCGCCGACTCGGCCACGTCCTCCATCCGGTCGACCTGAAACTCTGGGACTTGCCGCGCCTGCGGCGCGCAATTTTAGCGCTCTGCGAACTCGAGATGTGGCGCAACCATCGGCCACGACTCCACGCCGCGCCGGAGGACTTCTCGCCTGGCTTGCGCGCCTTCATCCGCTACGGCGGCAAGCTCTCGGGCGATGAGATTGCGGCGGCGGAGACCCGCGTCGCGCGCTTTTATCACAGCTGGCAGTCGGCGACCGCCGCGTACGACGCCGTCATCCTGCCCACCGTGGCCTGCACAAGTTTTCCGATCGGCGAGCGACCACCACAGAACACCGCCGATCTGACCTCGATCGCAAGTGCCACAGGCATGCCCGCCCTGCAACTGCCCATTCCCGCACGGCAAGGTCACCTGCCTGCAGGACTGCAGCTGTTAGGTCAGCCAGGACAGGATCGAAATCTGATTGCGCTCGCATGCGCGCTGGAAGCGAGCCTGGCGTCAAACCGCGGCGCGTGAGTGATTTAGGCTGGAAAAACCCTGGCGTAATGCGCCGCGATGTCGCGACGAGTAGCGATCCACACAGCTTTTGATCGGGTGACATGCCGTAGAAACCCGTCATACGCACCAATGCGACCCGGTCGACCCATAATGCGCAAGTGAATACCGAGCGACATCATGCGCGGCGCGCCACCACCGACTGATTCCGCCAACAACCAGTCGAAGCTATCGCGCGCATAGTCGAGCCAGGAGGCTGGAGTCATACCGGGGTGGCTCCAGAATTTCATGTCGTTGCTGTCCAGCGCATAAGGCAACACCAGCATCGGTTGCGGCAGGTCGGGCGAGCGATCCCAGAACGGCTCGTCGCGACTGAAATCGTCCATGTGATACCGATAGCCTTCTTCGGCTAACAAACGGCGCGTCACAGCGGTATGCAAGTAACGCGACAACCAGCCCGCCGGCGGCGTGCCACAACTGCGGGCAATGCTGTCTCGGGCCTTGGCGATGAAATCGCGCTCGGTCGCTTCATCCATGCCCATGGTCGCCTGCCAGCGCCAACCATGCGCACAGACTTCATGACCAGCTGCGATAATTCCCTGGGCCACCTGCGGCGCGCGTTCCAGCGCCTGTGCCGCTGCGGTAAAAGTCGCTGCAGTCTTGTGCTTTGCTAACAGACGCAGCACGCGCGGCGCGGCTTCATTAATGCCGTATTGATAATTGCTTTCGTTGCCGAAATTGCGCACCGGCTTGCGCAAGGCGATGCCAAGTTCATCGACGGCCTCGGGACCCGGGTCACCATCGAGGATGTTCTGTTCAGCGCCCTCTTCGACGTTGACCACCAGCGACAACGCCAGACTGGCTCCGCCAGGCCAGAACCCGCGCGATTTGCTTTTCGCCTGCAACTTCATCTTGACCTTTGGCACTAGTGATACTCCTCACCACCGGACACGTTCATCGCTTCGCCGGTAATGTAATCCGCCTCGGACGACGCCAGGAACGCGCAAGCTTTGGCGATATCGTCCTGCAATCCAGCTCGCCCGAGCGGAATCTTGGCGCGCATATCGGCCAGATATTTTTCTTCGCTGCGGCCCGTGGCAGCGCTGAAATACTGGTTCTGCCAGGCGCCGAGACCGGTGGTCACGTGATTCGGGCAAATCGTATTGACGGTGATCTGGTGTGCTCCGAGTTCCAAAGCGGCGGTGCGCGTCAGACCAACCACGCCGTGTTTGGAGGACACATAAGCCGCCGCAAAAGGAAAGCCCGATTTGGAAGCCTGTGAACCGATGTTAATGATGCGGCCGCCGCCGCCCTGCGCAATCATTTGCTGCGCTGCATGCTTGATGCCAAAAAACACACCGCGCAGATTGACTCCTAACACAGCGTCCCACTGCGACTGCGTGGTCTCAACCAGCGGTTTCATCAAATAGCCGATGCCTGCGTTATTGACCATGATGTCGATGCGGCCAAATTTTTGCACCGCAAAGCGCACCAGCTGCACGACCTGAGCCTCTTCCAGTACGTCGCAGGCACACCCCTCGGCCACTCCACCCGCGGCGCGAATCGCCTCGACCATCGCGTCGATGTCGGCACTGGCGCCGATCGCCTCTGCCGGCATCTCGGCACCGCGCGCAGTACCGAGATCGCTAACAACGACCTGGCAACCTTCGTCCGCAAGACGGCGCGCCATTGCCTCGCCCAGACCCTTGGGCCTTGCAGCACCCGTCACCACGGCAACCTTGCCGTGCAAATCCGCATAAATTGCCATGAATCCAAAACCTCGGCACGACGTAAACACACTGACGCTGATAAGATCAGTTGCCGCCAACCTATGTCAACGCAAGCCATGATTCCTATCCGCATTGAAACCAGACCGCCACTCGCCTGGGTTACCCTCGACCGACCGGAAAAACACAACGCGTTGTCCGCGGCGATGTGGGCCGAGTTGCCGGTGATTGCACGAAATCTGGCGGCCGACCAGAGTCTGCGCGTCGTTTTAGTCAGAGGCGCCGGCAC
>JAYVJR010000130.1:0-2832 GCA_043769085.1 Gammaproteobacteria bacterium
AGCCGAACGAGTTGACTTTGCCATGCGACGAAGCATGCACCAACGGCGGCGGAACACGAGGTGAATTTTCCTGCGCATTGGCAGCGGCATCGCGGACCGCTGCACGAGCGACAAAGGCCAGGTGCGCTGGCTCAACCTTGGCTGACGAACTGCGGCAAGCAACAACTGACTGCGCGGCGCAGCACGCGGGCGCGAAGCGCCAACCATTGACCAGATGAAGCAACGCGGCGAGTTGCCGCAGCGCTTGACCAAGCGCGCGGCTGACTTGCCGGACCGAGACGTGTGCAGAACACTTGGCCCGACTCGGCGCATTGTCGACGACGCTCGCAGTGCCCGCATTTGTATTCCGCAATCTAACGTGTGAGTTCAGCGGCTGCCGAAGGCAGTCCGCTGGAACGAGGGGTTAGGGCGCATGCTTCGCGGCACTTGCTCCCGTTGCGATGTCAGTCGCGCCGCGCAGACGCGCAGACAAGAAGCCCTGCGGCTGCGGCGCTTCGCTGGCCCAGCGGAACTGGTCAGGCGGGGCGCTGGCGACGGCGCCGCAAGGCGGCAGTAACAAAGGCCAGTCCGACCGCCATCAGCGCATAGGTCTCCGGCTCTGGTACAGCAGCATTGATTTGTGCCGTCAAATAGGTGCCGACAAGGATCGATTGTTCGACCCAAGTGAATGTGATGGAATTGTCGGTGAACGACAGACCGACTCCGGAGAGGTTGGTCTGAAACGTCACCCCGGTGATTGGCACGCCGAAGTCCAGGCTGCTCAGCTCAAGGCTGACCGCTGGGAAGCTGAGAATTCCGCCGGCTGCCACGGTCGAACGGATCGCAAAGCTGGCATCGCCGTAGTCATAAATCTGGCTGCCGAAAAAATTGCCCTCCTCGCCAGCACCCACAAGGCTAAGCTGCACCCCGGTGTCACCACCACCGGAGCCGAAATATCGAGTGCCTACTGTGTCGCCGATGAGGCCCGCCTGCGCCGGCAACGCGCAAGCAATGGCCAGCGTGGCGGCGACAACAGTCTTTCTGAAGCAAACCATATTCTTGGCCCTCACTCTATGAATAGCACATGCGCGCAGGTGTTGCAACAGCTTACACCACCATCTTGGATTGAGCAACCGGAGGACCGCGCGCAAGCGGCCGTTCCCGATGTAAGTGGTCATGGCAGGACATGACTTGCCTTGATGCGCTCTAACGTTTGAATTCAGCGGCCGCCGGAGGCGGTCCGCTGGAATGAATGGTTAGGCGTTGCCGTCTCCAGGAATTCCAGCAGAGCCGTTGTATCTCGCACTACGTACTCATGCGCACCTCTACGCTTGGTGTCCGATTCGTAGATCGATTTGACAGAGTGCCGCACCTGTCTCAGAGCCGGCTTCCGCCCGTTGTGCCATAGCTCCCACAGCGACGTGTGCAGCCGTAGAAGGAACGTGGAAAGGCGGCGAATTTCAGCAACCTTACCTTGGGCATATAGGCGTTGAACCTTGTCTCGATCATGAGCTTGGCGATGTGCTAAATACTGGTGACGCACTGGCATGATGGCTCGATCGTATACGCGACGATACTCACCAACCTTCTTTCGAAGGCGCGCGACATCGGCTTGGGTAGGGTAATAGGCCTCGTTCAGATAATCCTGCAGCCAAGGAGGGTCGATGGTGTGCCCTTCTCGCTTTCGGCTCGCGAGTGCTGCGCGATGAAACTGCGATAGGTTGACTTCCATTGCACCCAACAGCGCGTCAAGGTTGTACGGCGACTTGAGATCGAATACGCGACCGAGCGAGATGTACGCTGCTGATTGAAGCGCCGCAAGGCACGAATTCCAGAAGGTCGGCGTGAGATTTAGCCGGGCGAGTAGTACCTTCGACTTTGATGCAGCGTGGTGAATGGTCATCTCGGCATATACGTAACTCGCAACTGCGTCAGCCTCTTGCTCGAGGTTCTTCAACTGCCTTTCGAAGGAGAAGTCGGGTTTCATGCGACGCCTAACGTTTGACATAAGCGGCCTGCCGGAGGCAGGTCCGCTTGATGGAATGGTTAGGTGCCGTGGCTGGGCAGAAGCGGCTTTGCATTGCTGGAGAACTGGCACTTCCGTGTTGCGCGGAGTGTGCGCCAAGTTGTGACCGGTGCGCAACCTCCCAATTGATGAGATTCCTTGCCTTTCTTGGGTATTGTTGCAGCGCAGCAGCCGCGCGCACCGAGCGTGGGGGTGAGGTGCAGTCGTGTTCCTTCCGTGGGCGGAACTGGTGAGCGGCCCGCCGCAGGACGGGCAGCCCAGGAGAACGATGGCGTGGAGTTTGGAGTGCTTGACCAACGGTTCGCCGGCCGCCAGCGGACGGACGGCCCAGCCCAGCCCTGGAGTTGAATTGGATTCGTTCCAGGCTGCGACCGTGCAGGTTGAGCGGCCGCATTGGATTGCGGCATGGGTGGGCGATGCGTGAAAAGCCAGGCGAGCATTCGAACGCGCGTTTTCTCGGCACCTAACGTTTGAATTCAGCGGCCGGTACTCCGGTCCGCTGGAATGAATGGTTCGGCATCACGGTGGAGAAACGAAAGGACGGTATGACGCCCGATGAACTTCGCGAGCTTTGCACTCTGGTGGCTGAGCTGACCAGGCTGCGGCAGAACGAGTGTAAGAACCTCTGCATTGAGAATTTCGCGCCAGAACTGCTTGGCAAGTTACTCGGCGAACGAATGGAGATTGAGCATCTACGCGAGGACGCATACCGCTGGCGCTGGCTTAGGATGCAGGGCGGCTGGCCCGATTCTGAAGCGGCCATGATGAACGCATTGCCAGATGATTTCGATCGCATGGCCGATGAAGCAATGACGCCGAACGTTTGA
>JAYVJR010000131.1:0-31394 GCA_043769085.1 Gammaproteobacteria bacterium
AGATACATGAGCGAGGATGGACGCAGCCAGCGGAAAAATCCGTCCGGCCCCAAAGGGTTAGGCGGCAGATGCCCGGCTACGGCGTTGCTCCCTCCTTACTTGGAATGACCATGCTGCGTCGGTCGCGCCTGGTAGCCGGGCATTTGTCGCCTAACGCGCCTCGCGTTACCTGTGCAGAGCTTCCCTAGTAGTTCCGGGGCGCCGAGGATTGCGTTACTGGGCATTGCTGGTTCTTCTGTGGTCAGCGCCGGCGCAGGCGGAATCCACAGCCGCAGTGGCAGATCGCTTTCCAGAACTCGCATCGTCCTATGCGGTGCTGGTCGATGGTCGCTTGCTGTGGGCGCGCGATATTGACCTTGAGCGCGCACCGGCTTCGCTGGTGAAGTTGCTGACCGCGCTGGAGTTGCTGTCGACGGACTGGCGTGCTGATGCGTCTGTGAAAGTGTCAGCCGGCGCCGCCGGCGTTGCGGGTGTCCGCGCCGGTCTGCGGGCGGGTGAAATCCTGCGCGCCGATGATCTGCTGACCGCGATGCTGGTGCGCTCGGCCAATGACGCCTGTGTAGCGCTGGCGGAGCATGCGGCCGGCAGTCTTGCCGCGTTTGCGGTACGACTGAACCGGCGCGCAGTCTCGCTGGGTATGGCGCACTCTTTCTTTGTGCATCCTTGTGGTCTCGATGCGCCGGGACAGAAGACTACCGTGCGCGATCTTGTGCTGTTAGGCGCCGCTGCGACACGCAATCGCGATATCGTTTCGCGGGCCGGTTTGCGCAGTGCCTCGATTGCCACCGCGGCCGGACGTCGCGTTGATTTGCAGAGCACCAATCTGTTGCTCGACATGGACTTGGGTGTCATCGGATTGAAGACTGGCTATACGCGGCGCGCCGGCGACTGCCTGATCGCGTTGGCGGAGCGCGGCAACCGTCGCGTCATGACAATCGTTCTGAATTCAACCAATCGTTGGTGGGGTGTTAGTTCTGCGATCGAGCTGGCCTTCCTGCAGGCACGCTGATGCAGGGCACACTATCCGTCAGCGCGATTCTTGTCGCCTTGATAGTTGCCGCGTACGCCGGCTCATTGACAGGCGCGTTTCAATTTGACGATTGGAACGTAATTGTGGGCGATCCACGCGTGCAATCGCTGCAGGCCTGGTGGCAGTCCATGCCGGGCATCCGGCCGCTCCTCAAACTGAGCTACGCGCTCAATTTTGAGCTGGATAGTCGCTTTTCCCTGGGGCCGGCGGGGTTCCGTAGCGCGAACATACTGCTGCATGCCGGCAATACCGTACTCGTCTATCAAGTGCTCAGCAATTTCGCGGTGTCGATATTGGGTGGTGAGCGTAGCCGTATTGCCATTGTCGCGTTGACTGGCGCGGTGGTCTTTGCGCTGCACCCCGTGCAAACCGAAGCGGTGACCTATATCAGTGGCAGATCCAATGCCCTGATGGCGTTGCCCGCGCTGATCGCAGTCTTTGCTTGGCAACGCAGCGCGATCAGCGACCACAAGCAGGCTTGGCAGTGGCTGTCGGCGCTTAGTGTGCTGCTGACGTGCGCGATCAAAGAGACCGCGGTGGTTGTCCCGCTTGCGTTGTGGCTGGCGTACGTCTGTGGTGCCAATCGTGCCGCTTCCCGCCCGCCAGCACCGTGGCCGCAGACGAGCGTGCTGCTACTCGCTGTCGGGCTGATTGGTCTGTCGCCAGTGTATCGGTCCTTGTTAGCTCACAGCCTGCAGGTGCGCGGCAGCATTGACAACCTGCTGCTGGTGCAGCCCGACGCTATTTTGTATCTGGCGGGACAATTGCTGCGTTTCGATCGTTTGAACGCGGACCCGATGATGACGCCGCAATTGCTTTGGGCGCCTGACGCCGTGTTGAGTTTGGCACTGATAGTGCTGGCGCTGGTAGTGGCGATGGTCGCTCTGCGGCGCCGTCCCTGGCTGGCATTTGGACTGCTGTGGTTTTTCGTCTGGCTTGCGCCGACCAACTCTTTGTTAGCGCGCAATGATCTGGTTAACGATCGCCAGCTGTATCTGGCCATCATGGGCCCGGCCTGGTTACTCGGCGTGGGGCTGGCTCGCTTGCAACAGATATTTGGCAGCGTTCGTTTGCGGCTCGCGCTGGGTGCGCTGTGCATTGTGATGGGTGTTGCGACCATGGTGCGCAACCGCGTCTACGCGGATGAAATCGTTTTCTGGCAGGACGTAACCGCCAAATCAGTCGGCAACCCACGCGCGCACAACAATCTGGGAATCGCGCTTGCGCATAGGTGCCGCGATGCCGAGGCCCGCGAGCAGTTCAAACGTGCACTGCGGATCGATCCTGACTATTTTCTGGCGTCCGGCAATCTGGCGATGCTGGAGCAGGGCGGGCTGGCGGATCCGCAGCAGCCCTGTGCTGCTGCGGCATCAGTTCGCTGACGCTATTTTTTCTGCGTCCATTGGCCGGCGTCGTCCTGGAAATACCAACCGGCCTTGGCTCCATCCTTGGCTTCATGCCAGCGGCGAGCGAAGATCTTGCGAATCTGCGGTTCCCATTCCGTGTGCTTGTTGGCTTTGGCAATTTCCAGATAGAGCGCGTCGCGATCTTTATTGTCTTCAGCAATCAAACGTCGCACCAGTGCGCGCTCGGGCAGCGACACGATCGACTGGTCGCGCAATTCAATGCGGCCATCGTTGGTCAGGCCCACAGCGCCTGAGACAAAGAACGGTTCGAGTTGCGGGAATCGGCTGCGCATGGACTCGGTCACCGCACGAATCTCGGGGCTTGAGATGTCGATGTTCGCTTCCGCCTGCGCTTGTGCGACAGGAATCAGCGCGTCAAGCACGGCCGCCAAAGCCAGCAACGGTATCGCCGACAGGCTGTCGCCGGGCTTGTCTGGTGGCAAAAGTTCCGGGGGTAGCAGCGCGCCGCCCGGGGGCGGTGCGGCTTTGCTGCCGCCCGTGACTTCACTAATGACCTTGTCTGCTGCCTGTTCGACCGCAGCGGCCGGGAAATAGACGTTGATGGTTACGCATGCGGCTATTGCCAGACTTGCGAGACCAATCTGCCAGCGAGCGAGTTGTTTCATCATGACTCCCATTGTGTGCCTAACGGCTGAATAGCGGCTGAACCTGCGGGCCCAGTTTAACAATGCGCCGGCTATTGGGTATCATTTCCGGATCTCGATGTTGCTGCCGCTGTCCTGCATGGCGTCGCTGATCTGACCCACCAATGCCGGCCAATTGACGCGCCCGGCATTACCGACGATATCGATGTGCGGCAGGCCTTTGCCCTGCAGGATAAAGTAGCCGATGCCGGCACGTTCGATGCCCGACATGGTGCAGATTTCGTTAGCCAGCTGGCAACGGATGCCGATACGGGCATAATCGTACTCATCGA
This sequence comes from Gammaproteobacteria bacterium, assembly GCA_043769085.1. Classification (GTDB taxonomy): domain Bacteria; phylum Pseudomonadota; class Gammaproteobacteria; order Steroidobacterales; family Steroidobacteraceae; genus UBA964. The sequence goes on from JAYVJR010000131.1 coordinate 3,374, forward strand.
AAAATTTCAACAGGCCATTTTGCAGGCGCGCGAAACCGCCGCCGCCACTGTTGCCGATATCGGAGAGTGTGCCAATGGCTTTGGCGCTGATGCGATGCGGGCCACGATCGTTCTTCGGCGTGCCCAGAGATGCGTCAAAACTCACCGGCGACCAATTGAACAGTTCCATGTTGCGAATCTGGCCTTCGAGATGACCGGTGATTGAACCGATCGAAAACGTCTCAGTCACCATCGCGAGATCCAAATTCTCAAGTTTGACGTCCGCGAAGAACCGTGGCCATGGACCTAACGGATCCTGCAGCCGCATCTGGCTGCCAACGATACGTCCGCCGAATACCTGGGCGACGACATCGCCGCTGAAGGTGACCAGTTTGTCGCGGTACTCGACCCGCGGAATTCGTCCGCCCAACGTGCCGGCGAGTTCAGGCCAGCCAAACGCGCGTGATATGTTGGGCAAACTGATCGCATCGATATCGCCTTCAAAGCTGCCGCGCATGGCATCTGTGCCGACGTTCTCAATCGTCAGGAGTTTGATCGCCAGGCCGCCGTCGAAGATCGGGATGCGAGTGGGCGACAGCAGACTGAAACCCCGGCCCTGCGTTACAAAATCGATGCGCGCAGCGCCACCACTCAGGCCATAGCTGCCGCCCTCGCGCCAACTGAGCCATGAGGCGGGCGTCACGTTGTCTCCTGCCGCGCGCCAATGGATCTCGCCCGCGACGCCTTGCATGCGGAACTTGCCTTTGCGATCGGTCAGGTCGATGCCTTGGGTTCCCAGGTCGATACGGACCGGCTCGTTATCAGCCATCTGCACGGTCCCACTGGCTGTGCCGGTGGTAATCAGGTCGCCAAAAACAGTGGCAGCCGCGGCCAATTGCAACAGCGCGGTGTAGGCCGCGGGAAATTCAAGTTGGCGGATATCGAGCAAGCCGCTTTGCAGCGCAAACGTGGGTTCAAGGCGCAACGATAACTCGCCGCTGGCATCGACAAGCTGCGCCAGAGTGAGCTTGATTCGGCTAAAACTCAGTCGTTTGCCGTCAAAGTCGCCCGCACCGGAAAACCGCAATGGGTTTTTGGCGAGATCGAACAGCACCGGGCCAAACAACGCCTGGCCGGAGGTGGCATCAAGGTCGATGGTCTGCAGCATGACATCGCGACCGCGTGGCCAGTCGAGCTTGCCACCTAACAAAAACGCCAGCTTTTCGCCCACCAGACTGCCATCTGGATTGCTGAAGTCCAGGCGTGTGCTCTTTAGGCGCCAATTGCCTTGGGTTGCACCGTTGCTTCCGGTCAGGCTCGCCTCGAAATCCAGGTTTCCTTCGGTTTCGATGTCATTTGGAAAAGAGGCGTAGGGCTGAAGCAGTTTACGCAGCGGCGACGCTTTCATGCCGCTGCCGCGCAGCACAGCGCTCCAATTCAGAGGCTCGGCACGAAACGCGACTGAGCCTTGTCCTGCTGCCAGTGGCCAGTCACGACCCTCAAACGCGAGTACGTCACGATTCAGCTGGTAACTTGCCGTTGTCGACATGCGCAGCGGGCCCAACGGGCTGCTCGCGGCCGCGAGGCGCGCGCTGCGACAGCCTGGCTGCGGGCCGTTCAACTCCGCTGCCGCGCAGTTAATCACGACATTTCGAAACTCGCCTAACGGACCGGGGAACATAATGCGTGCCGCGCGCACGTCCAGCGCAGCTTTGCCCTGCTCGCCCGGGCTGATCCTGACTTGGGCACGATCCGCCTTAAACAGCGGCGATTCAACGCGGCTAGCGCTGAAAATAATGGTATCCACCGCCGCTACCGGCGCGACGCCGGTGCAACAAACCGCCCATGCCATGAGCCACGCAGGTTTCACGTACGCATTGTAAGTAAAAGGCAGGCCCAGCGAGTCGCTCCGTGCCGCGTAACTGAGTTAAACTGCCGCAATAGTTTTTAAGGTGGCAGTGAGGTCGAATCGCGATGAGCGCAAAACGGGCACTTATTGTCGATGATTCGAAATCTGCACGCGCGTTTCTGTCTCGCATCCTCGAAAAGTACGAGGTGTCGGTGGATACGGCGGAAAGCGCCGAGCAGGCGATGGATTATCTGGGTGACCATCGGCCTGATGTCATCTTCATGGACCATCTGATGCCTGGCATGGACGGTTTCCAGGCGCTGCAGTCGATCAAGAACAATCCGCGTACCGCGATGATCCCCATCATGATGTACACCTCTCAGGAAGGTGAGCTGTACCTCGGTCAAGCTCGCGCACTCGGCGCGATTGGCGTGCTGCCCAAGCAGATCAAGCCGGCCGATGTTTCCCGAGTTCTCTATCAACTGCGCATTCTTCCGGATCGTCGGGGCGGCGATGCCTTTGGGGCCTTCACGCCCGCCAACGCCAGTGCGCAGTCCGCGGCTGCTGCTCGGCTCACTGCGCGCGAAACCACTGAACCGCCGCAATTGCGTGTCGTCTCGAATAGCGCTACGGCGCCCAGCTCGACGGACCTGCGCGCGCTCGTGGAGTCAGTGGTTGAGCGCCACATGGGCGATTTGCACCGCGCGGTCAACGCCGGGCTCGACGCACAATCGGAACGATTGTTAGGCGATGTCCGTGTCGCTGTCCAGGATGCAATCGCGGAGGCTCCGTCTCTGACGGACCCGGACGCTGCGTTCATGGCGCCCGCCCATAAATCCGGCGTCGCCAGTCGCTGGCCCTGGTCGCTCGCCGCGTTGGCTGCTATCGCTGCGGCACTGGCAGGGGCGATGTGGTGGCGCGAGTCTGTCGGCAATCGTGATCTCGCGGCTGAATTGTTGGCCGCCAGGCAGCAGTCGGTGGCATTGACTGAAAAACTCAATCTGGCCCTGCGCAGCGAGCGTGACACCGTCGATCAGCGCCTGACTGCGGATACTGCGTCGGCCGACGGCCTGGATCGTCGTCTGCCGGTGCCTTTTGGCGAAATCGCATTGGCAGGAGAGCGACTCGACGTGCTGCGCGCACTGTTGGCCAAACTCCAGGCAGATAAATTCCAGGGTCTGGTCACCGTGACCTCATTTGCCGGGCGTTTCTGTTTGCGTAAGGGCGCGGATGGATTCGAACCGGCCGCAGAAGCGACGCCCGCAACACGCTGCGATCTGCTCGGCAATCCTTTTGACGAAAGCCTGTCGTCGACCCAACGCGAACCGCTTGCCTTAGCCAATCTAGCCGGCTCCATTCGACAACAGTCCGGTGGTGCCATGCGCGTGCAATTGGCGGCGGGCTCGAACGATGTCCTGGCCATGCCGTATCCGGCGACCACCGATCAGCTCACCGCGGGCGATTGGAATCGCGCTGCCGTCGCGAATAACCGGGTTGAAATCCGAGTGTTGGCGGACGCGCAGGCCGACCCGGGAACATGACCGGCAGCGACTGCTTGCGCCGATGAGCATCGTTTCAGAGGAGGAGTTTCGGCCACCCTGGTGGCTGCGCGGCGGCCATCGCCAATCCATTCTGGTGAGTATGCCTTGGCGTCGCAGTTCGATCGAAAGGCGCACCCTGACAGTACGCGCCAGTGCGCGCGAATGGTTGATCGATTGCGGCGACGGAGTGCGACTGCAGGCCTGGCACTCCAGTCCTGCCGCTCGTGGCCGCGCGTTAGGTGCGCGAGTCGCGGTGCTGATGCATGGCTGGGAGGGCAGCGCCGAGTCGCTGTATCTATTGTCGGCTGCGCAAACTTTGTTCGATGCCGGCTTTGAGGTTATTCGGCTCAATTTTCGCGACCACGGTGAAACCCACCACCTCAATGCGGACTTGTTTCATTCATGCCGCCTGCCGGAAGTAGTGGCTGCAGTTTGCCAAATCCAGTCCGCCATGCCGGACAAGCCACTGCATTTGGTCGGCTTTTCGTTAGGTGGGAATTTTGCCTTGCGTGTGGCCGCGAGTGTTGACCAGTCGGGACTCAGGGTCGCCCGTACTTTCGCGGTGTCACCGCTGCTCGATCCGCAACGCACACTCCTGGAGCTGGAAAAAGGCTCGCCTCTCTATCACAAGTATTTCGTGCTGAAGTGGGGGCGTTCGCTGCTGAAAAAACAGGCGGCCTGGCCCGATCAATATCAGTTTGGCCCAGTCATGCGCAGCGGCAATCTTCGCAAGATGACCGGCGAACTGGTCCGCCAGCACACGCAATTTCCAGACCTCGACAGCTATCTGGCCGGCTACGCGTTGACCGGTCAGCGGCTTGCGCGACTGTCAACGCCGGCTACGATTTTGACCGCCAAGGATGACCCCATCGTTGCTGCATCGGATCTCAACAAACTGGCCTATGCGGGCTGTTTGCGGGTCCGTCTGACCGACACGGGCGGTCATTGTGGTTATCTGACGAGTCTGACTGGACCGAGTTGGGCCGATCGGTTACTTCTCGAAGAGTTTTCGACGCCCCTGTCGCCCGCTGGCAACACCTGAGGGCGTCGTTGCAGCAGCGGAATTGCTGCAGTCGCGATAAAATATCAACCTGGTCACTTGAGGGTAACGCCATGCGCGCGCGTTTTGTTATTGCTATTGCTTTATTGCTCGTCAGTTGCAGCGCCGAAAAATCCGATTGGCAGGCGACACAATCGGCCGACACGGTCGAGGCCTATCAGCAGTTCATCGGCAAACACCCGCAGAGTGCGATGGTCAGCGAGGCCCGCGAGCGCACCAAGCAGCTGTCTGAAGAAAAAGACTGGGAAAAGGCTACGGGCATCGATACCGCCGATTCGTACCAGGCTTTTGTCAGCAAGTATCCCGAAGGCAAGTGGTCCGAGGAAGCGCGGATCCGCATTGAGAATTTCAATGTGTTAGGTGCGCCGGCGACCGCCGCGCCCATAGCAGCAGCGGCGCCCAAGGCGGTTGGCGAGACGGCGGAACCGGCGAAACCAGCGAATGCCGGGTCCGCGCTGGTGGCAGCACCCAAATCCGCCACGCCTGCGCCGACGCCCAAAGCAGCGCCCAAGCCAGTTCCCGCGGCAGTGCCCAAGCCAGCTGCTACCGGTGGCTACCGGGTGCAACTGGGTGCTTTGTCGAGCGAAGACAAAGCTAACAAAGAGTGGCAGCGCCTGAAAGGCAAGTACGCCAGCCAATTGGCTGGACTTGCGCCGAGTGTGGTGCCCGTGAACGCCCCGGCCGGCAAGCTGTATCGATTACAGGCTCCGGTCGCGGACGAGGCGCGCGCCCGTGCGACCTGTGCAGCGCTGGCTGCCGTGGGTCAGGCCTGTGTCGTCGTCAAGCCCAAATAGCGCCCAGCGCAGTCAAAAATGACAATTTGCGTCACCCCAGTCGCGGCTAGGGTGGTTGTAAGTTATTGATTTAATTAAATACTGGCAATGGCATGGTGATTGCTATGACTAAGCTTGTCGAATGCGCGAACAACTTCCCCGGTGTTCGCTTACCTCGCGCCGCGGTCAGTCAAATGATCGCGGCGCTTTTTTTTGCAGGGCTGCTGTGTTTGTTGTCGGCTGCCACTGCTGGCGCTGCACCTGTGCCGGACAGCATTCGCGAAACTACGCTTGCGAATGGCATGAAGGTCATCGTCTGGACCGACCGCGACATTCCTAACGTCGCACTGTACAACTGGGTGCGCGTCGGTAGCCGCAACGAAGCACCCGGCATCACCGGTCTTGCGCATTTTTTTGAGCACATGATGTTCAACGGCACAGCGCGCCGCGCCCAGGGCGAGTTTGACCAGGAAATGGAAGCGCGTGGCGGATCTAACAACGCGTTTACGTCTGATGATGTGACGGTGTATCAGGACTGGTTTCCGCGTTCAGCGTTGGAACAGATATTCGAGCTGGAAGCCGACCGACTCGCCAATCTTGCTTTCAAGAAGGAAGTCATAGAAAGCGAACGTAATGTGGTCTTTTCCGAGCGTCGTCTGCGCGTCGAGGACAATAATCAGGGCTATCTTTTCGAGCAGGTGCAGTCCACAGCGTTCGTCGCTCATCCCTATCAGATCCCGACTCTGGGTTGGCCGTCGGACATCCGGTCCTGGCGCAGCGAAGATCTGCAGCGTTTTTTCAAGACTTACTACGCACCTAACAACTGTACGCTCATTCTGGTCGGTGCAGTCGAACCCGACGAGGTGTTTGCGCTGGCGCGCAAATATCTTGAACCGATTCCGCGTCAGGAGGCGCCGCTACCGGTCACGACGCGCGAGCCGGAACAGCTTGGTGAAAAGCGCCTGGTCGTAGAACGCCGCGCCCAGACGCCGCTGTTGCAATTCGCGTACAAGACACCGGCGGCCACCGACTCCCGCGGACCGGCAATCAACCTGCTGTTGGCCATACTGACGGCGGGCGATGCTTCGCGACTGCACCGGCTGCTGGTGGAGGACAAGAAACTCGCTATCGATGTCGGTGGCTACTGGCATGAAGGTTTCGATCCGTCGCTGCTGCATTTTTTCGTGACGCTGCCCGAAGGCGGTGATCTCGCCGTTACCGAGGCTGCGTTGACTGCGGAACTCGCCAGAGTTGCGGCCATTGGCGTTACAGCCGCCGAATTGCAGCGTGCCAAAAACATGAGCACTGCGGGCTTTTGGAAAGGCCTCGCGACCATCAATGGCAAAGCCAACCTGTTAGGAGAGTTCGAAGTTTTGCAGGGCGACTGGCGGCGGCTGTTCAGCGCACCGGCGGAGTTCGAAAAAGTCACGACCGCCGACATTCAGGCGGTTGCCGCAGCGCTGCTCAACAAGCGCTCGCGCACCGTGGGCGTGCTGGTGCCAACGGCAGCCCCGACGGCGGGAGGTTGATATGCGTAGCGCCGCTATTTTGTTAGCTTTGATGCCGATGTTAGTGTCGGCCGCGCCGCTAACTCCGGTCGCCGCGGTGCGCGTGCCCCAGCATGAAAGCCTGCGGCTGCCGAACGGCATCACCGTCATTCTGATGCCGCAGCGAGAGGTGCCGCTGACCGCATTCACGGCGGTGTTGCGGGGCGGCGCTCAAGCGGATCCTCCAGGCAAGGCCGGACTTGCCTCCATCATGGCGCAGCTGCTGGAAAAAGGCGCGGGTGCGCGCGACGCCTATGCTTTCGCGGACGCAGTTGCCGGTAGTGGCGGCGACTTCTCCACCGGCGCGGGCGCCGAGAGCATTTCGATTGCCGGCCAGTTTCTATCGCGTGATCGTGCGCTGATGGTCGAACTTCTGGCCGACGCGATTTTGCGACCGAAACTGCTGGCGACGGAATTTGAGACGTTGCGCGCCCGCGAAATCGAAAACATCAAGGCCAGCAAAGACAGCGATCCCTCATCGTTGACGGCTGAATACGGCCGCGCGCTGCTTTTTGCGGGGCATCCTTACGCAGCACCGCAGTCTGGTAGCGAACGCTCGTTGGCTACGCTTAACATTGACGACGTGCGCGAATTCTACCGCTCGCAGTTTGGTGCAGATCGTCTAACGCTGGTGTTCGCAGGCGACATCGACTCCAAGTGGTTGCGCGCTGCAGTGCAAAATGCGTTCGCCGGCATGCGGGCCGCGCCCAGTCCTCTGCCACCTCTGGCACAGCCGGCGCGCGTTACCGGCCGCAGCGTTCTGTTAGTTGATTCGCCGGAGTCGGTGCAGTCGTATTTCTGGATCGGCAGCGTAGGCGTCGCGCGCAATTTCCCGCAACGCGCGGCACTGGATGTCGTCAACACGTTGTACGGCGGCCGGTTCACCTCTATTCTCAATACCGAGCTACGCGTCAAGTCCGGCCTGTCGTATAGCGCTTCGTCAAGCTTCACGCGCGGCAGTGTACCGGGCGAATTCGCGATCGGTACTTTTACCCAGACTGACAATACCGTCAAAGCTATCGATCTGGCACTTGAGACACTGCAACGATTGCGGCGCGCTGGCATCGATCAGACGCAGCTCGATTCGGCCCGCAGCTATGTGTTAGGTCAGTATCCGACCCGCCTCGAAACTGCCGCACACTGGGCGACGACTCTCGCCGATCTCAAACTCTATGGTCTCGACAGTTCATACATTGAAGGCTATGGCCCGGCGCTTGCGGGTGTAAACCTCGCCGATGCGGCGCAGGTGATTGCCGGAGCGTTTCCTGACGCTGAGAATGTGCGGATAGTCGTCATCGGTGACGCTGCCAAAATTCGCGACTCGCTGCGAAAATATGGCAATGTGGTCGAGATGAAATTCACCGCGCCCGATTTTGCGCCCTGAGCTGCGAGCACACGATGTCCGACCACGGTTCTTCTGCCAAGGCAATTCTCTACGCGTTCACAGCCAATCTCGGCATCGCGCTCGCGAAACTTTGGGCTGCCTTTTACACCGCCTCAGGATCGATGCTGGCCGAGTCCATCCACTCTTTTGCAGACTGCGGCAATCAGATTCTGCTGTGGGTGGGTCTGCGACAATCGCAACGCCCGCCGGACGCCCAGCATCCGTTAGGTTACGGAAAAATCTCCTACTTCTGGAGTTTCCTGGTTGCCATCCTGTTGTTCAGCATGGGCGGGTTGTTTTCGATCTACGAGGGCTTCCACAAGCTCAACGCACCCGAGCCACTGCGGCAGGCATGGGTAGCGCTGGTCGTGTTAGGTCTTTCCATTTTACTTGAATTCAGTTCCCTGCTCGGTTGCCTGCGCGAAATCAAGAAGATGAGAAAAGGCAAGTCGCTGTTGGCGTGGCTCAAATCAACGCGTAATGCAGAGCTGGTGGTAGTCCTGGGTGAAGACGTCGCCGCGTTGCTGGGTTTGGCAATCGCGTTCGTTTTCCTGAGTCTGGCCGCTGCGACTGGCAATACCGCATTTGACGCCATGGGTTCTATCGCCATCGGTCTTGTGCTGGTCAGCGTGTCCGTGTTTGTGGCGTTGCGCATCAAGAGTCTGATAGTCGGACGTTCGGCAGAAGACGATTTGCAGGCGGAAATCCGCGCCGAAATCGATCGCGACCCGAGCATCGAAAAGTTACTGAATGCCATTACGATGCAGCTCGGTCCGCAGGTGATGCTGGCGGTAAAGGTGAAAATGAAACCCGGCATCAGCATTGAAGAAGCGGTGGCGCATATCAATTCGCTGGAGCGCCGCATCAAGCAGCAATTTCCGGAAGTCGCCTGGTGCTTTGTCGAGCCCGATGTTGAGGATTGAAACTCTGACGCTGGCGCGCATTTCCCGCATCGGCAACCAGGGTCTCAATTGATGAAGCACTTCTGCTACGCGTCAGCCGCCAAACCGCCGGCCAGTGGCGGCGGATTAGTCGTTCGCAGTTAATGCCCGGACAATGTTGGCTGACAATGCCGCCGCCGGAAAAGGAAACTGAAGTCGCTGCCAACGTCAATTGGCAAGTTGAACCAAAGGGCAGGACTGAATTCAACCTCGGTTTGCGGTCCGATCACACCAGAACGGTAGTTTTCAAGGCCACAGGCGTATTCAGACTGTCGCCGCAGTCTTCGGTCTGGTGCGAACCACGTTCAGTGTCAGGACCGACTATCGTGATTGAAGTGGAATCTGCGACATGAAAGATCTGCGGCGCTCAGAGTCCAAGTCATTTGCTGCCACTGAGGCTGTACTTGATCTCTGCCGCCGTTGCCTGCCGGCCTAACGCTGCGTCGCGGTGAGGAAATCGGCCATGCTCGACCACGATATCGCGATGCAATTCGGCGAAACGCAGCATGTTCATGAAATGCGCGGTCGTGCCTTCGGGCGCTTCGGCCAGCAGTCGGCGCGCCGCAGTCACCGATTCTTCCTGCAGTTCCAGTACCTCTGCATGTTGCAGTGGCATATAGAAAAATATCCGCTCCACCGGCGCGAGCGCGGCATCGGCTGCGATCTGCATGCCTTCAAGCGCCAGTTGCGCAGCGCGCGTGTCGCTGGCATAGGCCTTCGCGCTGCCGCGATACACATGCCGTGGAAACTGATCCAGCAACAGGATCAGCGCGAGCCGCTGACGGGGACTGTCGGCCCAGTGGTTTAGATCGCCAGCGGCTGCGCGGTCGACGACCGTGCCGAAGCGCTCGCTAATTTCCTGGTCTTTCTGCGCTAATACCTCGCGCGTATCGGTGGTGCCAAACCAGAACGCCATGCGTTCGTCGAGCCGAGCCGGTGTGTAAGGCTTCGGTCCGAACCAGAATTTCAGCACTTCGTAGGCGTGGTCCATGGCCAATCAGCTGTCACGCAGTTTGAACATGTCACCAGGCTCGCCGGCTTGCGTCGCAATGGTTTTAACGCGCATATAACGTGCGATGCCGGCAGGACCCATGCGTGAGCGGCCGAGCCCCGAAAAGTTGAATCCCTCCCACTCGAACTCATGCACCATGCTCGACAGCGAGCAGTCGTTAATGCTGATGAATCCGGCGTTCAATTGTTCTGCAATGGCGTTAGCTTCCGGCAGGTCTGTCGACAGGACGTTGGCGGACAATCCAAAAGTGCTGTCATTGGCCAGTGCTACTGCCTGCGCGGAATCCTTGAAAGGCATCACCGGGATCACCGGGCCGAAGGTCTCTTCTTGCATGACTTTCATGTCCTGTCTGACGCGGCTCAGCACCGTGACTTCGCACCAACGGCCGCCGCGCTCGATGATGTGGCCACCAAGCTCACAGCGCGCACCGCGCGCCACCGCGTCGTCGATATGATCTTTCACAATATCGGCTTGCCGGCCCATGATGAACGGACCGATATGGCCTTGCGGATCGTCACAGGTCAGGGTGATCTGGCGGCTGCGAGCTAACAAGCATTGCAGGAAACGATCGTGCAGCGATTCATGAACATAAACCCGCTCCAAAGATTGACAGGCCTGGCCGGTCGCCTGGACCGCAGAGCGCAGCACTATTTTCGCCGCAAGGTCTGGGTCGGTCGACGCGCAGATGATGACCGCATCCTTGCCACCGAGTTCCAGAAACGCCGGAATGAAACGGCGGGCTGCATGTTCGGCCACCAGTCTGCCGGTCTTGACGCTGCCGGTGCAGACCACAGCGTCGACCTGGTCGATGAGGTCCGCGCCGGTGCTTCCCGGTCCTTGCACCACACGTACGACCGGCGCAAGCGCAGGAACCGAGGCAAATATTTTCAGCAGCGGATCGACGTATCGCGGTGTGATCTCGCTCGGTTTCAGCACCACGCCGCAACCGGCGATCAGCGCCGGGATGGTATCGATCATGGACAGAATCAGCGGAAAATTCCAAGGCGCGATAACGCCGACGAGCGGCAAGGGCACGAGTTGCGTGCGGCCGCTGATGCCGGGCAGACTGGCATTGCGAGCGTTCGCAGGAGCTAACACCGCGGTCGCGAAATGCAGGTTATGCGCGATCATGCCCTGCACGCCACCGGCTTCGATCATGGGTATCCGCGTGCGCCCGGTGTCCAAGGCGAGCGCCGCGGCTATCTCAGCGCCGTACTGCGAAAAAGCGGCCGATAGATCGCGCAGCGCTTGTGATCGACCCTCGAGCCCGAGGGTCCGCCAGGCGGGCTGTGCGCTGCGCACCTGGACGCAGGCGGCCGCGACTTCCGTGCGAGTGGTGACTGCGTAGTGATAGTCCTCGAGGCCGGTGCGCGGATTGCGCGCGGCCAGCATGACCGATGCGCTAGTCATGGCAACAGATCTAACAAAGCGGGTGGCGTTGCCGGCGCCAGTTCTGGTGCCGCGATGCGCAGCAGCGCCCAGGCAAGACACAGATTGGATGACAGCACCGGCAACCCCCCCTCCTGGCGCAGAATTTTCAAGGCACAGACCGATGGCATGCCCGTGCCGCTGGCGACGATGACGTCGGCGCCCTGGCGTTCGACTTTGCGCAGCGCCTGCAGCGCATCGTCACTGGTGAGTTCGTAGATATTGTGCGTATCGGTGAGATCAGGATCGACTCGCAATTTGCCAACGACATCGATACCCGCGGTGCGCCAGTATGCGTAGCCCGCCTCGGCCAGCGGCACGGGGTAGGGCGACACCAGGGCAATACGTTTCGCGCCCATGGTTGCCAGCGCCTGTCGAATGGCCTGTGCCGCGGTGACCACCGCAATGCCTTTCTGCTCCGTTGCCGATTTTGTTAGCGCATCTTCGTCCGCAGGGCCAGCGAGATAAGAAGACCCCGTGCAGCCGAACCCGAACGCCGCGAGTTTGAGGCTGCCGAAGCTGCGCAGAGCGTCTGGAAGCGTGCGCATGTAATGTGTAAGTCGCTCTTCCACGATCGGCGAAGGATGCGTCAACCGCGTGCCATAGACAGCGACGCTGGCCGGCAGCAGCAGTCGCATCTCGGGCTCCACGGTTGGATTGGCCTGTGGGGTGGCGACGCCTACGCGCGCCCGGGCACCGTAATCTCGCTCGCTTTTGCCATTGCTTGTCATGATGCTGCTTGAAACCTGTTGCAGGGGCGGAACCCGAAAGTCTAGCTGCTGCGTTGATGTTTTTCCGAACGCGCTACACTCGCGTGCAGTCCCCATAGGATTATCCCAATGAAACTACGAATCGCCACTGCCCTGTTGATGGTCAGCTGTTGGGTGAGCGCTGCGGCCGCTGCGGAGGTCGCCATACCCCCCGGTCTGCAGGGCTGGGAGGGTTGGGTGCTGCATGGGTCCGAGTACCGGCGCTGCCCGTTTCTGTTTGCACAAGACCCTTCACAGGAGAGCTCTTATCGCTGCGCCTGGCCCGGTCGGCTGCAGCTCAGCGTCAACGGCGCTGGCGGTCAGTTTAGTCAGCGCTGGCAGGTGTTTGCTGACAGTTGGGTGCTGTTGCCCGGTAATCTGGAGGCCTGGCCACGCGACGTCCGAGCTAACAACGCGCCAGCCGCTGTGGTTGTCCGCGAGGGCCGGCCGCAATTGCGACTGGCAGCAGGCGACTATCAAATATCAGGCCGTTTTGCTTGGGCGGCGCGCCCGGAGAATCTCGAGATTGCCGCGCAAAGCGGTGTCATCGATCTGACCGTTGATGGCCAGCGAATAGCCCAACCGCAACGCCCGGGTGGCGCGGTAACGCTCGGCAAGAGTACACGCGCAGAGCAGGCGATGGCACTCGAAGTGCAGGTTTATCGTCTCGTGACGGACAGCAATCCAGTGCAATTGGAAACGCGGATCAATTTGCAGATCGCCGGCGATGGCCGCGAGGAACTCCTGGCGCGGGTGCTGCCCGATGGCTTTACCCCCACGGCGTTAGGTGGCGATCTGCCCGCCCGCCTGGACGCGGACGGCCGGCTGCGTGTTCAGGTCAGGCCTGGCAGCCACAGTCTATTGTTGCGTGCCCGCGGCGATTCCGTGGCCAGCGCGTTGCGCCGGCCCGCAGTCGCGCCCAACAGCGGCGCCTGGCCCAAAGTAGAAATCTGGAGTTTTGCGGGCGTCGATCGTTTGCGAGTGGCCGCAGCCAGCGGACCCGAATCGGTCGATCCGTCGCAGGTCGAAGTGCCGACATTCTGGCGTCAGTTGCCCGCGTTTCGCATGGATGCCAACAGCGAGTTCAAGGTCGAAGAGACGCAACGCGGACTCAGCAGTGCGGATGAGAACCGACTGACACTGAAGCGCCAGCTGTGGCTTGATTTCGATCACGCAGGCTATACGGCACGTGACGAACTATCCGGCCGCATGCGCCAGGGCTGGCGGCTCGATATGGCGGCGCCGTATCGCCTCGAGAGTGCGCGCAGTGGCGAGCAGAGTCTGCTGGTCAGCGAATTGCCGGGGACGAAACTACGTGGCGTGGAGTTGCGTTCGCCGCAATTGTCGCTAGCGACGCTGTCGCGCCTCGAGGGGCGCAGTGGCGCGCAACCGGCGACCGGCTGGGCCAGTCGATTCGAGAACGTGTCCGGCGAGCTCAACCTGCCGCCGGGACATTTGTTGTTAGCTGCTCTGGGCCCGGACGACGCGAGCGGCACCTGGTGGTCTGGCTGGGGACTGTGGAGTCTTTTCTGTCTGATCATTGTCGTCATCCTGACCTACCGTCTGGTCGGATTGATCCCGGCGTTGTTAGCATTGGGCGGGCTGGTGCTGCTCTATCAGGAATGGCCCAGCATGCTCTGGCTGTGGGCCAACCTGCTGATCGCCATGGGTCTTGCCAGCGTTGTGCCAGAGGGCAAGCTGCAGCGCTTCGTCAACGGCTATCGGCTGCTGGCTGCGGTCGCGCTCGCCATTGCGTTGCTGCCCTTTCTCTGGACGCAGGTGCGCTATGCACTGTATCCACAGCTCTCTGCCGGCGGATTCGCGGCCATGGCGGCTCAAGCACCCATGGAGGCAGCCGCCGCAGCCGGTGAGGTTGTGGAGGAAGGAGTCACCACGATGTCTGCGGACGCCGTGAATGCGCCACCGCCGCCGGCACTGCCCGAGTCGAAACGAGCACGGATGAATCGGTCCGACATCCAGTCGTCCGCCGGCAGCTATGGGCTCAACAACTCGCAGATCGTGCAACGCTATGCGGCTGGCACAGCGTTGCAGACTGGCCCTGGTATCCCAGCTTGGCGCTATGTGCAATACGGTTATTCGTGGAGCGGTCCGGTGGAACCCAACGACACCGTGCGGTTTTTGATAGTCGGGCCTTTCTTGTTAGCGCTGTGGCGCATTGCCGGCGTCCTGTGCCTGGTGTTCTGGTTGGTCACTTTGTTGCAGCGCGCCTGGCGGTTCGATATCCGCCTGCCAGGCGGGCGCGTGCTACTTAGAGGTGCTGCAACCGTGTTGTTGGTGGTGAGTGGACTGGCAGCCCAGCCTGCAGCCGCGCAGACACCTAACAACGAGTTGCTGACTGAATTGGCAAACCGTCTCAAAGCCCAGCCTGCGTGTTACCCGCAATGCGCCACTCTGATGTCGGCGAGCATCAGCATCGACGGCGAACGGCTGAGCGTCGACATCGAGGCCAGCGCGCTGGCGAACGTCGCAGTACCCGTACCGACCGCCAGCGACCGCTGGCATATTGAGAGTGTCAGCGTTGATGGCGGCGCCGGTTACACCGTTTTGCGTGAGGCCGATGGTTCGCTGTGGGTGCCGCTGCGCAGTGGCGCACATCGCATCCGTCTTGAGGGGCGGGTGGCGCCCGTGGCGAGTCTGCAGCTGGGATTCCCGAGCGTACCGCGCGTAGTCCGGGTGAATGCCGTCGGTTGGGACGTGGCGGGCGTCACCGAAGAGCGTATGGTATCGAGCGCGATCGAACTGACGCGCCAGCGGTCTGCCACCGCCAGTGCTCAGCGCGGCCAGACGCTGGAACGCGGCGCTGAATTTCCCACTTTCGTTCGCGTGACGCGCGACTTCAGTCTGGATCTGGACTGGTCGGTCGCCACGACAGTCGAGCGCATTGCACCCGAGCAAGCATCGGTCGCGGTCGAGGTGCCCTTGTTAGCTGGTGAATCCGTGCTGACTCCGGGTATCGAGGTGCGCGGTGGCAAGCAAGTGCTCGCGGGTATTCCGGCGGGCGCATCGAGCACTACCTGGCAATCTGGACTCGCGCGCAGCGAGTCGCTGCAACTGGCCATGCCGCCGGCGGTCGGGCGCGTCGAGGTCTGGCGATTCAGCGTCAATCCACAGTGGCATGCGGAATTCTCCGGCCTGCCTGCGGTGCTGCCAGACGACGTCAATGCGCCGAACTGGCTTTACACCTATTACCCGCGGGCCGGCGAGTCGCTGACAGTCAAGCTAACGCGGCCGGTCAGCGCCCCTGGCAGCACGCTGGCAATCGACAGTGCCAGGCAGTGGATCCGCTACGGCACGCGCAGCAGCGATGCCGGCCTGACGTTCCAGTACCGCAGCACGCAAGGCGGCCGCCACGTCATCGATCTGCCGGTGGACGCTGTGGTTGAACAAGTGTCGCTCGATGGTCAGCCGCAACAACTCCGTCCGGAAAAAGGCAAGTTGTCCATCGGCCTGTTGCCGGGTGAACACGCAGTCGATATTCGCTGGCGCGCGCCGCGCGGCGCAGGTTTTCGCGCCGGCACCGAGGCCGTCAACCTCAATTCGCCGGCGAGCAATGTCACGTCGACCATCGGCACGCAGCAGGATCGCTGGACGCTGCTGGCGCTGTCGGGCGGTGCGGGCGTCGGACCTGCAGTGCTTTACTGGGGCGAGCTGGTTGCGTTCCTGGTGACGGCCTGGGGACTGGGACGCTGGCAGCGTTCGCCGTTGCGCATGCACGAGTGGTTTTTGTTAGGACTCGGGCTGTCGACCTTGTCTGCGGTTGTGTTCACTATCGTGGTGCTCTGGGTGCTGGCAATGTACTGGCGGTCTGGCTGGCAAGGTGATGCCAGTCGCTGGCGGTTCAATGTAGTGCAGGTGGTGCTGGCGGTGGCCACGGTGATTGCAGTTTCGAGTCTGGTTTTCAGCGGTATCCGCTATGGCCTGTTCTCGACGCCGGATATGGGTGTGACCGGGCCCGGCTCATACGAAGGCAATTTCGTTTGGTTTCGCGACCGCACGGCCGGTGTTCTGCCGCAACCGCAGGTGATCAGTGTGTCGCTGTGGATTTACAAGACTCTGATTATCGTCTGGGCGCTGTGGGTTGTCTCGGCACTGGTGCGCTGGCTGAAGTGGGCCTGGCAGAGCTGGAGCACCGGCGGTTACTGGCGCAGCAAAGAGGGCGCGTGAACCGGCAGTGGCTGTTAGCTGAGCGGCCCGAAGGCCGCGCGGTGCGGGCCAGCGATTTCCGGCTGGTGGAAACACCGGTGCCCAATATTGCGCAAGGCCAGTTCCTGGTGCGCACTCGGTTTCTCGGTGTAGCCGCGGTCATGCGCGGCTACATGCTCAACACCGAGAAGTTTGAACAGCCGCTGGCCATAGGCGATGTCCTGCACGGCCGCGGCGTCGGCGAAGTGGTTGCCTCGCGTCACCCGGACTATCAGGTCGGCGAGATTGTGCACGGCAAGCTCGGCTGGCAGGACTATCGCGTCTGCGACGGATCGCCGTATTTCCTGATGTACAAAGTGCAACAACGAGTCGCGCCGATTTCCACCGCGCTGGGCGTGTTAGGACTGACGGGTTTCACCTCATATCTCGGTCTGGTGGATATTGGCGCGCTCAAGGCCGGCGAGACGGTGCTGGTGTCAGGTGCGGCCGGTGGCGTGGGGTCCAACGTTGGGCAAATTGCGCGCAATCTTGGCGCGACTGCGGTCGGGCTCGCCGGGAGCGACGAAAAATGCCGTTTGCTGATTGATAAATTCGGCTATCGCGCAGCGATCAACTATCGTCGTGAGGACGTTGCGGCGCGGATCGGTCAACTGTGCCCCGAAGGTATTGATGTCTTTTTTGACAACGTGGGCGGCGCGATCCTGGATGCCGCTCTAGCGCACATCCGCCGCCACGCGCGCGTCGTGCTATGCGGCGCCATCTCGCAGTATGTCGACGGCAGCGAGCAGCCGTATGCACTGCATAACGCCTATAATATTTTCAAGAAAATGGCGCGCATGGAAGCATTTTTCATTTACGAAATGGCGCAGCATTTTCCGCGCGCCGAACAGGCACTGGCCGAGTGGATTACGGCGGGAAAACTTGTCTATCAGGAAGACATTCTCGACGGACTAGAGCGCATGCCAGAAGCGCTGATGCGTCTATTCAACGGCCAGAATCTCGGCAAGCAGCTGGTGCGAGTCTGCGCGTAGGACCCAGGCGCGCTTAGAACCAGGCGTAGTTGAAACTGACGGACACGCGTTGCGCTTTACTCTGATTCGGTGGCACTTCGTGCCGCAGCCAGCTTTCAAACAGAATCAGATGACCCGCATGGGCGGGAAACTCGACCCAGGTCTGGTTCGCTCGCCGTGCCGGTGATTTGCGCGGCGGCGCCGCCATATAACGATCGAGGCGCGGGTCCTCCACTTTGAGCCCGGCACAGCCTGGCGGTGTTTCCACATAGAATGTGCCCGACACGGTTGCTAACGGATGCATATGGTTGGTATGTACGACCTGCTGTGGCATCACGTTGAGCCAGCAGTCGGTCATGGTCAGCACTCGGCCAGCGAGATCAAAATCCAGCAATTTGACGAAGCGGGTGACATGCCGGTCGATGTGTCTTTCTAATTGTTCGAACAACGGCAGCATCTGCTGCAGTCGCGGCAGCGAATTGTAGGACGTATAGCCACCCGGATAGCGTCGCGCCGACCACTTCTGGCCGGCGCGATCATCCGCGCTGACCTGGCGGCAACTGCGGGCCAGCCGCCGGGTGAATGCGGCGCCGCCTTTTGTTAGCAACGGCGCCACGTAGATTTGAGTCGGAAATAGCGTGTGAATAGTCATGCGCGCAGCTTAACGAATCCGCCGCCGGTAGTCCGCGAGATCGGCGCGCAACTCCGGCAATAGCAGGAAAACGGCAAGCAGATTCGGGATGGCCATGCAGAAGTTCAATGAATCGGCCAGATTGACCACCTGCGCCAACGGGAATGTCGCGCCAATCGACAGCACGCCGCACAACAGCAGGCGGTATGCGGCACGCCGGCGTGGCGAATCACCTAACAGCCAGGTCCAGGCCTGTTCACCGTAATAGCCCCAGCTCAGGATGGTCGACAGCGCAAACAGGATCACACATACCGCCAGGACCACTGGAAACCAGGGCACCACCGTGGCAAAAGCGGCTGAAGTCAGGGCAACGCCTTGCGGGCCGCCTGTTAATGGCACGCCGCTGACCACGATGACAAGGGCCGTCAAGAAGCAAATGATCACGGTATCCAGGAAAGGTTCGACCAGCGCTGCGTGCCCCTGCGACAACGGCTCGCGGGTCTTCACGGTGGCATGCGCCATCGGCGCGGAACCGATGCCCGCTTCCGACGAAAATGCCGCCCGGCGAAAGCCCTGGATCAACGCGCCTAACATGCCACCTTCGACGGCCTGGGGCGCAAAGGCTTCGCGCACGATAGTCGCAAAGGCCGCCGGCAATTCGCCTGCGTGGACGACAATCACCACGGCGCAGGCAAGGATGTACAGGATGCACATCACCGGCACGAGCTTCTCGGTCCAGCTCGCGATGCGCCGCATGCCGCCGAACAACACCACGCCAATCCAGAGTGCGATCGCGCCGCCGAACATCCAGCCTTGTTCCAGTCCGGTGACCTCGCGAAACTGCGCATAGGCCTGGTTCACCTGAAACAGCGTCATGGACCCGCCAATGGTGGCGACGCAAAAAAACCCTGCCAGCAGCTTGCCCACGCGCGGCAGGCCGACGCGGCTGAGAGCCACGGGGACATAGTGCATGGCGCCGCCGCTGACAGTGCCGTCGGCGCGTATCTGCCGGTATTTGACCGCCAGGCTGACTTCCGCGAACTTCGCGCTCATCGCCAGAAAACCGGCTAACACCATCCACAATGTGGCGCCCGCGCCGCCGACGGAAACCGCGACGGCAACACCGGCGATGTTGCCAAGCCCGACAGTTCCAGACACGGCGGTTGCCAGCGCTTGAAAAGGCGTGGTTTCTCCGGCCGCATCAGCGCGCATGAAGTCACCGCGGATGACGCGCAGCGCATGTCCAAAGCCGCGCAGGTTAATGAACCCGAGTGTCAGCGTGCTGGCCAGGCTGCCGAGAATCAACCAAACGACAATGAGCGGCACTTGGGTGCCGGCAATGCCAACCGAATAGAAGACCACCTCGGAAATCGAGTCGGCAAGCGGTCCAAGCAGCGCATTGACCCAACTGTCAATTGACATCGGTGCAGTATGACGTGCAACAGGGTCCTATCCAATCTCTGCTTGACACAAGACCGGGTGCGGAGCAGAAAATCGCGCCATGAAAATACCTAGCAGTCGTCGCACGGTCTTGGCTGCGGCCATGATTGCAGTTGCCACATCCGCCAGCCTGTTAGCTGCTTGGGCGGCAGAAACGCCTGTGACCGTGCCGCCACCGGTCTATGCGGACCCCGCGACGGTTGTGCCAGGCAGCAAGGCGGTTGCGCGGCGCGTCACATTGCTGGTCAGCGATCTTGAGCGCAGTCGTCGATTCTATGAAGCGCTCGGATTCCGCGAAGATCGGCGAGCCGAAGTGAAGGACGCCGCATCGTTGCAGGTGTTTGGGCTACCCCTGGGTACTGAGCTGACTTTCATCCGCATGTCCATGGACAACACTCTGTCGACCGGTCGTATCGACGGCGGAACGCTCGGACTCGCGCAGGTGCGTAACCGCAAGTTGAAAATGCAGCGCCAGTTGACCCGCGGCGCAACCATGATCGGTACACCCATCCTGATTTTTACCACCGACGGCGTCGACGCCGTGCATGCGCGCTTGGTGGCGTTGGATGCTGAGATTCTGGCGCCACCGATGGCCGCGCCCGGCGGGCTGCGCTCCATGGTCGCGCGCGATCCCGACGGCACGCGCATGGAAATCACGCAGCCGGCCACGGCGCCGCGCTAAAAGTCCGTGTATTTGCGCGCGCTGCCGCGTACCTTGTCGACAGGATACTTGCGCGCGTTGGCTGCAATTTTGCTGTGCGCCGCGGCCAACAAGTCCACATCCAGCTGATCAGCAAGTCGGATGAGATACAGCAATACATCCGCCAGCTCGTCGCGAACGCCCGCCAGTGCCTCGCCTGTTAGCTGCATGGACTGCTCCGGCGTCAGCCACTGAAAATGCTCAAGCAGCTCGGCCGCCTCGACACTCAAGGCGCTGGCGAGATTCTTGGGTGTGTGAAACTGCTCCCAGTCGCGTTCCGCTGCGAACTGGCGCAACAAATCGCGTAGCGATGCCAAGTCGGTATTATTCATTCGCCAAAGGCTACGGTATAAACTGGCGGTCATGCCAGCGCCGAGTGACAAACCCAAACCATTGCCGACCGCGGCTCTGGTGGCGCTCAAAGACGGCCAGAAGGTCACAGCGATCAAAGCGGTCCGTGATTCCGAGGGTGGTGATCTGGCGACTGCCAAGGCGCGAGTCGAAGTGGCCCTGCTTGCCTCGCCTGAGCTGCGCGAGCGTTATCAGGCACAAGTGCGGCAGAGTCGATCATCGCTCATCGTCTGGATCGTGCTCATCGACATCCTGCTCGTGGGCGGTGCTGCATATTGGTATTTTCGCGGCCGCTGATTCAGTAGCCGTTTTCGCGGCGCATTTCGGCGCAAACCCGGCGGTTTTGCGCACTCTCAGATCTTCGTTAAGACGACTCTTCGTGCGAGCATTTGCAGGTCGGGCATCCCGCCCGAACCTGCGGCGCAGGGGTCCTGCGCCTGTGTATCAAGGAAGAACCACCATGCGTGAATTAACTCACAACGAATTGTCGGCCGTTGCGGCCGGCACCATGACCTGCACGGCCAGCTTTGGCACGTCCGGCTTCAACGTCAGCTGCAACGGCACGCTGAATGACTGGCGTCAGGTGTTGAGCGATGCCGCGGATGCCATCAGCGGCTTCATGGACAGCATCTTCGGCTAAGTCACAGCGCCAACAGTGCGAGGCTCGAATGAATGAGTCCGACCGTAATCCGGACCAACCCAGTTACCTTGTAGCGGGCCTCGTTTCCCTGATTCCGTTGCTGGGAATTCCGCTTGCCAGGCGACTGGGCTGGGACCAGGACTTCCTCGATCTGATCTTGATGGGCTGCACCAGCCTCGTGCTTTTCCGCCTCATGCCGGAACAGCCACGATTCAGTCGTTTGTCGGGCATTTTGCTGCTCGCAGGAATTGCCATCGGCGGACTTTCTTTCTGGGTCCGTTTTCGAAACAACCTGGACGGCATCACGGTCACCGGACCCTACGGTTTGTTAGGCGTCGGCGTCTATGTCGTGCTCATGGTCGTTCTGATCCCGTTGTGGGAAGAAAAGTCCTGCCGCCAGATTCTCTTTTTTGGCATTGGCCGATACACCGGTTTGTGGCTGTCGGCATTGCTGGTTTCAGGCGCTTTCGCCTGGGTGCACCAAGGCAATGCACTGTTCTCATTGCTCTTTTCTCTGACGGCCTGCGCTCTGGCGTTCAAAGGGGTGAGCACGTTCGATCGGACCATCCTGCACGGTGCCATCAATCTCGCGCAGGTCTTGCCCTGGCTCTATTTCGGCTACAAATTCTGATCTGCTCAAGGAGGAGCTTATGCGCGAACTTTCAAACATCGAAATCGTACACGTGTGCGCCGGTGAGATGACCTGCACTTTTGGTCCCGCCGCCGAGCCATGCAGCGGCCCGGGTTGGAAATCGGCACTCGACTCCATAGCCGAGTGGGTCACGAAAGCCCTGGAAAAACTGGAGGACTGGTTTGGCTGCTGAAATCAGTGCGTCACGCCGCCACGGGTTTGCGACCCGCCACGATCGGCACATGCCACACGGCATAGCTGTTTGGGTCCGCGAGCGTGGCCAGCAAGCAGTCGAAGAGCTCATGAGCCTCCGCTGCGCTCATCCTGCTGCTTGCAGCACCCATCGCATCGGCATAACCATCGCGCCAGGCGGTCATGATGCCGCTCAAGGTCGCGCGCGGTACGCGCTCTGTATCGATAGTCAGGTAGTCAATCCGCGCGTCCGTGAGTCCACAGTGCCGCAGCATGGGCAAGCTGCGCCGGCCAATCCGCGCATCCGTCCCGGTCGCTTGGCAGTAAGCGACCGGCCCGTCCCGCCAGAGTCGGTCTGGATCGACGGTGCCGCGCTCGGGAAAGTGCAGCATCATGTAATCCTCCGACAACACATGCAGCCAGCCGCCGGGTTTCAGCACTCTTGTTAGCTCGGCGATCAGCCGCTGCGGCTCGGGCACCAGCTGGGTGACGTGCCGGCAGACGACCAGGTCGAATTCGCCGGTCGCGAAACGCAATGCGAAGCCGTCGCCCGCCTCAAAGCTCAAGCGCGGCGCGAGCGCTGCATGTGTCCGCTGGGCCACCGCCAGAACTTCGGCGCCGACGTCAACACCGATCAGCGTCGCATCGGTAAACACCGCCGCCAGCCGCGCGGTCGCCTCGCCCGTGCCACAGCCGACGTCGAGAATTCGTGCGCGCGCGGGCTGCGCATAACGCTGAAACAACGGTGCTTCCTGTGGCCAGATTGCGTCAGCCTGATGGCGCAAGGTGCGCACCATGGATTCGTCGGCCATGATGGCCGCTTGCGGGTTTTTGTCATTCGCCATCGACACGCTCCAGTTACGCGAAAAAAAGGACGCCCGGGGGCGTCCTTAAACCTGATGAAGCATCTGCCAGCTTCGATTCGGTGAATTCTTCTGATGTCCGCCTAAAACTATTCGCAGAGACTCTCCATATAGCCTTGTGCGACAGGCGACAAACGCTTCATGGCCATGGCGCGCGCGCGCGGCGCGTCGACCAGATACTCCAGTGGGCCCGACACCAGCATGCGGCGCACGGTGGGGTCGCGGCGCGACAGAGCAGCCATTTTGTTGAGTACGGTGAAGCCACGGTTGATCTTGCCGCGTGGCGTGGTTTTTTTCTCGATGGAACGTGCGAGGTACTGCCCAAAACGGGAGTAGAGGAAGTAATCGTCGTCTCCCACATGGAAACGCGCTTCGGCGAAGAAGTCCGGAAAGTTCCTGGCAAGGTACTCGTTGACCTTGAGAAGACGCGGTGCTGCTGCAGTTTGCAGCCTCTTTCCGTGGTCGTTACTGTTTGACGACGCTGTTTGCTTCTTCATTTCCTGCTTGTCGCACCTCGCTACCTGTCAACGCGCCGCGAAAGTTACGGCACAGTGTCTGCCGATGCAATACCTCTGGCAAAAAAATTTCTGTCGGCTATGACGCCGGCACATCTCCGTTCAGGTGTCCTTCGCGGCCTTTCCGATCTCAGTCCTGTTTGCGCAGGCGCAGCTGGACTTCGCGGCGCCGATAGTCAATGACCAGTTTGTCGACCGTACCTAACACGTCCATGCCCAGCATGATCGCGGGTACGTCGCCAAGCTTCCAGTAGTCGAAAATATAGGCATCGCCGAAGGTCACCAGCAGTCTCGGAATGCTGAGGCCGCCCATCTGGATATCGGCAATATCCAGCGCCTGGCCCGCCATTTCGTCCAGCGTTACGCCTGTCACGGTGGCTGGCAATATGGCGTTGCCACGCCGCCGCAACAATTCAAACAGCGCGCCATTCGCGATGGATCTTTGGGCGCCCGTGTCAATGATGGCTTTCACCCGCGTACGCCCGACGTAGACGTCGATCATCGGGATGAAATCGTGCAGAAATCGCATTGGCAACGTGACGTACCCCGGTCTGGCGCGTTCGTTCTGCGAGCGCTTGATGGTGATCAGGTCGTTGCCGAAATCGATGAAAATCCGTTTGTCGCGCAGACCGTCGTATCCCAGCACACCATCCGCGCCGCCAAATGCGTCCGGGAGGATCGGTAGCTGCGTCGCCTCTATCAGTAGATCGCCGACCTGCAGGCGGTCCACGTCGATCATCGGGACGATGGCGGAACCGGTTGTGCCTCGAAGTTGTGCATTGCCGCTGCCGGAAAGAATGCCGCCAAGCGAGGTCGCGACTCTGCCGATGACAGCGGACCGATTGGCACCAGTATCCAGCACCAACCGAAAAGGCCCCTGCTCGTTGATATACACCGGCGCCCATATCCTGCCAATGCGGTCGCGCAGCGTCGGTGCGACATATCGTGGTTGTGGCGCTTCAACGATCACGGTCTCGGTCACGCCGGCAAAGGTGCCATCAAGCGGCGGACTGTCGGGCAAGGCCACGGCTACCGCCGCCATGACGCAGGCCAGCGTCATGGCAACAGGCCTAACAGATCGCGTCACGGCAGATGGCGCAGCCATTTTTACCGCCGCAAAAGGATTGGTATTCATGAGTGTAATCCCGCGTTTCGATTGCATACACTAGGCCCATGTCAACCCATCAATCACAGGACTGGCGGCTGAGCGGCGTACGGGTCATCAAGGCCGGCACGCTCGATGCTAACACGGCGCAAACACCGGGCATGCAACGCGCGGCGGCGATTAAGACGGCGAGCGTCGGCGCCGAGAAAATCTGGGCCGGCACAGTAACGATTTCGCCGCATGCAAAAACCGGCGCACACCATCATGGCGCGGTCGAGAGTGTCATCTATGTGGTGCGCGGCAAGGCGCGGATGCGCTGGGGGGCGCGCCTCGAGTTCACGGCGGAAGCCGGTCCTGGGGATTTCATCTATGTGCCACCCTTTGTGCCGCACCAGGAAATCAACGCGGGCGAGGGCCAACCACTGGAATGTGTGCTGATGCGCAGTGGCCAGGACCCCGTGGTTGTAAATCTCGATATAGAACCGGTCGAGCGCCCAGAGGAGGTCTGGGCCGACGGTATGCATGCACCTCACCGCCCGGCATAACCTGATCCCCAAACGGCGATTGACCCTGCGCCCGGCGTCAGTATTATCGGGTGCGTATATAAGGTCGACTTCTACGCGCGGGCGATAGCCCTGCAGCTCCTTCGGCCCCAGGTACATAGGCTATTAAGTATTTGATTTATAAGGCGTTGTGAGCCGTGACTCGCAGCGTAAGGAAGCCTGCGCGCTGCGCGGGCTGTGTTTGTTCCGCGGGGGCCCTGTCCGAAAAGCGAGCGTACGATGAAATTGCCGACCTCAACATCCACCCACCGGCTGCCTTCCCAGGCGCCGGGCGCCCAGGGTCTTTACGACCCGCGCAATGAGCATGATGCCTGTGGCGTCGGCTTTGTCGTGGATATCAAGGGACGCAAATCGAACAAGATCGTGCGCGATGCAATCCAGGTCCTGAAAAACCTGGATCACCGCGGTGCCTGTGGCTGTGAGGTCAACACCGGCGACGGTGCCGGCGTGCTGATGCAGATGCCGCATGGCTTTCTCACCAAGGTGGTCAAGAAAGCCGGGATCACATTGCCGGAACCGGGTCATTACGCCTGCGGCTTGGTCTATCTGCCCCGCAATGCCACCCAGCGCCGAAAACTGGAAGAAGTCTTCGCACACACCGTCCAGGCAGAAGGCCAGATTCTGTTAGGTTGGCGTACGGTACCCACCGACAACAAGATGTTAGGTGACACTGCGCGAGCTTGCGAACCCTTCATGCGCCAGGTGTTCATTCAGCGCGGCCCGGATTGCAAAGACACGGCAGAGTTCGAACGCAAGCTCTACGTGATCCGCAAGCGTGCTTACAACGACATCCGCACCACCACCCGTGACGGCAGCGAGTTCTGGTATATCGCGAGCTTGTCGTACAAGACACTGGTTTACAAAGGCATGCTGCTCACCACGCAGCTCGACCAGTATTTTCCGGATCTTCGCGATGGCACCATGGAAAGCGCGCTGGCGCTGGTGCATTCTCGTTTTTCCACCAACACCTTCCCGAGCTGGGAGCGTGCGCACCCTTATCGCTACCTCGCGCATAACGGCGAGATCAACACCCTGCGCGGCAACATCAACTGGATGCGCGCCCGCGAGGCGATGTTCGAATCGGCGCTGTTTGGTGAGGATATCAACAAGATCCGCCCGATCGTCAATCCCTTTGGTTCGGACTCGTCGATGTTCGACAACGTCCTCGAGCTAATGGTGCTTGCAGGACGTTCTCTGCCCCACGCGATCATGATGATGATCCCTGAGCCCTGGGCGAAGCACGAATCGATGGACGATTCGCGCCGTGCGTTCTATCAGTACCACTCGAGTCTGATGGAACCGTGGGATGGTCCCGCCGATATTTCCTTCACCGATGGCGTGCAGATCGGAGCGGTGCTTGATCGCAACGGCCTGCGCCCAGGGCGTTACTACGTCACCGACGACGATATCGTCGTGATGGCTTCCGAAGCCGGTGTGCTGGATTTTCCACCGGAGAAAATTGTTCGCAAGGGCCGGTTACAGCCGGGCGTGATGTTCCTGGTCGATACCGCTGAAGGCCGCATCGTCGAGGATGCGGAAATCAAAGCCAAAATTTGCGGTGAACGCCCGTACCGGCAATGGTTGGACGACAACCTGGTGTATCTGGAAGATATGCCGGCGGCAACCGATGTGCCACGCACCGATCACGAAACATTGTTAGCTCGGCAAATTGCCTTCGGTTACAGCTACGAGGACCAGCGCATACTGATGGCGCCCATGGCGCGCGATGGCGTCGAGGCAGTGGGCTCGATGGGCAATGACACGCCGTTGGCCGCTTTGTCTAACAAGCCGCGCGCGCTTTACGATTATTTCAAGCAGCTGTTCGCGCAGGTGACGAATCCGCCGATCGACTGCATCCGCGAAGAAATCATCACGTCCTCCGAGACGACCATCGGGCCGGAGCGGAACCTTTTGAAACCCGAGCCGGAGAGCTGCCATCTCATCGAACTCAAGACCCCGATCCTCAGCAACGAAGAGTTGTCGAAGCTGCGGCACGTCGCCGAGGGGCAGTTCAAATCGGTGACGATTCCGACCCTTTTCAATCCCAAGGAAGGCGTGAGGGGGCTCGAAAAAGCGATGGACGACATCTGCGCGCAGGCGGATCGCAGCATCGCCAGCGGCGCGAACATCATCATCCTCTCCGACCGCGGCGTGAACCGCGAGAACGCGCCCATCCCCGCGCTGCTCGCGGTCGCGGGACTGCATCACCACCTGATCCGGCAGGGCACGCGCACGCGCGCCGGCCTCGTTCTGGAAAGCGGCGAACCGCGCGAAGTGCATCACTTTTCCGTGCTCATCGGATACGGCTGCGGCGCGATCAATCCATACCTCGCGTTTGAGACGCTCGACGACATGATCCGGCAGGGCCTGCTCGTGAACGTGGAGCACAAAACCGCGTGCAAGAATTACATCAAGTCGGCGACGAAGGGCGTCATCAAGGTCGCGTCGAAGATCGGCATTTCGACGATGCAGAGCTACCTCGGTGCGCAGATTTTTGAAGCCGTGGGACTGCATCAGTCCGTCGTGGAAAAATACTTCACATGGACTGCCTCGCGGATCAGCGGCGCGGACCTCGCAGTCATCGCGCAGGAGTCCGTCGCGCGTCACGCGCACGCATTCCCCGATCGTCAAGTGAACGGGCACACGCTCGAAGCTGGCGGCGAGTATCAGTGGCGCAAGGAGGGCGAGGCACACTTGTTCAGTCCGCAGACGATTCACACGCTGCAAAAGGCCGTGCGCACGGGAAACTTCGCGACCTTCCAGCAATACTCGGCGCTCGTGAACGAGCAGGGCAAGCAGCACTTCACATTGCGCGGACTTCTCGAATTCAAGCAGCGCACCGCCATTCCCATCGAGGAAGTGGACAGCGTGGAAAAGATCGTCTCCCGTTTCAAAACGGGCGCGATGAGTTACGGCTCGATTTCGAGCGAAGCGCACGAAGCGCTGGCCATCG
>JAYVJR010000132.1:0-3452 GCA_043769085.1 Gammaproteobacteria bacterium
CGAACATCGTCTCGGACATCAAGGCGATGTTCGAAATGTTTGGCACCACGCCCGCTAACAAAGGCATCCTCGTTGCGCACGATTGGGGCGGCGTAGCGGCTTGGGCATTTGCAATTTGCTATCCCGAATACCTCGATCGGCTTATGATCATCAACGCTCCGCATCCCGGTGTGTTTGCGCGAGAATTGCAGTCGAATCCAGCGCAACAGAAAGCCAGCGCCTACATGAATTTCTTCCGCTCGCCGCAAGCCGAAGCGGGCCTGAGCGCGAATAACTATGCGCAGTTACAAAATGCCGTATTCAATGCCGCTGCCAGGCCAGAACTTTTCACCGACGAAGATCGCAAGATGTATCTCGACGCGTGGTCGCAACCCGGCGCGCTGACGGGCGGCTTGAATTGGTATCGCGCCGCGCCGCGATTCGATACAAACATTACCGCGGCTGCCGGTTTGGATTCGCTCAATGTGAATGTCCCGACACTGGTGATCTGGGGTGAGCGCGATACGGCGCTGCTGACCAGCAACCTGGAAGGCCTGGAGAAATTCGTGCCGCAACTTACCATCAAACGCATTCCTGACGGCACGCACTGGGTCATTCACGAGGAACCCGACTTAGTCAATAAATACATTCACGATTTCATCGGGCAATGATTGTTAGCACGCTTGAATCCTGGCACCAGCTCGTTGGTAGCCGAGATCCATCCGGACTACATGCCTTGCTCGCGGAAGATGCAGTTTTCCATTCGCCGGTTGTCCACACGCCGCAACGCGGCAGAGCGGTCGTGGCCAAATACCTGGCCGCGGCGTTTCACGTGTTTTTCAACTCGCCGTTTCGCTATGTCCGGGAAATCATAGGGCCTTCAGATGCAATGCTCGAGTTCGAAACCAAGATCGATGGAATACTCGTCAACGGAGTTGATCTCATCAAATGGAACGAAGCTGGTCAGATCGTCGATTTCAAAGTGATGATCAGGCCACTGAAGGCGATCAACGTGATCCAGCAGCGCATGGCAGCAATGCTGCAATCCAATCAATGAACACACCGCCGCAGAAATCACCGCTGCACATCGGCGTCGTTGCGTGCTCGGCCGAGGGCGCGGCACTGTGCTACCGAACCATTTGCGCCGAGGGCGCGGCGTTGCTTGGGCCGCACGCGCATCCGGAAGTCTCGATGCACACGCATCCGCTGTCCGCATACGTCGCCTGCCTCGATCGCAACGACCTGGCCGGCGTTGGTGCGCTCATGTTGTCGTCCGCGCGAAAGCTCGCGAGCGCCGGTGCGGACTTTCTTATCTGCCCGGACAACACGATTCATCAGGCATTGCCTTTTGTCGAACCGGACTCGCCACTTCCGTGGCTCCACATTGCCGAAGTGGTGGCCGCTGAAGCCGCGGCGCGCGGATTCAAGCGCCTCGGTCTAACCGGGACGCGGTGGCTGGTCGAGAGTGACGTCTACCCTGACAAGCTCGCACGTCATGGCATCGCCTATGTCCGTCCGGGCGAGCGCCAACGCCAGGAAATCAGCCGCATCATCATGGATGAGCTCGTTTGCGGTGTCTTTGATCCGGCAGGCATTGCCTGCTTCCAGCGGGTCATCCAGGGCTTGCAGCAACGGGCGTGCGACGCGGCGGTGCTTGGCTGCACGGAGATTCCGCTCATCATCAACGACCAGAACTCCGTGTTGCCGACCCTGGACTCAACGCGCCTGCTTGCCAGAGCTGCGCTGCGCAGGGCCGTCGCCGGAAATCGCCGCGACGTCGCCTAACAATTATCGGATCAGACAGCATGTTCTCGCACGTATTCATGGGCGTCTCAGATTTCGACCGGGCCATGGCGTTCTATGAACCGGTCCTGTCCGCTTTGGGTCTGCAGCTGCGCTTCTGCGAGCGCGACCATCCCTGGGCTGGATGGCAGGTTCCGGGTGTGGATCGGCCGCTTTTTCTGATCGGCAGGCCTTTCGCCTCGCGAGCACATCATTCTGGCAATGGGCAGATGACCGCGTTTCAGGCCAGCAGCAGAGCGCTGGTCGATTCAGCCTATGAAATCGCACTGGCGCACGGCGGCACGCCGGAAGGCAAGCCGGGCCTGCGTCCCGAGTACCACGCGAATTATTACGGCGCCTACTTCCGTGATCCGGACGGCAATAAACTTTGCGTCGCGAGCCATGGTTAGCTGGCTAACAACTGGGTGCCAGACTGTTTGCGAACACGAGAAATGCAATGCAATCCATCGTCAAGATTCTGTATGTCAGAGACGGGCTACGAAGCTAGATCCGGAAAGTACACGACTACTAGACCAAGGAGTGATTGATGATCAAAGTGACGGTGCTCTTCAACCATCCCACGAATCCGCAGGAATTTGAGCGCCACTACGCTGACAAGCACCTGCCGATCGCCGGCAAGCCGGCCTACTACCGCATGGCTGAGCTTTATTTTCCCTGGCCGCAGCCGCTGCCTGTCAGTCGATAAGCACTTTGTCACTGCCGTAGATCATGTAAAGCACAGCGCCTGCGACGCTGACCACTGCCGCCAGGGCGAAAGTTGCTGAGTAGCTGCCTGTCACGTCGACCAGCCAGCCTGCGATCGCGACGCCGATGATTCCCGGCACGGTAGCGAAAGTATTGCTGAAGCCGACCAGCAGTCCGCTGTGGCGCGGCGCCAGGTCCAGAAAATTGGAACCGTATCCGACCCAGCAGAACCCGAGCAGGCCGGTTGCGGCACAGACGACCGCCAGTGCGGCGCCGACCGAGTGCGTATATTGCGCGAGCAGCAGCATGGCGCCGGAACCTAACAGACCAATGCACTGCAGGAGCTTGCGACCGAATACGACCCGGCCGGTCTTACGAATTACAAACTGGGACAGCCAGATGCCGACATAGGTCATCAGAAACATACTGAGCCATGGTGCGGCCGACAGGAAACCCGAGTCGGCGATGCTGACTTGCTGCACATCCCGAAAATAACTTGGGAGCCAGCTGAGCAGCATGTACAAGGTCCAGGTCGTCGCAAAATGGGTTGCAACCAGCGCCCAGACCGAGGACCGGAATAACAGGATTTCCCAGGGCATTTTTGCCGAAGCCGCCGCCGGTGATCTTCTGTTGTCCGCGAGCAAGGTCCGTTCCGATTGAGTAACGCGTGGATCGCTGGCGGGATCATCCGATGCGATCGCAAACCAGGCGAAACACCACAGCACGCCGACGACACCAAACGCGTAAAACGCCATCGGCCAGGCGTAGTGACCGACGATCCAGCCAGTAGCAAGAAGACCGATGACGGTACCGAGCGGAATTCCACTGAGCACGATCGAATTGCTACGGTCCTTTTCGCGGCCCGCGGTCCATATTCCGATCATCTGAATGGCCGCGGGAAACATGGCTGCTTCGCCCATTCCCATGCCGATGCGCGCCACAACCAGCACGGGAATCGACACGCCGGCCGCGACCGGCGTCAGCAG
>JAYVJR010000133.1:0-2717 GCA_043769085.1 Gammaproteobacteria bacterium
TCGCCGCGCACGAACTGCCGCGTCTCGCCATTACTGACGGTGATATTCATCTGACCTCTGAACACCGCCACCACCATCAAGTCCGGCATCGTCTTGAAGTCGGCGCTGTATCCCGGCTGGGACAGGCTCATCTTCCAGTACTTGACGTTCTGATTTTTCGACGAGACGCGGCGCGGTATGCCGGTTTGCGGCAAGTCCGTTTCCCGAAAAAAAGAGTGGCCATGTTCATCGACATCCACGCAGGTGAATTTCATGGCGCGCCTCTACTTCTTGAATTCGTATTTGTCGGTGCCCGGAAAGGTCAGGCTCAAGGTAATGACCGGTTCGCGGCTGCGGGCGAACGATGAGTGATGGAGCGCAAGGCCCTGAACGTAAACCCCTTCGCCGGTGGCGGAGCGGCGAATTTCGCCGCTCTGCAATTTGTTGTCGAGATGGCCGGCCATGGCCCAGACCATGCGCGGCTGGTTGGTCAGGTGCATTTCGTCGGGTCCGCCGCCGATCGGCTCACCCGGTTGATTCAGAGAAATGCCCCAGTACGCGCCTTCCTGTTTTTCAGTCTCGGCGTGCAAATCCGTCAGCTGTTTGAAGGGAATGTCCACCGTGCCCCAGGTGGAGCGGCCGTTAGCATCCCGGCCGAAGGATTTCATTTTCATGGGGCCGCCTTTGCGCCATTGGTGGCAATAAATGAGGAATCTTCCAGAACATCCCAGTGCGTCGGCAGGCCCGCCTCTTCGCACAGCGCATCACCCGCCTGGACGATTTTGGTTTCATTGCCAACGGTGATCTCCATGCGCCCCGACAACATATAGATCAGCGCGTCGACCGGGGGCGTCACCGCGCCGGTCTTGCCTGGACCTGTCAGGCGCGCGATGCGGATGGAATTACCGTCGAATACGAAACGTTGCACAGAGACCGTCGCCGTGTCGACACCCGCCTTCGGGCCGGCGGTGAGTGGCGTCACTGGCATGTCTTTGCCACGCAGGACCAGCGCTTTGGCGTCTGGTTTCGAATTGCGAACGGTGTAAAGCACCACCATCGTATCCTCCAGTTTGCGCGGAATGCTGCGCAGCACGCCGCTCGGCAGGTTAACCACGTCGCCCGCACGAATCTGGACGGTTTGGCCGGTGGCACCGACGATCGCTGAGCCCTTGACCACATACAGCTGAGTTTCGGTCGTGATCTGGTGCAACACGCCACCGCTTGCCTTGCGGAAGCTCAACACGCGGATGTCGCCGTTGTTGAACTTGAAGGCCTGCGAGTCATAGCGCACCGCGTTAGCCGGGGCGCGCGCCAGCTCCTCGGCGCCGGCCGCGATCAGGATGCGCGCGCCGGTCTGCTCGGCCGCGCCAGTTTGCAGAATTTCCCACTCGGCCATCGCGATCACGGGTGTATCGGCGGCGAGCCGGATATTGCTCGCGGCGTGCGCGCCTTGGGCAGTCGCCACCAATCCCGCGACGAGCATCAAAATCCTAACAAACTGTCGCTTCACGTTCGCCCCCTGTTTTTTGACGCTCTCCGGGGCCGCAGGATCCGGATGGAATTATCGCCAGGACAAGTCAGGTACACAGTACCGGCAGCGTCCACGACGATGCCGGCCAATGAGTCTTGCGGCAAGTCTAGGCCA
The DNA here is from genome assembly GCA_043769085.1 of Gammaproteobacteria bacterium. GTDB lineage: Bacteria > Pseudomonadota > Gammaproteobacteria > Steroidobacterales > Steroidobacteraceae > UBA964. Next base: position 1,625 of record JAYVJR010000133.1, read on the forward strand.
TCGAGTGACAGCGGCAGGCCGCTCGCGAGTACCGTTCGCTGCTTGGTCCCAAGGTCGATCGCCAACACGCGCCCGGCGCTGGCTTCGACCACGGCCAGTCGCCCATCCGGCAGCCGCGCGAGACCTGTCGGCCGATCCAGACCCTCAGCCACCGTCTGGCGATTGCCAGACTGAAGATCGACCCGCTGTATGCGGCCCGCCGCGAACTCGCTGACCAGCAGCAGCCGCGGACTCTCTTCCATGACGGCCACCGGTTGCTGCAGGCCGGACGCAAGGACCCTGGCGCCCGCCCCGTCAATTTGCATTAACTCGCCCGTTGCGCTGTCGGCGACCACCGCCGCCCCATCGCCTAACAAGACGAGGCCCCTGGGATTCTTGGCCGCATTGCTGTCCCAGATCAGCTGCTCGGATGTCTGGTCGATGGCGCGCAGTCGCGCCACCGGGCCGTTGGCAACCACGATGCGCTGTGCGTTCGCCGCCACCGCCGTCGACGCGCCGCGATTGCCGGCCCAGGGCGGGCGCGTCACCGCGCCGCTCTGTGGGTCGACGAACCGATAGCCAAAGGGATCAGCCACTAACAAACTCGGGCGGCCGGCGTGTTCAACCAGCGCCATGCCCAGAGGCAGCGTGAACCAGCCGCGCACCAGTGTGCGCAGCGCGCCCGAGGCGGGGTCGAATACCAGCAGGCTGCTGTCGGCGGCGCTGCTGAGAATGATCTTGCCATCCGGCGCCAGCACCAGACTGTCGAGTGGCGCCGGTAGATTTGTTAGCTTGGCCGACTGACCCGTGGCCGGCGCAGTGCGCCACAGGTCACCGGACAGATAGTCGACGCTGTAGACATCGCCGTTCCGTGCCACCTTGACCGCGGCCGGCGCGCCCAGACCGGTCGCGATGATCGTGCGCGCGCCGGTTTCAATATCGATCGCGACCAGTCGATCGGTACCGAACTGCGGCGCATACAGCCGGCCGTCCGGACCAAACGCAAAACCATTCAACCGCCCCTGAGCACTCGCAACGCGGCGCGCTGGACTGACAGCTAACGGATCCAGTTCCCACAGCGTGTCGTCGCCGGCGCCGACCTGGGCGGTAAACA
>JAYVJR010000134.1:0-15894 GCA_043769085.1 Gammaproteobacteria bacterium
GTTGCGAATGGGCGCGGCCGCCAGTACATCCGGAAGGGAATTCAGCCACTGCAGATCGGCTTGCAAGTTGGCCAGATAGTCATAGTCTTTCGCAAAGCCAGTACTGCGCAGACTCACAATTTCCTCGGTGGCCATGCCGTCGGGCCGATTGACGAATTGAACTCGCTGCTTGATCACATAGGCTGCGTTCACCAGCACTGCGAGTGACACGGCCACCTGCAGGGCCACCAGCACGGCCCCAGTCCGATTGCGCAGCAGCGCAGACAGGATGGGTCTGATTTCATAGCTCATGTCAGCCTCACTGCGTTTTCAAATAAGACGCCGGCGCCAGTCGCCCGATGCGCCATGCCGGATACAAGCCTGCGACTAGGGTCGCAACCACTGCCAACCCCAGCGCCCACAGCACGCTGTTGACATCGACGCGCGCCAGCAATTCATAGCTCGACGGCTGATCGCCGAACCCGCTGTATAGCCCCCGGATGCCCGCCAGGCCCAGGGCCCCTAACAACAACCCCATCAGCCCACCGGCCAGAGCCACCGCGCTCGCCTCTGTGAGATGCTGCAGAAAAATATCGCGGCGGCTGGCGCCCAGCGCGCGTCGAATACCCGACATCGGCGCAGCATTCAAGAATTTTGCTAACAACAAACCAACCGTGTTCAGCAGGCACACCGCCAAAAACGCGAACGCCAGACCCACCAGCAATTTATTGTCGTTGCTGACGACCTGGTTATCCGCGAGCCATTGATCGACTGGAGTCAGCCGATTGTTCTGCGCACGCTGAAAGCGCCCGAATTTGCGTTGCTGGTTTGCGTAGGTATCCAGAAAAGCCAGCATTCGCGCGCGAGCCGCGCTGTTTGGCAGCTCAACCCAGGCTTCCATCCAGACGCACTCAGACTGCAGTCTGTCGGCGTACGAGTCGAGTTTCTCGGATTTCCAGCAATTCATGTTGCCCCAGACCTCGGCTTGCGACTCGACAGCCCAGCGCAAGGGCACGAAAGCACCCTCTGGCTCATCGAAGGAGCCGTTGTTCAGGTCGTAGAATTTCGGCAGCGGTCGCCAGGGTTTGAGCACACCGATCACCTGAAACTCGATGTCATTCCAGCGCAAGGATTTGCCCACCGAATTGGCGCCTCCGAAAAGTTTCTGGTTTACGTCATTGGCTAACACAATAACCGGTGTCTTGTTATCGTCCGCAGCTTTGTCCCAGCCCCTGCCGTACTGGAAAGGCACATCAAAAGTCGCAAAAAAATCCGCGGTAGTGGCACGAGTTGCCTGCCGCACTGGCTTGGTTTCGACGGGCGCGCCACTCAACACACCCCCGGCGACATACATGACGACCGTGTGTTGCGGTATTGCCGATCGCAGTATTGCCAGGGCGTCCTTGTAGGTCAACAGCGTCGGTGGCAGTTCGGGTTGTTCGTCGTTATAGGGCTCTGACGGCGACCATGTATCCATCGTGACGGCAAATACGCGATCATTTTTCCACCACAGCGGATTGGATCCCATGGCGTGGTACACCGTCAGCGACATGACGCATACCGCAATGCCCAGACCAATGGCCAGCACCATCAGTGCCGTGATGCCGGGGTTGCGGCGAAAACTGCGAAGAGCAAGATTGAAGTGATACGCAAACATGATGTTAGCGCCGCTCGGACAATGGACTGATGGTGGCAGTTGAATCTGGCAATCGCAGCGACGGCATGTCTGCCTGCTTCACTTCCGTTATTTGACCATCGACAATGTGCACATTGCGCTGCGCGCGCCGCGCCAGTTCCGGGTCATGGGTGACCATGATGATGGTGGTGCCGCCGGCATTGATCGATTCAAGCAGATCCATGACCTGGCGCGCCATCATCGAATCGAGATTGCCAGTCGGCTCGTCCGCTAACAAGAATAGTGGCTCACCGGCAATGGCGCGGGCAATGGCGGCACGCTGCTGCTGGCCACCCGACAGCTGCGACGGATAGTGTTTCGCTCGCGCACCCAGACCCACGATTTCAAGCGCCCGCGAGATTCGGTCGTGGCGCTCAGCGTGTTTCATGCGCCGATAGCGCAATGGTACATCGACGTTGTCGTAAAGGTTGAGATCCGGAATCAGATTAAAACTCTGAAAAATGAAACCGATGCGCTCATTACGCAGGCGGGAACGAGCATCGTCATCGAGCGTTGTCACATCCGTTCCACCAATCCGATAGACCCCCTGGTCATACGGCTCTAACAGCCCGGCCACATTGAGAAATGTCGTCTTGCCAGACCCGGAAGGACCCGTGACCGCGATGAACTGGCCGGCGGCAACTTCCAGGGAAAATTCGCGCAGCGCGTGCGTTTCGATCAGGTCGGTGCGGTAGATCTTGCTGATAACTTGCATGGAAAGCATGTGAGTGTCCGTTGGTGTCGATCAGTTGCTGAGAGAAATTTCTGGGTTGTTGCGCCGGTCGGTCATGTCGGACGTGATCACCTGATCACCTTCCTTCAGCCCACCTAACACTTCGGCTTCTGCGATGGACATGGCGCCCAGCTGCACTGGCATCCGCCGCGCGGTATTGCCATCGACAACGTAGACACTGGTCTGTCCTTCATCGATGCCAGGACCGCGTTCGAATTTCAGCGCGCGCGAGCGTTCATCAAGCACTACCCGGACGGCACCGCGCTGATTCTGTCGCAACCCCTGAGGCTGCGTGCCCTCAAAGCGAACGCGACCGATCACCTGGCCTGAGCGCACTTCCGGGGAGATGCCGACGACCGTGGCCGATAACTTGCGCCCATCGATCTGCGCTTCCGCTTTCATGCCAGGTTTGATTTCGCTGGCATAGGTCTCTGCCACCTGAAACTCGATTTCCAGTTGCGACAAATCCACAACCGTCAACAGGGGCGCGTTTTCAGCGACGGAAGAGCGCTGTTGTTGGGCGAGACTGGCAACGATGCCGTCGATGGGGGCGCGTATTTGCAGCTGCTCCACGCGCCGCCGTAGATTCTGCACCAGCAACGATTGCCGCGATCTATCAAGTTGGCGCGTACGCAGATCAAGACGCAGGCTTTCATCGTCCAGGTTGATGGTGTCCCGTGCCTGCGCGAAATTGAGTTGTGCGGTAGCCAGATCATCCTTGGCGCGTTCGAAGTCGCGCTGGCTGATGACGCGCGCGTCCCAGCTGGACTGCGCACGCGCCAATTCGCGCTCGGCGGCCTTAATTTGCACCTGCGCCAGATCTCGCAGCTGGCGGCTGCGCAACATGGCACGCCTGACTTCGATCTGCTGGCGCAGCACCGCCGCGTCCAGCCCATCCAGCGTTGCGCGTTCGCGGTCAAATTCGTTCTGCAGAGTCGGCGATTCCAGTTGCGCTAACAACTGGCCTTGCTTGACGGTGTCGCCGGCACGCGTCTGATAGACGATGGCGCCCGCACCGGAGGCGAACAGCGTTGGACTGACCGCTGCGACCACCGTCCCTTGAGCGGACACATCTCGCACAAAGGGGCCCGCGATCACGGTTGCGATTCGTAACTTCGCTCGCGACACCTGGTTTTCCGCGGCCAGCCAGCTGCGAATCAGCAGGCCTACGGCCAGTATCGCGAGCAGTACGGCAGCCATCGCCACCAGAGTTTTGGGGTTCCAGCGACCTGCCAGCTGGGTCTGCCGAGGCGTGTCCTGGGCGTCCGTGCCCCGCATCGCGTTAGCTCCGCCGTTCAATACCTGGAGGTTGGCAAGTTTCATAGCAAGGGTATTGCACGCGCCGTGCCACCCTATGTCTCAAAATATTACCTAATAAAATCAATAGCTTAATTATATAAACTAGACTGATTATGGATGCAAACTGTCCGACATCGGACAGCGGACACTATTCGGACAATGTAAGTGAAATCGCGAACGAATCCTCAGCGCGACCGCCCATACTTTGTGTACGCTTTGCCCTTCATTTCGGCCACTCGCTTGTAAGGTGCAAATTGATTCGACTCGCGATCGTCAACTCTAAAGGCGGATCGGGCAAGACCACGCTCACCGTCAATCTGGCTAGCTGGCTGGCGTCACGCGGCGAGCGGGTTGCGATTGTCGATTACGATCCGCAAGCGTCTTCACTGGCGTGGCTTGCCAGGCGACCGGCGAGCGCGCCCAAGATCATCGGCATCAAAGCCCATGACCTCGATTTCCGCATCACGCGCAGCTACCGACTGGTAGACGGCCTCGACGTGTCTTACCTGCTGATGGATACCCCGGCTGCCATTGCGCCGCAGAATCTGATTTATTTTTGCCGCGACGCACACCGCGTTCTAGTGCCGGTACTGCCATCGGCCATCGACAGCCACTCCAGTGCTCGCCTGGTGCAAGACCTGCTATTGCGCGGCGGTTTGCGCCAAAACCCGCAGCGCCTGGCCATTGTTGCCAGCCGCGTACGCCATCACACCAAAGCCTACGACGGGTTGCAGCGGTTCCTGCGCAACCTCAATTTGCCGGTGATCGCCACCGTCCGCGACTCGCAAAACTACATTCGCTCCGCAGAGCTCGGCATCGGCGTCGCAGAAATGCCTGCGAAACAGAACGTTCGCGATCTGCCGACCTGGCAAACCATGGACGAATGGTTGCAGGCGGTCACCGCCGATGTGCTGCTATCTCAGGAGCCTTCACGTCCGACAGCCGCCACAGGGTCGCACCGCATCCCGATCACGCCGCGCGCCACCAGGCCGACCGTGTTAGCTACTGCCGAGCCGGAAGTGCCGCGGGTACTGCGCGCTGATCTGGCGGTGGGTTAGCTGACACGAGCTGGCAGGAAACGGCTGTTACGCAATAACAGCGCAGTAATCAGCGACACCAGAACGCCTACCGGGAATATCTCCGTAAAAGTCATCGGCAGACGGTAGGCAGGGTTTGCGTATTCGGTTTTGAACTGCTCCATTCCTGCCACAAATTGGGCTAACGCGTCAGCCGTCACGCCCTTGGCCTTCTCCTGCTCGATCAAGAGTTTCGCGTAGTCGCCCGCGAAATCCATGCCGGTGTAGGCCAGTGCGGCTTCCCAGGCGAGCACATAAAAAATACTAGCGACCAGGCTGATGCCAAGACCCAGGCCGAAAGCGGGCCAGAACCGGATCACGCCGCCCAGATCGATGTCGCGATGCCTCTTGACAGCTACGAAGACTGCGCTCAGCGCAATGAGCATCGTCAGGTACCCGACGACGATGCCCCAGCTTGCCGGCGGGGGGCCATTCATCGCGATCGGGATGGCAATGAGCGGTACGCCGACCACGATCCCGGCGATCGAACCAAACGAAAGGATTTTCTTAAGCATTGAACACCTCGAATTCAGTGGGTCTGTTGAGTATGTCGACGGCCAATTAATGTCGCAGGAGCCCGTCGCGGCAATCACCCAAAACGGTGATTGGCGCTGAATCACCCGATATTTTGCTGCGCTCAGGGTACGAGGCCCAGTTGGCGGGCCTTGTTGATCGCATCCGTCCTGCGTTTGGCTGATAATTTTTCAAACAAACGTGCCACGTGGGTCTTGACTGTATCCGGCGATACCTCAAGCCTGGCGGCGATTTCCTTGTTGGATCGGCCCGCGGCCAGCTCCTGCAACACCGTGAGCTCGCGAGGACTGATGCCGAGCTCTGCCTGAGCGCTGGGGTTGCCATCGAAGAGTACTGCCTTCGGCAAACCTCCCAGCATGCGCGCGCCGACATAAATTCCAAGTGCCAGAAATGCGACCGCGACCAGCAAGATATAAACGCTGCCGGAATAGGCACGCGCCACGTAACGGTAATCCAGCCACTGCAGACCCAGCGTCCCTGCCCCCAGCAGCGCTCCGTAAATGACGGCCCTCTTCCACATTGAACGAACTCTAGCATGCGTCGCGGCACCGCCTGCGAAGCGGCGCAGTCTTTGAACAGTTAAAGTGAGCCGATGGAATCACCCCGCTCCGACGCATTGGTCATTTTCGGTATCAGCGGCGATCTCGCTTTTCGAAAAATTTTTCCGTCTCTGCAAAATCTGATCCGTCGGGGCCGCCTGACAATGCCCGTCATCGGCGTGGCACGTGGCGGTGTTTCACTCGACAAATTACGCGTACGCATTCGCGACAGTCTCGCAAAGCACGGCGGCGGCGTGGACGAAACCGCCTACGCTGCCCTTTGCAAGCAGTTGAGCGTGGTCGAGGGCGACTACGAAGATCCTGCCACCTTCCTGGCCTTGCGTCGCCAGGTCGGCGAGGCCAAGCGACCCTTGCACTACCTGGCGATTCCGCCATCGCTCTTCACGGCTGTGGTGACTCAGCTCGGCCTATCGGGCTGTGCCGCTGGCGCTCGCGTGGTGGTTGAAAAACCGTTAGGTCGCGATCTTTCTTCGGCGCGTACGATCAATCATGTGATGCAGTCGGTGTTCGCCGAGAGTGCGATTTTTCGCATCGATCACTTTCTCGGCAAGGAACCGGTGCAGAACCTGATGTACTTTCGGTTCGCCAATGCGTTTCTTGAGCCTGTATGGAACCGCAACTACGTTGATAGTGTGCAGATCACCATGGCCGAAAATTTTGGTGTCAATGGCCGCGGCCGTCTCTATGAAGAACTCGGCGCCATTCGCGATGTCGTGCAGAACCACTTGTTCGAAATACTGGCGATGATTGCGATGGAACCGCCAACCGATATCGAAAGCGAAGCCTTACGCGACGAGAAAATGAAAGTGCTCAGGGCAATGCGTTTGCCGGACGAGCGCTCATTGGTGCGCGGCCAGTACGCCGGCTATCGCGCTGAGCCGGGTGTCGATGCGCAATCGGCGGTCGAAACCTTCGCGGCATTGCGCGTAGACATCGATTCCTGGCGCTGGTCGGGCGTGCCGTTTTTTATTCGCACCGGCAAACATTTGCCAGTGACATCGACTGAAGTGATGGCGACATTCAAGCGCCCGCCGCAGCAGCTGTTCGATGAGGCGTCCCTGCCACGCGCGAACTATTTGCGATTCCATCTGGGACCTGATCGTGTCGCGATCGCGCTCGGCGCCAGAGTCAAGGCAGCCGGTGAGTCAATTGTGGGCCGCGAAGTCGAGCTCATTGCACTCAATTCAGATGCGGACGAGATGACACCCTACGAGAGATTGCTGTCAGATGCCATCCGCGGCGATCAACGGCTGTTTGCGCGCAGCGATGCTATCGAAGCATCCTGGGCCGTGATTGACCAGCTACAAGCCCGCGCCGCCGATGTCGAGACCTATGCGCCCGGCAGTTGGGGCCCGGCGTCGGCCGATCGCGTGGTGCAGCGTTTCGGCGGTTGGCACAATCCGACGCTGGAAAGCACCACTGCATGATTCGGATCGTGGCCAATGAGGCTGCGCGCGCCGCCGCGGACGCGGCGCAATGGATTGCGAGCGCCTTGCGCGAAGATATCGCAGCGCGCGGTGTCGCGACGCTCGCCATCAGTGGTGGTAGCACGCCCCAGGTGATGCTGCAGGCGCTCGCCCGCCAATCCCTGCCCTGGACAAAACTGCGGGTCGCGCAGGTAGATGAACGTATCGTGCCGCCCGCGGATGCAAGGCGCAATTTTTTGATGCAGCACGCGGCGCTGGTGACCCACGGACCCTTGCCGGCAGCGAACCTGTTAGGCATGCCGGCAGACAATCTCGAACACCTGGCGATGCAGACCTACAGTCAATTGTTAGGTAGACTGGATATCGTGCAGCTCGGCTTGGGAGCCGATGGTCACACCGCATCTCTCGTGCCAAACGACCCTGCGCTGCGCGAGACGCAACTCATCACCGTCACAGATATGTACCAGGGCACACGGCGCATGACGCTCACCTTTCCCGCGATCAATGCCGCGCGACGCATTGTCTGGCTGGTGACCGGCGAATCCAAACGCGCAGCTTTGCAGAAGTTGCTGGCCGGCGAAGGCACGAGCCCAGCGCTTCAGGTGCGACGCACGGGTGTCGTGGTATTCGCAGACGCGGCAGCCGCTGGAGACGTTGCGACGGCGTGACCGCCGAACGCCTGGCGCATACGCGCCAACAGCTTGCTCTGATAATCGGCTTTGCCCTGACTCGTGAAACGCTGCATCAAGGCGAGACTCATCACCGGCGTTGGAATACCCAGTTCGATCCCTTCCAGGGCCGTCCAGCGGCCTTCGCCGGAATCGGCGACCACGGGTGCAATGTGATCGAGCGCATGCCGATCTTTCATGAAATCGGCAGTCAGGTCGAGCAGCCAGGAACGCACCACCGAACCGTGTCGCCAAGTTTCAGCAATTTTGGCAACATCGAGCTGAAACTCGTTCTTGGCCTGCAGCAATGCAAAACCTTCTGCATAAGCCTGCATCATCCCGTACTCGATGCCGTTGTGAATCATCTTCGTATAGTGGCCGGCGCCAGCGGGCCCGCAATGCAGCCAGCCGCGATCCTGTGTGGGCGCCAGTGCCTGGAATACCGGCGTTAGCCGCTCAATCGCTGACTTGGTCCCGCCCAGCATCAGCGCAAAACCGTTCTCAAGTCCCCATACACCACCCGAAACGCCGGCATCGACAAATTCAATGCCCAGGGGAGCTAACATTTTCGCGCGACGCGCGCTGTCGACGTAATACGCGTTGGCGCCATCCACCATGATGTCGCCACGCGCTAACAGCGGCCGCAAGGCACCAATGGTAAATTGCGTGGCATCGCCCGCCGGCAACATCATCCACAGGGCCCGTGGCATCGCTAACGAGGCAACCAGGGCTTCCAGCGAATCGACCGTGGTGACCTTGCGCTCGCCGCCAACCGCGCTACGCGCCTCGGGCGAGCGGTCAAAGGCCACCACGTCGATGCCGGCGCGCGCCAGTCGCTTTGCCATGTTCGCACCCATGCGGCCCAGTCCAATCATGCCAATCTGCATCGCGTTGCCCTCCGGTGTTTGCAATCGCAGTGTACTCCGCCGTGGCGATTGTCTTTGTCAACGCCACCCGTTGCCGAGAGCCGCTCCGAGAATGACAACGTGACGATGCCTCTAGGAGTCTTCTGGATCGTGACCATAGGCATCGTTCTGATGGCGCCACCGTTTGTTGCGGCGGGTCCCGGGACGGTTACTCGCAGCGTGCGCAATTCGCGAATTGCGAATCGCACTTCTGGCGGGCTACCTGGACCACAGCTAACAACTCCGCCATTCAGAGCGAAACCGCCATGGCACAGCGCCAGAACCACGGTGTCGCAGGCGCCCGGAGCGATACCTCTTTAGCGGCTTTGGGTTAGCAGGTTTGGATCAGCAAGATTGGTCGGGACGCCGAGATTTGAACTCGGGACCCCTTGCACCCCATGCAAAATCTAGCTGAAATCGCATGAAATCCCTTGAAATTAAATTCCAGAATAATAGCCTTGTTTTGTAGGGTTTACCGTCATTCATGACGTATCATTGCATTTCATAGCATTTCTGTTAACTTGGCCACAAGTTGGCCACAAAAACACAACTAGCGACCCCTTCCCGGCAGCGTAGCAGGCGGCGTCTTGTGGCCAATAAGTTGGCCACACTCCGCCTTGGCGACCACACAGACACAGCGACCGTCGGGCTACAGTTACGAGTACGCAAGCAGTCCCGAACCTGGCTATTCCGCTTCAAATGGCAGGACCAATGGGTGCGGATGACGATTGGGCACCACCCTGCCACGTCGCTAATTGAAGCGCGCGAAAAGGCGCAGCACTACGCCAAACATCTGTCCGACGGCATCGATCCTCGCAATGCTGTTCCGCGACGACCCGCGCCGAGTCAGGCGCGAACTGCGACCGCTCGTTCCGCCAACGAACAAGCGAATCGCAAATTGCAGAGCAAACCTGCAGACCCGCACAGCGTCGCGCGCTTGGCTCACGAGTTTATGGCGAAGTACGTTGAGCCAAACCGAAAGAACCCCAGTTACGTAGAGGCAATTCTGGCGAAGGATGTCCTTCCACATTGGAGCAATCGCGACGCTCGCACGATCAAGCCCCGCGAGGTCATTGAGTTGCTGGACGGTGTGGTCGAGCGCGGTTCCAAAATAATGGCCAACCGCGTCGCCGGCATCCTGTCCCAGATGTTTCGCTATGGGGTCCACCGGGCACTGGTCGATGCCTCTCCCGTGCAATTGTTGTTTCGTCCTGGCGGCAAGGAAAAACCACGGGAGCGCACGCTCAGTGACAGCGAGCTACAGGCCTTCTTGCGCGACACGCGCGCCTGTACCCGATTTGAACGGCTTGAGCACGTCATTTTGATATTGCTCCTAACGGGCCAACGTCGCGGCGAACTCGCTCTCACCCGCTGGTCCGATATCGACGTGAAAGCGAAGACATGGACCATACCGGCAGAACACAGCAAGAACGGCCGACAGCATGTGGTGCCTCTATCTCAGTGGGCGGTTGATGAGTTCGATGAACTTCGCGGCATGGCCGATCAGTCGCGATGGGTGTTGCCCTCCGCTGATCCGTCCAAACCTGTCGATCCGAAGCAACTGACACGCAGCCTCGCCAAGTGTCGCGCCAGATTCAAAGCGCGCGGCATCAAAGAATTCACACTTCATGACTTGCGACGAACATGTCGGACAGGCTTAGGGAAATTGAAAATACCCCCGCATATCGCGGAACGTGTCGTCAATCACGCGCAAGAAAAAATGGTAGCGACCTATGACACAGGCGAATACCTCGACGAGAAACGTGACGCGTTAGACAAGTGGGCGAAACACCTGAAATCTTTAGCGGAGCCAAAATGATCATACAAAAAAATACTAAGCGATCTGGTATTCACTCAACCAGCAACCTCGAAGCCAAGTATCAATACGAATTGGCTAAGCGTTCTGGATTCGGTGAGAACCAGTTACCGGCCGCAGCGGCAGCCGGTGACGCTGAAGCTATCGCTGCATGTGCGGGTGCAGCGATGGCCGCGTTGGACACTGGAACGAGAATGCCGGGTGCGATTCACGATTGGCTGACTGATATTCTTGGCCAGATGTACGGCGACACAGAGCCTAACGTAGCGTTCGGCTGGACCAGAAAGGGCCAGAAACATAGACGCCCAGAGTTCGGTGCACTGCGAAAGAAAGTTCGAATCGTGCGAGCCATGAAAGCGCTAATCGATGCCGACCCACCTTGGAAGCTTGACGCGGCCGCGCTAAATGTTGCGAAACAATTTTCCGTATCAGAAGAGACCGCGAAGACTTACTACAAGAATCGAAAAAAGGGATAGAACTGCGTAGTTCTGTCTCCCCGCTAGCGCTTTTTACCGCTGCGGCGCGTGCAATATAGTGCGAAGCAATTCAAAGGGATTCGCACGATGTCACACACGACCAAGCTAACACGGAATCGCCGCCCACTGGCTGGAACGCATGTAATCTATCCGCGCGGCGTTCAATCTCGGTACGGAATTTCAGGCCCTACACGCTGGCGCCATGAGCGCTCCGGAAAATTGCCGCCGCGCGACGTCTTTATTGGCGGAAAAGCGATCGGCTGGCGACCCGAAACACTTGATTCTGCGGAGCGCAAAAATAGCGCCCGCCCAACCGCCGCCTAACACTAACTCAAAAAAAACGCCCGCGATTCCGGCCAAGGACATTTCGCAGGCGTTTTAGGTACCGACTGTGCGAAACATCGCAAGAAACCATCCCGCGCGCAAGACAAATAATGCGCCGCACTGCGTTGCCTGCCGCGAGCCGGTGAGCGAACGCGGGCATCGATTCTGCGCGCGCTGCTTCGAATTTTTGGCAGTTCGCGCGCTGCACGGCAATCGCAAGGCTGCGCGGCAATGACAGCGCGCGCTGTTCCCCCTTGGCTACATCGCGTGGCAATTCGAGACTATGGCCCGCTTAATCCGTTCGACCGCCTATTGCTGTTTGCGGTCAGCGCATATGCCGATGACTCCGGCCATTGTTGGCCGGGCCAAGCGACTTTGGCCAACGCGGCGCAAATGGGCGAATCGACTGTGCGTCGCAAAGTAGACGCGCTATCAAAGGCTGGATGGCTCGCAGTTTACAGGGCCTGCTCTGGCCAAGCGTGGAAACGCAATGAATATCGGCTGTCAGTGCCGGACCAAGTTCCACTTTTCGCGATCAAAATTAAAGGCGAGTCCGCCGAATCGCATGTTGCGAAATTTGAATCCACGTATGGAGGCATCGAACCCTCAGCGGTTCGCGGCCGGCTATTCACGCAACCCGGCAAGCCGCGACGACCGCTCGCAGACGACGAAATCGACCGCCCGCAGCAGCGTACTAAGTTCTTCTTAAATCCAAGTTCCCATTTAAGTTCTCAATGTGAAGGTGCTCTTGCGAGCACGACAGTACAAAAAATCGGTAACTCGAAAGCCGAAGAAACCCGAGTCACGCACAGCCCCAGCGTCCAGCCATTCTTGAGCGCTCGCGCACGTAGAGGTTTAGCGAAAAAAGATAATGCCAGAGACCGTGTCGAACGCATCGCAAGGACTCTGGCCGCATACCGCAATTTGCCAGGCTTCGAGATAACCGACCTCGCTCGCATCGCCAATTCCACGGTCGCAGGGATTCGCGAGCACCAGGAGAAAATATCATGACTCGCCGTACCATCGGCGGCTCGCTCGGCCTTCAGGCGTTAGCGATGCTGCATCAGCCGACGCACCGTCGCGCCCTGATCGATGCTCGCCATACCGCTCGCCAGTCGTTAGCCGCGTTGCAGGCAATAGACCCCGCGCAACTTTCGGATAACAAACGGCAAGTTATCTCGCGATGTGCGGGCTTCTTGCGCGCCGTCGTCGATCAATTGTCGGCTTTGGAGCATCGCGCGTGACTGCTATCAATGTGGCTGTCGATGCCGACAAGATAGTGATCGCAACAGACAGCGTTTCTGTTTGTCCCAGCGGGCAACGGTCATGTCGGAACAAATGCTTGGTTGATACGCACGCCAGGCTTGCCATCGCCCACTGCGGTTTGTACGGCATGAGCTTACAGTTCGATATTGCGATGCTGTGCGGTGTGTTAGGTAATTCACTTTCAGATGTCCTGAACAATGCGCCGCCGCTGCTGCGGTCGCATTGGAAATCCACCGAAGAATCGCGACCTGCCGGAGTCCCGTCCGGCCTGTTTTTCGCCGGTGCAAACGGGAAAAACCGCGTGGCGGCGTACATCGCCTCATCGTATGACAATTTCGAACCTCGATTGCTCCATGCCGGTTACCTCTGGCTAATGCCAGGCCTGCGGTCACTCCGCGAAGCGGAATCGAAAAACACATTCGAGCTTGGCGCAAAACAAATGTCTGGGCCTGCGGAATTTTTCCCGAACCAAACACCGGCTGCCGGCCCCACTCCTTGGTCTGAGAGACTGACACGCACCGTAACTCGGATGCGCGATCAACAGCGCGAGAACCCCGGCATGATCGGCGGCGCAATCGTGCGCACGTATGTCTGCGCGGACTACATCGATCAGCGCATCATCGATCAATTGCCTCCGAAGGACCCGCAGTGACGGCCGCGTATCGAACATCCGTCCAATCCTTGCGCCGGTACATGGCAACGCTCGGCAACCCTGCCTTGTCGCTCGAAGAACGCGCGACTGCCGAACGTATGGCCAACGAAATCTTGGCAGCGTTGGAAACCGCTGCTGATCGCCGTTACCTTTCAACGCGAGCGCTGCAGCAGCGGGCTCAAGTTCTCGATCTGCAGCTCGCGCGGATGCCATCCGGTGAGCGTGCCCGAATCATTTGCGAGCGACTAGGGATCAGCAAGAGCCGCTTTTAGCAACTTCGCGGGAATTCCAACAACTACTGGAAAACTAACTGATTCAATCGGCGTATGAATCACACCCACACTCAAAACCAATCAACAACGCCTGCTGCGGCTCTACGCGCCGCGCAGACCGTGCACGATTGCGCAGCCATCCAGCTAACACGACAGGCTAACAAACACGTGCATGCGGCTCTCGCGATCGAACGCCAATTAGCGCAACGACCGCTTACAAAAAGGATTAGACCATGAAGCCGTTAGATGCCTCGCAAATAGCAGACAGGCTCTCGCGGTGCCGTTCGCCGGAAGATTTCGACGAAAAGGTGCGCTCTTGCAATAGCCAGCGACAGGCAATCCGCGACCGAATTTTTGCCATCGTGCCGCAGATTGGTGGCACCGCACCGCCGGAACGCGCCAAGGCTGAAACCGAATCACCTGCTGCGATTCGTTTGTTAGATGACGAAGTCAAAACACTTCGCGACGAAACAGAATTCTTGGATAATCTGGAACGCCGGATTTATGAGGCACGGGAAGCTGCCCGACTCGATCAGCTCCGCGAAACATTCCCGCGTGCCTTGCGTGAATTGCCGAAAGCTAATAACCGGCTTCATCACGCAATCCGAGCGCTTGATACAATTCTCCAAGAACATCGCGCAACGGTGGAAGTTATCGCGCGATTTGGCGAGATCGAAAAGCCATTCCCGTTTACCGATGACCAGCTCGCCGATCTCATCGAATTGCGCGAGAAACTGTGGACAGTTCGTACGGTAGCGACGCTACTTCCGCCCGAGGATTGGCAGCAATACATCAAGAGCTGGGCGCTGACTTACTAATTCGAGGGTTCGCTGATTCGACAACGCGCCGCGCCGGCCTATCGCCCAGTTTATGCGGACGTTCATCGAGCGATGGTCGGCACGCTTCCGCGCGAAGGAATACGACGACCCACGCTCGGCAGCCTAGGACGGTCAATGTGAGCAATTTAAGTCAAGTTGGTCGGCCGGCGTCATCTCCTCCGCCCGCACCGCCAGCGCCCGACCCGCGTCTCGCAGGGCGTCACGCTGCTGCGGGGCGCGGGGCGTATTTCTCGCCACGCCAAGCGACAGCACGTGCGAGACCGCCGTTAGTTGTCAACGTTCATCGTCAGCAAATCGAGATTCGCATCATGACCAAACAGGAACAGCGTCAGCAGCGTATCCAAGACCGCGCCGAACACTACCTGCGCAAGCTCAAGGCGCAGAAAATCAGTTTGTCCTTACGGTTCGACAACGAACCGCCCAGTGCAGCTATGCAAGCGTTCTTGCTAAATCTGGTCGAGGATGCACGCGGCAAGTTGATCGATACCGAAGTCCGCAAGCTAGCGCTGGCAGCATTCGAGTATGCCGAACTTGCAACAGAAAACGCGGACAGCCAAACCAACGACGCAACCGTCGCTGCTCTCCGTGCTCGTATAGCAGTGCTCGAAGATGATCTCAGCAAGGCCGACCAAATCGGTGCATCGCTGTTGCAATTCACAAAAGCGTTTAGAGCCAAGAATTCGCAGCAGATACACAGGACAGGCGGCTAACGTGATACGACCTAACAGACGGTTTTATGCTGCACCAAAATAGTGCGGATCCCTGTTTAGGTCCTTCGCGGGAAATTTGGACCATGTTTCGTTTGGATACACAGCCTCAAAACTTGCTTGTAGTCGGTAACCGATGAAACCGGAAGGACTAACTCAAGCCGAGTTTGGCGTTCTCTGTGGCGTCTCACAGCAAACTGTGAGCGACTGGGCGCAAGCGGGTATGCCATGTGGTGGCCCCAAGGGAATCGACCTACGGCGCGCAATACGTTGGCTTGTAAGCGGTCGTCCATCACGGCCAGGCAGCGAGCGGGAAAGGCTGACGCGCGCAAGCTGAAAAGTTTGAACTCGACAATGATGCAACGCGCAGGGACCTAATCCGATTTGATCATCACGAACTCATTTTATTGGAGCTAACAAAAGCAACGAATTCGGCGCTGGAGCCAATTCCAGGTCGGCTTGCGGGTGTGTTGGCGACGTTGACAGACCCGGCCGTTATCAAGGCGCGGATACAAGATGAAATACGTGCGGCGCGCAATGGCATCGCTACTGCCATTGAGAAGCTGACAGAACACGATGATGTCGATACTAGTGGACTGTAACAGCTGATTGGGAAGTGATGCGACGAGTGGGATCGAAGTATTTCCACTTGACGGTTTTCGGGGTCTGGTTGTAATGGCGGATAT
>JAYVJR010000135.1:0-6701 GCA_043769085.1 Gammaproteobacteria bacterium
AACACCACTTGATCCGAATACCACTCCGGCAACACAACAAAAATGCACGGCATGCAGCTGTTCCCCAATTTCCATGCCTTTTTCAACGGCCTGCTAGTATGTCCGATAAAGGCGCCACTATGAAATCGATAATACCGGCTTTGCTGGTGATCCTGAGCCTGGGCCCGCAATGCCTGGCCGCGGAACCCGCCAAACCCTACGCTACGCTCGAACAGCTGCGCAGCAAGTATCAGGACCCCCGGGGTCGTATCGCGGTCATCAACGGCATCGAGGTGTATTACAAGGACGAAGGCCGCGGTCCGGCCATCCTGATGGTTCACGGCTCACAGAGCACGCTCAAGACCTGGGATCGGATCGCGCCCATTCTGGCCAGGCGCTATCGCGTGATTCGGTTCGACATCCCGCCGCAGGGTCTGTCGGGACGCGTCTCGGACGAACTCGCCGCGCGCATGCAACCGACGGATATTCCCGAGGGCCTGCTGGCGCAGCTCGGCATCACCCGCATCAGCTACGTGGGCGTGTCGAGCGGTGGCACGCTTGGCGTGCAGCTGGCGGCAAAACGACCGGATCTCGTTGACCGCCTGATCCTGTCTAACACTCCAGCCGATCCTGTGAAGACCGACCACATGAAGCAAAACGCCGAATTCGTGCAGGCGCAGCGTGAAGCCCGTGAGACCGGATTCCAGTCGCAGAAATTCTGGAACCTGTTCCTCGATTATTTCAGCGGCGATCCGCGCCGGCTCGACCAGGGCATCCGCGAGCAGTATTACGATTTCAACCGCCGCGGTCCGGAAAAGAATTACCTGGCTTTCGTCGGCGTGGTCGCCAACCACGACCGCGCGGTCGCCGCCATGAACGCGGTGAAAGCCCCGACGCTCCTGATCTGGGGCGGCAGCGACCAGCTGCTGGTACCGGCCTCTGCCGATGCACTCGCCGGCTACCTAACAAATACGCAGGTGTCCAAAATTTTCATGCCGGACGTCGGGCACTACCCGCCGCTGGAAGCGCCAAAGCGATTTGCGCAGCTGGTATCGGCCTATATCGAGGCGGCGACGCCCGCACGCTGACAGCCGTCGCGAATAGACCTCGTGGCAGCGCTGAGGCATCATGGGGCGCATGGATGGCACGTCCCGGACAGTGGCGCGCGTGATCGGCGTACTGGAGCAACTCAGCGTCGCACCCGAGCCGCAGTCGAATCGCGATCTCGCGCAAGCACTTGGCATCCCGGTTTCCAGCATGCATCGCCTGCTGCAGAAACTGGTTGCACTGCACTATGTGGATTGCGATGCGGACACGGCACGCTATTCTGTTGCGCCGTCGCTGTGCGAACTCGGCAACCGGCTTGCGGAAGTCGGTGGCTACTCCAAGCCCTTGCAGACCTTGATGAGCGCGCTGCGCGACATGTCCGGAGACACAGTTAGCATCTGGGTGCCGAGCGGCGCGCATATCCGCATCTCGGCGCTTCTGTTAGGCAAGATTCGAGGCCCCAGCAGTTACGCTCCGGGCGAGATGCAGGAACCCTTCACGACGCCGGGACTTGCGATTGCCACTTTCTACAACGCCAAGCAGGTGCGCGCGCTGATCGCCCATGCGCGCCGGCGCCGCGTGCCCCTGGGCCGCCGTTTTCAGCGCGCCAACGAAATTACCAAAGCCATCGAGCAGGTCCGGCGCAGCGGCTATGCCACGGGCTACAACATGAAATCTGATGGCTGGGGCATCCTGGCCTGGCCATTGACGATCACCAGGAGCCCTTTGCGGTTCGGCGCGTTAGCCATAGGATCGCCCGTACCCCTGCTGCGGCGCCGACAGGCCGAGATCGTGACCGCCGTCGACAAATTGCTGGCCATATACAACCGGGAACTGAGCATCGTTACGCGCTGAATGCCAATAGTGGAATTCCGGCACCGTCCGCAAAACTGGTAATTCGATTTCGACCCGGTATGCTTCGCCTGTCGCCGACCGTGGCGCACGCATAAGATAAAGAACCTTGCTATCCCACCACCGCGCCGGCTCGAACCAGAAAATCCGGATTGCCTTCACGCTGGCGGCAATGACCCATGCGGCGGGCCAAAACGTGGTCACGCTGCTGGCATTCCGTTATTTCACCGACAACCTGGCGATGGCCGCCGCCACCGTCGGACTGCTGTTCGCCGCAGTGAAGATCTATGACGGCGTGCTCGATCCAATGCTGGGAGCGGTCAGCGACCAGACCCGCAGCGTGTTAGGTCGCAGGCTGCCCTACTTGCTGGGTGGCAGCTTGCTGATGCCGGTTGCCATCGTGCTGCTGTTCTCGGCGCCCGCCAGCCTGTCCTCAACCGGACTCTGGATTTTTATCGCAGCGGTCATGATCGTGCACGCAACGGCGTACACCGCCCTGACCATACCCGGCATGGCAATGGTGGTCGAGATCACCGATGACTTTCATGAACGCTCGACCCTGATGTCATACCGTGTTATCGGCAACACCATCGGCACTCTGGCCGGATCGACCCTGCCCGCATGGCTGCTGGCGCGCTGGGGGTCATCCCGCGCGGGACATATTGATGTTTCCTGGGTGGTGGCCGGGATCGTCATGCTCGCCGGGCTGCTCTCGGTTGCCTTGCTGCGCGGCTCGGCGCGCAGTTCCGTCGTCAACAATCCGCCACGTCTGCGTTTCGCAAACCTGCCGCAGCAACTCAAACTGGCGTGGAACAACCATCCGTTCCGCCTGCTCGCGATTGCACACATCTTCGTATTGATCGGCACCGCAACAACCTCGATCAGCAACGCCTACTTCACCCGCTATATTCTCAGGCGTTCAGACATCTGGCTGGGTAACTACTACCTGTTCGCGACGGTAGGCGTGATCGTTTCGATGCCGCTGTGGCTCAAGCTTGCGCAGACGGTCGGCAAAAAGCGCTGTTATATCGCCTCGATGCTGGGATTCGGCCTGCTGCACCTGACCTGGTTCTTTGTAGGGCAGTCGGAACCCTATGCCTTGTTGGTCATGCGCGCGCTGCTGGTCGGCGTTGCGTCCGCCGGCATGATTCTTTTTGCCTACTCCATGCTGTCGGACGCCATTCGTTACGACTACATCCAGACCGGTCTCAGGCGCGAGGGATCATTTGCAGGATTCACCAGCCTGATCGACAAAGTCGCCGCGGCGGCCGGCATTGCGGGGCTTGGCGTGCTGATGACGGCGATGGGTTACGTGCAAAGCACCTCGGCCGGCCAGGCGCTGCAATCGGATCAGGCCATCATGGCCATCTACATCGGCTTCACGATCGTGCCTGCCGTATGCATGGCCTGCGGCGTGTTAGCTGTCTGGAGTTACAGGCTTGACGCCGGCGACTTGCTGGAATCGAAACGCCAGCAGGAACCAGCATGAAAGACATCCTGCTGCGCAGCACGTTTATCGTCGGCGACCTGGAGGCCGCCATCAGGTTTTACACCGAGGCCTTTGGCTGGCGCGTCGCCTACGACAATGTGTTAGCTGTCGACCGGCGCTTTCCACCCACGGCACCCGACGGCGCGCCGGCAAGACTGGTTTTTTTCGCGAGCGAGGGCGATGATCCGGAGATCGGCGGCATTGGCTTCATGAAGTATCTCGACCATCCGATGACGCCCGGGCCCAGCAAACACCGCAAAACCGTGGGCGAAGGTGAAGCGATCCTGGTGGTCAAAAGCGCCGACCCGGACGCCGCTTACCAGCGAATCCTGAAAACCGATGCGGTGGTCGTGGCACCACCCACCGACTGGACGGTGCCAGGCCCCGTGAAAGGCCAGGTCATCCGTTTACGTACCATGTCGCTGTTCGATCCTAACGGCATCTACGTTGAAGTAAACCTGCGCTATCCGGATTAGGCCCGGATTGAGCCCAAACTAAAACAGGAACGGTCCATGTCTTCGTCTAACATCCGCGGACGCATTGCCTACCTGGACCTGCAGCGCAAGGAAACCGGCTGCGAATATTTTTCCGCCACGCGTTACCGGGATGGCAGCCGCACGTTTCGTTGCGAGTGTCATTTCAATGATCTTGAGCTGGTGCGGGATGTCACGCTGACACTGGGCCCGGATTGGCGGCCCGTGGACGCCTATCTGCGTATCAACCACCAGGGCAAGGCCCTGGGCGCAGGCTGGTTCCGGTTCGGCGCGGGTGAAGTCATCTGCACCGCGCTTGACGCACAGGGCGCGCAACACAAGTTTACGCGTGCCTACTCGGGCGCCACGCCCGCCTTCGGCGCGCATCCGATCATCAACGATGGACTGTGGACAGCGCTTTTCGACATGCGGCGGCCTGACGCCGTGCAACGACTCAGCGACTGCATCACCTACTCGAAAGAGACTGTGGGCAAGGAGGCCATCGGGATCGAGACCTTCGATCTCGACATCAGCTATCGTGGCATGGAAGAAATCACCGTGCCCGCCGGAAAATTCAACTGCCGCAGTTTTGCCGTACAGCTGCTCGGCCTCAAGGCGCCTTTCATGCTCTGGACCTGGGGCGACGAGCACCTGACCGTGAAGGAAACCTGGGCCGACATGCCTTTTACTTACGAACTCGCCGAGCTGCGATGAAGTGCTACATGATCGTGCTCGGCACGTTCACGGATCTGCCGCGCTTCATGGCGACCTATCAGGCGCAGGTCGGACCCCTGGTCGAACATTTCGGCGGCCGCTACCTGCTGACAGGTCACAACATGCAGGTACTCGAAGGCGATTGGCCGAATGGCGGTGGCGCGGTGATTTCTGAATGGCCGGATCGGGCCGCGGCGCTGCAATTCTGGAATTCCGCGGAATACGCGCGGGTGAAATTGCTGCGGGCTGGCACTGGCGAGTTTCAGGTCGCGCTCGTGGATGCAACCAACTAACAACGCAACAAGGCATTCATGGCCATGAAACTGCTCTCCAAGCGAATTCTGGCGACAACACTCGCGGCAATCGCCTGCGCCATGGCGATTGGCGGTTGGTTTTTGGTTGAGCGTCGCGGCGCACCGCCTGTGGCACTCGCCGAGGTGCTGTCCAAATACAACGTTGGCGCTCGCCAGACCGAGATTGCAGGCGTCACGGTCAATTATCGTGACGACGGCAGCGGACCGGTACTGGTATTGCTTCACGGATCGTTCGGCAGTCTGCGCATGTTCGACGACATGGTGCACGCGCTCGGTCCCGGTTACCGGATCATCCGCTATGACCAACCGCCCTCGGGACTCTCAGGTGCGGTACCAAAAGAATTCTCAATGACGTCCGAGGAGTTCCTGCGCGCACTGCTCGACAAGCTGGGTGTTGGGAAAGTATCGTTGTTAGGCACATCGAGCGGCGGCATCATCGCGTACCGGTTCGCAGCGGCCTATCCGGATCGCGTGAATGCGCTGATCCTCTCCAATGTGCCGCCCTCAGCACCCGTCGACAATACCGGCGCGAGACGCCGCCTGGCAAAATCTTTACAATTGTCGCTCGGCTATTGCATGAAATATTCCCGGCCATTCTCGAGGACCTGCTGGCAGGATTTTTTGGTGTCTAATTTCTGGCGTCGTGCGCGCGTAACCGACGAACTGGTAACGGAGTACTACGATCTCAACCGGCGCCCGGGTGCGAGTGAATTCAGCAGCATGACGGCCATTATGCGCAAGGACGATGAAGTGGTTCGTTTGTTAGCTGCTGTGAAGGCGCCTACCTTACTGCTCTGGGGGACCAAAGATCCGGTTCTGCCCGCAGCGACCGCCGGACTGCTGGCATCGAGACTGACATCCACGAGCGCCAGGACCAAACTGTTTGATGATGTGAGCCATTACCCGCCACTCGAGGCGCCCGCTGAAGTTGCCGCTGCGACCCGAAATTTCCTGCAGAGCCTTCCGACCGCAAATTTACAGCCACTACTCGAGCGGTAAATCGCCGTGTCCTCGGGCTGTGGAGAATATATGGAGAGTTTTGCTCTAGGTTCAAGTCCTTTTCCGGGACTCGAACTGGCGATCTAACAGATTGATTTTGTTATCAATCGGTGTCGGAAAAACCCGCCCGTACCTCCCAACGTACCCCTAGAAAATGATAGCTGCAGCGAGCAAATGGCAGTTCCAACCCATGCTCTGCAGATGTCGCCAATTATAACGATTCCTGCAGCTCGACCGCCTCACCGAAAGGTACGCCCAAAAGGCGCGCCATCCGTCCGCGTGCTTCAGCGAGGTCGCGAACCCAGTAGTTAATGTGGTGGACGCCGCGGACCCTGCGAACGCCGGCCTGGTATCAGCGCAACGCGATCACGGCGCCGCCGCGAGGAGTTCCTCGGCGCTGAGGCGGACCTTGAAATCGGGATTGAAGTGCGCGAATGCGATTTTCCCCGATCGATCGACCATGAAAACCGCTGGCACCGGCAGAATGTGCTGACGGTTACCCTGGGTCGATTCAAGATCGAGGCCAAGACCCTTGTATTTCAGGATGGTGGCGTCGTCGACTCGAAACGCCACGCGAAACGCGCGCGCGGCGACAGCTTCGCTATCGCTCAACAGGGTGTAATGAGCTGTCTCCTTTTCGATGTCATCCTTGAGGCTGGTGTGCAGAATGTCCGGGCGGTCGGATGACAGGAACATGATTTCATAGCCGCGCTGCCTGAGCGTCGCCTCAGCCGCCTTTAGCTGGCCCAGGTGCGCATTGCAGAACGGGCACCAGCCGCCGCGATAGAACAGCAGCACCGCTGGCGCGCTGCGCGCGCCAGCCTTGAAAGCGTA
>JAYVJR010000136.1:0-15361 GCA_043769085.1 Gammaproteobacteria bacterium
CCCCGACGGCAATCCAGGCTCAGGCCTGCCCACCCCGCCGCTTCAGCCGCCAGCAGAATCGCACCCCCACCCTTCGAGTTCACAGCAGACTGGACTGCATCGGCGGCGCTCTGGCCCCGAGCGGCAGCTCGGACTGATGCGGATGTCACGACATCGGAACTGCCGACGCGCTTGATGACTAACGAATTGCCGCCTGCCCCATCCGCAACGAGCGTGTATCGGAATTGTGGCGTCCCTACAATAGGATCTGTCTGCCACTCGTTCTCGGAAACTTTGAGACCACCTGTTAGCTGATCAGCTCCATACATCAATCGACCGCCGCCATCGGAATCCATGACCACGTCTCGGCCGAATCCCGCGGCAAATCGATAGGTATCAAAGCCTGCGCCACCGAACATCAAATCATTGCCGGCACCCCCGGTAATGTCGTCGCCCCCGTCGCCGCCTAACACCACATCTGAATTGGCGCCGGCATCAATTACATCCGCTCCGGCACCACCTACTACAGCGTCTTTGTCCGTCGCGCCGCTGCTGGCAACCCACGACAACGGATTCGCGCCTGATTGGATATGCCAGGCGTTTTGCGTTAACAAGTAGGCTGAGTAGAATTCCTTGTCGGTACCCCATTCCGTTGCCATCATGCTCTCAATGGCTGCGCGCAAACGTGGCAAAGATTTATAGCCACCCAGTCCAATATCGTCGAAGTTGAAATGTAGACCGCCATTGGCAACGCTGAAAAATGCGGAGGTTTGCGCCGGATCCTTCAGATAGTAGTAATCCATGGCAGCGACAAAGAGCGCGTTGTGCATGGCTCCATCGGTCGGCAGGACCGAAGCCAGTTTCGCAACATCCGCGGCAAAACGGTCGAGTAGTGGCGCCGTATTGATGGTCTGGTTGTTCACCAGCCAAGACAAGAAATCTCGTTCTTTCGATGAAGCAAGGCTTCTTTTGTAAATACTATCGTCAAAAAACAATGCCAGCGCGTTGGGGTTTGCGTACAGCATTTCATTGAACGACTGCGACGTTATTGCTGCCGTCAATAGCGTTATCGAATGCCGGTCAATGGGGTTCCAGTGGCTTTGAGGACCCACCACATAAGGTGTCGAACTGCCTTCGATTGCCGTCAATGAGGTTCGAAGACCCTGGAGCGCTTCACCATCCAGGAAGTAAGCGGTGACATTCGGTTCGCGCGACGCGAATGTATCGGTCCCATTCGCGTAGGCAAAGAAATCAGAATCCGTGTAGCCATTGGCGACCATGTAGGCGGAATAGATCCCGATCGTTAGCGGATTGACTGCGGACGCCTGAAACGGGGCATTGTCAAAGACAGTGGCTGTACGATTGAAGAAGACGGCCATCAAGGACGCGAGTCCCGCCCCCAATGAGTGGCCCGTAAACGTGATGGTGGCTCCCGGATTCTGCGCTTTGACGTCGAGGTAGAGCTTCATGGCTTGAGTGACTTGGAAGCTAGGCAACGAAATTCCGCTGGGTATATTGCCGACCAACCAGTCTTCGGCCTGCCATTCATTGGTGCCCGTAAATGCAATGACAATTTCGTTGCCGCTCTGGCTTTTGTACACACCCGCCGAGAAACCGGTAAGCAAACCGTCGCGGATATATTGAATCTCATCCCACCCGGGTGGCTTTGGCGCTCGGTTTTCATCCGTACGCGTGTAGGCACGATTGGACATTTGCGCATAAACTTCACGTGTTGGCATGACTTCAACTCTCCGTCAAAGGGTCTTGTAGGATCCTGGTCTCAATCGATGTCCTGATGGCTGGTCGCTAACAATTGGTTTTCCAATTGGAAATAACCGATCTATATTTCGCCCCTATCATATTGTTGGCATTGCGCAGCTTCTTTTGGGCCAATGTCACGAAGGCCGCCTCACTGTCGGTATTGTTGTCGACCAACATATTCGCCGGCCGTCCGAACCAACCGTCTGTGAGAGGTATTGTCTGCCAGGCACCTTGGCGAAAGCGAAACTCGACATAGGGATGCTTCGGCCGACCCAACTGGTACCACGCCTCACAACTAATGAACGTGGCGAGAATGACCCATTCACCACTCGTCGGCTCCCGATCCAACAGAATCGGATCCAGGCCGTCTGTGGATTCCCACTTCAGGGGTCTGTCTTTGACGAACGACGAGACAATATCAAGGCTCGAGTAAAGAATTTCTGCCCCACCGGGACCACCAAATTCTCCAATGGTTCTGTACTTGAGTTGACGCTCGACCTGGATGACCTCACCTGAACCGAGTTCCACTTCTTCGGCAAAATGGTACCCATTATTATTCATCGAGCAACTCGCGAGCCCCGCGGCCGTCAAAAACACCAGAATTCTCCCTACAGCGTTGGCAGAGTGACGATGTCTGCAAACACTTTCTTCGAGCGACTTCAACATCCGAGTTCTCCCTATACTTTTTACAGACACAATGCCGGGTTGTAGTCACAATCATCGCTCTTGTCCCGCTTCAGAGCCCACCCGTCTGACGGGCGACAACAAGTACTCCAGCACTGTTCTCTCTCCCTGCCAACGTTTCTTGATCAGCGCGGAAATCACTCGACGCGCCGTACGTTCGCTCGTGTCGATCAACCGAGGGATGCGACTGCGCTCCAGTTCGCCCGCGAGCAAAGCCTCGCGTAGCACCGCGTAGCTGCGCTTCGGCAACCGCTCCGCGCTTTCCTCATCACGCACGTACATCTCCATGCGGCGCTGGAACTCGGAAGGGTCGAGCAGCTCGCGCATGTAGCGGACCTGATCAAGGCAGGTCTCCAGAAAGAACCGGCAGAAGTCGATCAGCGCCTCGTGGGACAGCGCCCCTCGCCCGTCGAGATCGTTCCGGCGCGGCTCATCCGCCGCCATGAGGAGACGCTTGTATTCGCCCGAGCTGCGCGCCAGTCCGCGCGATACGGACCAGAGCGCAGAGCCGATTCCGATGTCGAGCAGCAGCGCGTGCGACATCAATCGCGCAACGCGGCCGTTGCCATCGAGGAAGGGATGGATCCAGCGAATCCCGAGGCCTGTAAAACCACTGAAGATCGCATACGCGCCGATTACCTGCGGCGCAAGGCGCGCGGCAATTTGAGCGCGAGGCGAGTCATGTTAGTCGACCGCTACGGGCCAAAACCCATGGAATCGAGCGAATCGGTTCGCATGCAGCTGCTCGATGGCAAAATACAGGTGCTCGACTATCGGTTCGGCTTTTGAGATCAGTTGCCAATCTCCGCGACGACGCCGTTAGCAATATAGAAAATCGAGGTTCCAATCTTCACGCCGTCGAAATCGACGCGACGGTACTTGATTTTGTTAGCGGCGAGACCCTGCAGGAACTCCGCGGCATCCATCTTCGCGCGCACCTTGAAACTGCGCTCGCCGTCGTAAGCGATGTACTCGCCACTCTGGAACCCGGTGCGATATTTCATTACGCCATTTTCGAGACTGATCGTGCCACCACCTAGCGTGCCGCTAGCGGTCATGCTAATCACTTCCACCGGCCCATTTTGCGTGATGGTCGCGTCAGTCCCCGCACCCGGCGCGTTTGCGGACGCCTTCGGCGCCGCGCTCGATTTCAGATTCGGCTTCAAAGGCAGCGGCGGAGGCTGCGGCAACGTCTTCAGCAGCTCGACAACAGCCGCATTGTCGGAGCGCTGCGCGTCGAGCGCCGTGCTAAGAACGGTCGCGCCGTTGTTAGAGCGCACCTTCGGATCGGCTTTTGCGGCCAGCAAGGCGCGCACGATCGCAACATCATTTTGCGTGGCAGACCACAACAGCGCCGTCGCGCCGGAGACGGCCCGCGCTTGGACGTTAGCCCGCGCACCAAGCAGCGACTGCAGAAGGTCGGCCGGACCACTTGCCGCAACCAGCATCAGCGGCGTGGCGCCCTTGTCGTCGGCGCGATTAACGTCGGGCCGGGAAGCTAACAGCGTGCGCGCCACCTCCGGTTTTTTAGCTGCGCAGGCCGCAAGCAGCGGCGTCGTACCGTCCTCGGACCGCTGGTTCACATCGGCGCCCGCAGTCAGAATTGCTTGCACGAGATCGACCGATCCCTTGCGCACTGCGGAGACGAGCGCAGTCGTGCCTTTGACGTCGGCGCCAGCCTGCAACAACAAACTCGCCGCAGCCAAACTATTAGCCTCAAGCGCCGCGACCAGTGCCGAGCGCCGGGGCGTGGTCGGCGGATCGAGCACCACGCGCGCGCCGATGAGCGCTTGCAGCAGCTCGACGTCGCCGCGCCGCGCCGCGTGCATCAGCGGAGTATCGCCATCGGCGCTGCCGGTATTGACGTCGGCGCCCGCAGCGATCAAGCGCTTCGCGACCGCAACCTCACTCTTTTTTAGCGATAGCATCAGCGGCGTCGTGCCGTCGCGCATTGTGACCGCCACGTCCGCACCGGCGGTGAGCAACGCGTCTAACGTGGCTAACTGACCGGCACTCGCGGCAATCAACAGTGGCGTCGCCGCATCTTTGTCCGCCAGCTTGTGATTGGCGCTGGCCGCGAGCAGCATTTGCACGACCTCGGCGTGACGCCCCGTCGTTGCGGCGTGCAGCGGGCTCCGACCGTTGTTATCTTGCAGATCAACATTCGCGTGCGCATCGAGCAGCGCTCGCACCACGACCCGGTAGCCACCGCGCGCCGCTGCAATCAGCGGCGTCGCACCATCGGCAGCGCGGATGTTGACGTCGGTTTTCTTCGAGCCCAGCGCCTCGATGACCGTGCGCAGGTCGCCAGTACGCGCAGCCTGCAGCAGACGTTGGCTCGGGTCCTCCCGCGCATCGGCCAAGCTAGCGATGGCTGCAAAAAAAAGCACCGCTAGCAAGGGGATTGTCCGCAACATGTTAGCGCTCCGTGTGGTAGGGCATCGCTTCCTTGCGGCCATACGCTACCGGCTCTTGGATCCTCGCCGTCGGGGCCGAACCAGTGAAATTGAGACGCACCGGCACGATCTGGCCTGTCACGACAATGACATCGGCGAAGGCTGCGACGCAGTGGCGTGCGTGGCGGGTCAGCTTGCGACTGAAGCTGGTCACGGGCACGCTGCTAACAGCGAAATGCTGAGCGCCCGGCGGCGACTCAACCCGCACCAGCCGATGCGGCCGGCTAACAAGCTCGGCAAGATAAACGTGATTGTCCTTGCGATCGTCGAACGCAAACTTGCCGCCGTAGAGGTTACCGTGCAGCTTTGTCTGGTAGATGGACCAGGTGCAGGGCACAGCGCCCGCATCGACGTAGAAATCAACGTAGCCGACGCCGGCTTTGGCGCTGTTAGGATTCGGCTCCAGCGCGATGAATCCGCTTGTGCCTGCGCAACCGGCCAAGGCCATCAACGTTGGCACCGCCAGGATTCTGGTGTGAATGAACATTTTAAACTGCCTCAAAGTCTCAGCCTCGCTGAATAGTTCGCTCCGCATGTGCTATTTCTGCTGGCATTTTTTGCGGCGACCGAACAATGGCGTTGTGCATGCGTACGGCATGTCACTCTTTCGAGCAAACGGCATGGCAGGCTCAGCAACAAGCTCAACGGTGCGCACCGAGTCCATTCGAGTTCCAGTCTTTTGAATGATCATATTAATGCCATAGGGTTCAACCCAGGAATAACCCACCGGTATTTGCCCTGTAGCAGGGCAGCTCACTTGGACGGGGGTAACCATGCCATCGGTTACTTGTACTTGCACTGCCGCCGATTCGGTCGGGAGTTTGGAATCAGCATTGCCACGAATAATGCTAACAAAATATATTTCTGTCCCAACCGGTCTTTCTAGCCTTATGGTCGAGCCTATCAATTCATGCGTCCCTTGCTCTTCGGCGAACTGATCCTCAGTTTTTACTCTTGTAGACCAGCGAAGGTTGTCACAGGACTTTGAATAGAAATCGACATAACCCACATTTGGCGCGGCTTGGGCGGGATCAACGCCATCCATCAATAGAGAAATGCAACCGCTCAACGTGACAGTAGCTGCCACTGCAAATGGGATTCGCATCAGGCTTATGACGACGCGCAATTTTCGATCGCAAACGGGTGTTCGCAGCATGGTGTGGCTCCAATTCGACACGCTGAAGCCAAGCGTATCCAGTTACCAACAAGGCAGTTCTCGGAATTGCGACAACCTGACCAGAATTTGCGACTTTTCAGCAACTAACACGGCAACAAAAAACCCGCGCGCGCGTCAAAAAGAACGCTCGACCACCGCCGTTTGGTCAAGCAATTGAATGCACAGATTGTCGGCAGCAGTATTCGGAGCGCGACAACGCTGAAACAACGCATCCCATTGTTCTCGAGTGCGAGGCCCAAACCCATCGCCAAGCTTTGTTTTGCGAATGGCCTTGGCTTCCTCAGCGCTGCGAACAAACATACTGCAGTTGAGCGCCACTTCAATGAAGTAGGTGCTATTCGCGTTGGCGACAAATTCCAGACTGCGCAGCGATTTCCCGGCAATCCACAGATCGAAGTACGTGTATCTGTTGCGCCTGCCTTGGCTATCAAGGATTACTACTGAATACATCTCGCTACCGGTCTTCGGCCCACAGCGCACAGAATGAAGTCCAGGTTTCACCCGCATCGGCACGTAGCTGCCATTGGGCAACGTTGCAGGTTGATCGCCGATCATTGCCCAAAGCCGGCCGATCGAACCCGCAAGGCGCGACACGCGATACACATAGACCAGCGCCATGCCATCGGGCAGTTTTTCAGCCTCGACGAACGCCGGATCGCGAGCGTATGCTATTGACGGCAGCAAGAACACTAACAAAGGCAACAAAATCGTCGCCGCAGCGATTCGCAGAGAAATCAATTCAGCTTTTCTGGCTAAGCGGCGCGCCATACGCTGTATGCTGCTGTTAGGAGTCATTGATTGAGTCGAACTTTCACAGCGCAGTTTCCACCAAGTCTGCTGCGGCAAACCCCAGCACCGCGCTCGCAAGTGGCTTGTAATATGGCCTCACGGACCAAACTGGAAGAGCGATGATGAACCCAAGGGCAAGTAACAGGGCGCCATGCAATTCTCCGCGAGCTCGTCTCAGTTTTGTCGTAGTCCATTAGGTAATGGCGTCTCTCAACTAAATAAATTAGTTGCCATGGAGCAATCCTGATGCGAAGGCCGTAGGAAGGTTCTCGCGATTGCGCCATTCCTACTTGATTTTGCGACAATACTCGCGCTTTCTTCACAATTGCACCAGTTTCCGTTCATTCGAACACGTTGATTTTACGGTCACACTTGCATCAACCGATGCGCCTTGGGCTGGAATTGTCAGTGCTAGCAATGCTAGCATTGCAGCAATACACTCTGAGGTACCTAATATGGCGAATCTAATGGTGCGCAACGTGGACGACTCAATTGTTCAAGCGCTAAAAACGCTGGCTGGCAGGCGCGGAACCAGCGCCGAGGCCGAGCATCGACGCATCCTTGCTGCGGCATTGCGCGGACCAAAAAAGAAGACGTTCGCGCAAGTGTTGGCGAAGATTCCACCGGTAGGAAAGGATTCGGATTTCAAGCGAGTGCAGGACTAACGATATGTACTTGATCGACACGGATGTTGTCAGCGAGTTGCGCAAAGGCGAAAAAGCCGACGCAGGCGTTACCGGTTTCTTTGCCGAGTTAGCTAAAGGCGAGCAATCAATTTACCTAAGCGCCATCACGGTCGGCGAACTTCGACGCGGAGTCGAAATAATTCGGCATCGAAAGGACGCTCAACAGGCCGAACGATTGGAGTCCTGGCTGGAAACCCTGCTGATTGAATATGAGGACTGCATCCTTAACTTCGGTCGCGAGGAGGCCGAAGTGTGGGGCCGGCTCTGCGTTCCCCATCCGGAAAATGCGCTTGACAAGCAGATTGCGGCAATTGCGTTTACGCACGAACTAACAGTCGTTACGCGTAACGCGGAGCATTTTTCAAGAATGGGCCTGCCAGTCGTCAACCCCTTCAATTGAGCAACCATAGAACTGCCCTACTCTGTTTTTTGTTTGCTCGGAGCGCGACCGAAGCGCTTCTTAAACAGAGCGCCGAAATGCGATTGGGTGCTGAAGCCGCAACGCTCCGCCACATCGACGACGCGAACCCCTGATTTCAGCAGCAACGAGGCCTTATCGAGGCGATAGCGATTGAGCAGCGCCTTGGGCGAACTCTTGAAACAGTAGCGCGTCTTGCGCTCCAGTTGCTTGCGCGACATGGCGAGCTGAGCGGCGATTGTGTCGATGTCGCAGTCGGGATTGGCGTACAAAGTTTCCATCGCGGCGAGCAACCGAGCCTCAAAAGTCTGGGTCTTGTTGGGCAACGGTTTCACGTCGCTGGCCACTTTGTTTTTCAGCCAAAGCTCGCGCGCCGCGGTGCGCCGGATGCGTCGACGCTGATTGATCAGGTTGGCGACTTGCAGCAGCAGCTCATCGCGCAAAAACGGTTTGGTGATGTACAGATCCGCTTGGGTGCCAAGGCCGCGCAGGCGCGAGGATTCGTCCGCCAAGGCCGTCAGCAGAATGACACTGATGTGATCGGTCGTTTCATTCGATTTCAGCGCAGCAACCACGTCAAAGCCTTGCCCGTCGGGCAGCATGACATCGCAGATCACCACGTCTGGCAGATATTTCCTGGCATGAGCCAACCCATCGGCGACGGTTGCGGCTTGGCGCACGCGGTAGTTCGCAGCGAACAGCGCTGCAATATGCGCGCGCAACTCATTGTGATCCTCGACGACAAGTATGCTGCCGCGACTCGATTTGACGGACAAATGAGACTGGCTGCCAACGGCCTTCTCGCGTGGAATGTTAGCTGTGATCGATCCGGCAGCGCGCGAGTACGACGCAACCGGCAGGCTCTCATCCGCTCGCGGCAGGATGACAGTGAAACACGCCCCACCCTCTTTGCCATTCCGTGCCTCAATGGTTCCCGCCAGAGCCAGCACCGTTTGTTTGACCAGATTCAGACCAATGCCGTAGCCGACCGTGGTTTGCGCAATATTTTTTCCGCGCGGGCCGCGCTCGAACAATGACGTTAGCAGTTGTGGTTCGAGCCCTGAGCCCGAGTCCACAATGTCCACGGCGATCCTGCCGTCGTGCTCACGAACGGTCGCCGTGATCGAACCGCCATCGGGCGTGTGGCGTATGGCGTTGATAAACAAATTGGAAAATATAGTATCCAGTGCATTCGGATAGCTGCGAACAAAATTTCGTTCTATGTTTACGGCGAGCGTGATCGTTATTCGCCCCGCGATTCTTTGAAAGTCAGCGACTAGCGAGCGCAAATACACTGCGATGTCCTCTTGCAGCCAGTCGATACTCGCGGAACTTTGCAAGTGTGAAACGATGATCAAACTTTCGACGTAACGTCGCAGGCTGTCGCCGTAGCGGACCAGATCGCTCGCGAGTTGCGTCACCTGGCCCTGATCGGATTGACTTTTCAGCGCCTCAGCCGTTCCAACTAACAAAGCGAGCGGCGTACGAATTTCGTGCGACACGTTCGCATAGAATTCATCGCGCGCGGTATTGGCGGCAGCCAGTTCGCGAGTGCGCTCCGCCACCGTGGCCTCCAATCGAACGTTGCTGGCCCGAAGGCGCCGCTCGCGCCACTTTATGAACGCGACGAAAGCGAGCGCCAACAGCGCCGCATAGGCGAACAACGCGGCGACACTACCGTACCACGGCGCCAGCACGCGAATCGGCAGCTTCAACGGCGTTTCACTCCAAACGCCATCATTGTTAGCGCCCATGATTTCCAGCGCGTGGAAACCGGTGCTCAGATTGTTCAATATGATGCTGGGATTGGCTCCCACCGAAAGCCACCCGCCGGACGGCGACAGCCTATAGCGGTAGCGATTGTTAGCGCTGGCGTGAAAATCCAGTGCACTAAACTCCACCGTCAAGCTGCCAAAATTGTTTGGCAGCTCCAGCGGGAGGGGATTTGCCGGATTGGCGCCTGCCATCCAAAATGGTGGCACCGCCTTGCCGTTGACCGACAGCGCCGATAACTGCAAACGCGGCGGTCGCGGATTGGTCTCCAACCGATCCGGATCGAAGAACACCAGCCCCTTGAGGCCGCCGAAATACAACTCGCCGCTTGCCGTGCGTGTAGCGGCTTCGGAATCGAATTCCGATATAGGGATACCATTGCTGCTGTCAAAAATGGCAACGATAGGTCGACACGGCCAGTCACTAACAACGCAGTTGGCAATCCGCGCCAGTCCAGCATAGGTACTCACCCACAAGTCGTTATGCTTACCCGGTTGAATGCCGAAAATGGTGTTGTCAGGAAGCCCCTCTTGCGATGAGATGACTTGAACTTTTCCACTGCCAGGGTCCAGGCGATTGAGCCCGCCGCCCCAGGTGCCAACCCACAACATGCCAAGGGAATCTTCGTAAATCGAAAACACGTTCGGGTCGCTAAGCTGCTTAAGCCAGGCGCGGGCAAATCCGCGCCCTGGTACGAATTCCACAACGCCGCTCTGGTGAGTCCCAAAAAATACATGGCCGCTGCGCGACAAGGTCGATGCGCGCAAAGGCGATCGATTAGGGGATGGATAGTGCTGGCTTTGCAAAGTAACTGGATTGAATTCGGTAACCGATGCCTGGCGACCGATGACGAAGCGGCCATCGGCAAGCTCGAGGAAATTAAAAACGATTTCATCCTCGGCGCCAATCGATATGCGGTTCCAGGAAACAGTCGCCGCCTGGAACCTGCTGATCGTTCCACCGCTGCTGCTGCCCGCCCAGATGCTGCCGTCGCGTGCAGCGAACATGGCGCGCACTTCACGCGTTGGCAATTTCTTTGCGTCGTTAGCAACGGCAGCAAAGTGTGTCCAAGTCTGCGTGGCGCGGTTCCACCGAAACACGCCATCCTGATTCATTCCCATCCACACATTGCCAACGCGATCCACTACCGGTGTACGCACATGGGGATTGATAGTCGAGGGCGGCAGCAGTTGCCGCGCCTTACGCGAAAAACGAGAAATTTTTGCCAGGCCCGCATTTTCGCTGCCAAACCAGAGAACGCCGCTCTGATCCTCGGTCATTGATGTCGCAGCTGGGCCGCCTGGATTCGCCGGCACGCTATCCGGGCTGTGCGCAAAGCGCTCCCATTGATCGACGGCAGGACGCGCATCGAAAGCCTGCTTGTTAGCGCCAGCGCGGCCGAGCCAGCGATGGGCGGCTCCCGGCGTGATCACCCATAGTTCGCCGCGACTGTCTGACTGAACGTTGACGATAATATTGTCTGCGAGGCTCGAATAGTCGTTAGCTCGGTGTGCCAAGCGCTGCTCGATCCCATTGTGGACACGAATGACGCCCGAGTTGTTAGTACCAAGCCACAACGCGCCGTCGGCAGCGAATTCGCATGCGCTGATTCGCAATTTTCCCGTGCGATAAAACGCCTGCCATTGCGCGCCTCCCGCCTGCAAGCGAAAAACCCCGCCAGAATTGCACAACCACAGATCATTCTCATGGACCCAGAGGCGCCGACTATCCGGGGCCGGAGATGGAACGCGTATCGCCGTTCGCTTTGTTATGTCGAAGCCGACTGCCTCGCGACTTCCAGCGACCCATACCGAGTTGCGATGAAAAGCAAGACGCGGCCAATAAGCAGTTTTCGGATCCACATCGGGCCGTAAGTCGACCGCCGAAACCAAGAGCTGCGTTTTTTCATTGTAGAACCGCAGCGCCGAACTGCTGGCAAGCCACACGGTGCCATCAGAGTCCTCCACAAAGCCGTCAAAAGTATCGATAGCGTCAGCGCCTTCCATAACCTGCCATCGCTCGTGGACCGGATCGAAGAGGGTCAGCGGTTTTCCATACCAACGAATCCACAGGCGGCCGCGAGTATCGGTGTTCAAGCTCATCACGACGCCATGGCCGAACGGTGGCGTGATTTCCTTGAATCGGTAGCCGTCGTAGCGCACAACGCCGGTCTCGGTACCAATCCACAGAAACCCGGATTTGTCGACAGCAATTGCCCGCACACTGGATTGCGGCAGACCGTTGCTGCGATCGATGTGTTCCAGCGTATAGAGTGGATCGACGACGGCGCAGTGGCTGTTGGCCGCTAACAGGAAAAAACCCAACAGCGTAGCGCCAGCCGCCAAAAGTTGACGCGACAGTGTCACTCGGTAAAACACTCCGGCATTTTGCAGGCGAACCAAGTGACCCGCTAGACTGTCATTTCCGGTATCCAATTCCCCCTGGAGTGACCATGACAGCCCGAACATACACAGTCTGCGCGACGGCGCTATGGTTGATTGCCACGGCTTTCCCGTCCCCCGACAGGACTCAAGTGCTGGAGACAAAAAAAGGCAAGGGTGGAACAGAAGTCCAAGGCGCCGCGGGGCGGATAGGAAGTTCAAACCACCCCTCCAGACCAAGACCCTGCGCTTGAACGACTCGATGGTGAGCCGAAGCCTATCGCCGACAGCCCATTCCCGATAGACGCGGCGTCCGAGCCGGCACGCACCGACCCAGGCCCGCCGCGTCAGCGGCCAGCCAAATCGCGCGGCATCTTCAGGTTCACCGCAGACGCGACTGCGCCGGTGGCGCCCGCGCCCCGAGCGGCAGCTCGGCGCTGTATTGCTCCGCTGCCGCGCGCTGCAGGTGCGAGAGGATCTCGCGATCACCTCCGGCTCCTCGATGCTGGCGATGAGCGCAAGCTTGCCCAGCCTGGCCGGCTACGACAACCGCAACCGCGGGGCTACTCATCGAATGTCCCCCGTCCCTGCGGATAGTGAGCTTCCTAATTTCTGCCGTCGACTTCCCGCAATGTCGTGCCGAGGATCGTATCGGAGTCAATACAGTTGGCTTTGACACTGAACCCATTAGGATGCGAGCGAGGCACATAGAAAGACTTCACCCAGCACGTGGAACAGAAATGGTGTTTGGCAGTACCTGTGTTAAATGTGTAGGTCGTCAACGCATCGTGGCCCGACAACAGCTTGAAACGATCGTCAGGGAGTTACAAGCGCTGTTAACCAGGTGTCAGCGAAACCGGGAGCAGGCCACCCGAATCCAGCGGCGACAAGAACGATTGGTGCAGGCGCAGTCCCCGCCCCTGCCCATCACGTCACCGGATAGAGCTTCGGGAACCAGCGCTCGACGACGTCGATGGGGAATCCCAGCCGCAAGGGCGCCTTGTGTGAGCCCGAGACGAGCAGACGTTTCTTGATCAGCGCGGAAATCACTCGACGCGCCGTACGCTCGCTCGTGTCGATCAACTGAGGGATACGACCGCGCTCAAGCTCGCCAGCGAGCAGCGCCTCACGCAGAACGGCAAAGCTGCGCTTCGGCAACCGCTCGGCGCTTTCCTCATCACGCACGTACAGGTCCATGCGACGCTGGAGTTCAGACGGATCGAGCAGCTCGCGCATGTAGCGGATCTGATCAAGACAGGTCTCCAGGAAGAACCGGCAGAAATCGATCAGCGCCTCGTGGGACAGCGCCCCTCGCCCGTCGAGATCGTTCCGACGCGGCTCATCCGCCGCCATGAGGAGACGCTTGTATTCGCCCGAGCTGCGCGCCAATCCGCGCGACACGGACCAGAGCGCAGAGCCGATTCCGATGTCGAGCAGCAGCGCGTGCGACATCAATCGCGCAACGCGGCCGTTGCCATCGAGGAAGGGATGGATCCACAGAAACCGATGATGAGCCGCGGCGACAGCGATTACCTGCCGCGGCTTCGTCAGCCGGGTCGCGTCGTACGCTTCTTCGAAACTTCCCATGAAAGCCGGGAGATCCTTGGCTTCGGGTGCGACATGCCGGCCCACGGCCACGATTCGGGAACGCATCTGCCCTGGAACGACAGGAATCCGCTCCCTCGTGCCAGGGTTCTCGACAACCAGCAGACTCTCCGGCAACCGTCTGCAGAATTCCCGATGCGTCCACTCGACGAATGCGCGCGATGCGGGCGGGCGCGGCATGTCGCCCACACGCTCGTCGATCATCTGCTGCACTTCGATGTGGGCCCGCGCCTCGAGCTGCAGGTCGCGGCGATGCGGGTCGCTGGAATAGTCCGCCGCCAAGGCACGATCGATGTCGCGAGGATGGGTGTTGTGGCCCTCGATGAGGTTCGAGTAGTAGCAGTTCATCGACCGCACCAGATCGGCGATCGACAGCCGAACTACCGGGTGCAGCTGGGCTGACAGCTCACTGGCCTCCCGGGCCAGATCGAAGGCCAGGTTCTCGAGCACGGCTGTGCCCTCGGCGGGCACGAACGGCTCGGCCGCAGCGGGGTTCAAGACACACCCCCATGAACATGGATTTTGGCCGGTTCCATGGCCGGAATATTAGTCTTATAAACAGTGGCTTGTCATTAGAAGACGGGGTCACATTGGCCGGTCCTGTGACCGATACCGCAGCTGAACCGGTTTACGAACCCGCCAGCGCCGCGGTCCACGAGTCCTTGAGAGAACGGGTCCGTCCATTCGCTCCGCTGTGCACCGAATACTGCCGCTTGCGGATGCGATGGGCGAGTTCAATGCCGGCGAGCGTGATCGCCGCCGAGCGAAAGCCCTTGAGGCCCAGCATCGGCGCGCAGCGTTGCTTGATGGCGCGATGATCCTGCTCGACCACGTTGTTGAGATAGCGGCGCGCCCTGACCTCCACACCTCGCCAGCGGAGATCTTCTGCCGCCAGCAAGCGCAACCCGCGGTGCGTCGCGCTGTTACCGTCGACGTTGATCTTCTCCGGCCAGGGCACACCGTCCTGCTTGGTGGCCGCTCGGAAAAACGCCTGCGCCGCCTCCATGCTGCCAT
Organism: Gammaproteobacteria bacterium; assembly: GCA_043769085.1. Taxonomy (GTDB): domain Bacteria; phylum Pseudomonadota; class Gammaproteobacteria; order Steroidobacterales; family Steroidobacteraceae; genus UBA964. The sequence goes on from JAYVJR010000136.1 coordinate 14,724, forward strand.
CATTGCAGAGCAGCGACGCGACCGACTTCCCGTCCCGGTCCACCGCGCGATAAAGGTAGTGCCGCCCGCCTCGGACTGACACTGCCGTCTCATCCATGCGCCAGGACGATCCCGGCGATCGCGCGAACCGCGACCAACGCCGTTCGTACTCGGGCACGTAGCGCAACACCCAGCGCATGATCGTCGTGTGGGACACGACGATCCCCTGCTCCGCCATCATCGCGACCAGATCGCGATAGCTCAGGCGGTAAGTGATGTACCAGCGCACGCAGGTTTCGATGGTCTCGGCGGAGAAGCGACGGCCGCTGTAGATAGGGTCGCGCGCAGTACGTCTGGCCATCCAGTCCGTCCTCTAAATGGGAGGCGGATTCTAGGGCTCGGACGCCAATGCACCAGAACCCAGGATGACCGTCGGAATGAACCGCTTGGCAGCGCACGCTGTCGATTGAACACGAATGACAGGATCCCCATTGAAGCCGAAAGATGTCTACAGCAACTGTGCCGCGACGGCCGCGGCACGGAAGCGATTGAGCAAACTTGGATGTAACGTGCCGAGTCTGGGCAACTGCCCATGAGGTGCGGCGGGTGGTGCAGCGAACCAGTCACTCGTGTAGGGCAACAACACCCGTTCGCGCAGG
>JAYVJR010000137.1:0-2728 GCA_043769085.1 Gammaproteobacteria bacterium
GTCTTGCCTGGGTTTTCGCTCATATATCGACCGCCTCGGGAAACAAACTTCGGGCCGCTCACCGAGCTTCTGCCGAAAGTTGGGCGGTAGGCCGCGGCATAACCGCAACCTGATTGCCGTCATCTGACAGCAGCAGGGCTGGCAGCCGGGCAAACCGCTCATCTGTCTAGGCCTGAAGGCCTTGCAGGAGTTGGCACCATGCCCAGACTGGTTAGATCTGGCGGTTGCCCCGGCGTCGTTGGGCCCATCCCTCGGCCGGTCTCGATGAGTGAGTTCATATTACTTTTGTGAACCCGCTGCGTCAACGGCGTTTGCTTCCCGGCGTGCTGACGTGCTAATGTACTAGCGTATTAGTACATTTGAGCACTATGAAAACCCACCAGAACATCAGCCCCCGCCAGGAGGCCCTGAACGAACGCAACTTGTTTGCCGCGGTCTGCCAACTGCGTTCCGTGGAAGAATGCCGGTCCTTCTTTCGTGACCTGTGCACGCCTGCGGAATTGCAGGCAATGGCGGACCGCTGGTCGGTGGTGGAGCACCTGGAGCGCGGTATCCCCTACCGCGAGATCCACCGGCTCACCGGTGTTAGCGTTACGACCATCGGGCGGGTGGCGCGCTATCTGGCCGCTGGCAACGGCGGCTATTCACTCGTGGCGCGCCGACTCGCAGCGCCACGCCATCAGCGGCCGGCAGGACACACCCAATGAATTCACCCGACACCAGTCAGCGAATCAAGCTGGCGGTCCAGAAATCCGGTCGCCTGACGGACCCTTCCGTGGATGTGCTGCAGCGCTGCGGACTCAAACTCTCGCGTGGCAAGGACCAATTGATGGGTTTTGGCGAGAACATGCCGTTAGACGTGCTGTTCGTCCGCGACGATGACATCCCGGATCTGGTGCAGGAGGACGTTTGTGATCTCGGCCTGGTCGGACTCAATGTGCTGGAGGAAAAACGCCTGGAACTCGAGGCGCGCGGCTCGCAAGCGCGCTTTGAAATCCTCAGGAGCCTGGATTTCGGACGCTGCCGCCTGTCAATTGCCGTGCCCTCGGGTGCCGAGTGGCTGGGACCGCAGACGCTGGCCAATCGTCGCGTGGCAACAACATATCCGTATCTGCTGCAGCGCTGGCTAAAGGTTAACAGTCTGCAGGCTGAAGTCGTGACGCTCTCGGGCGCGGTGGAAATAGCGCCACGGCTCGGGCGCGCCGATGCAATCTGCGATCTCGTCTCGACCGGTTCCACACTGCAGGCGAACCATTTGCGCGAGGTGTGCACAGTGTTTGAAAGCCAGGCGGCACTGATCAGGACGCCGGTGAAATTGCCGGATGAGCGCGAGAGCTGGATCGCGCGCCTGCTGATGCGCATGGACGGCGTGCAGCAGGTGCGGGAAAGCAAATACATCATGCTGCACGCACCACGCAGCGCCCTGCCCGCCATCGCGCGCCTGCTGCCCGGCAGCGAAGGACCCACGGTCATACCGCTGGAAGGGCACCCGGACAAGGTCGCGGTGCATGCGGTTTGCCGCGAAAACGTGTTCTGGGAAACACTGGAGAGCCTCAAGGCCGCTGGCGCCAGCTCACTGTTAGTACTGCCGGTCGAGAAGATGCTGGCGTAGTCCGGCGCACGTCATGCAGGTTCTCAATTGGCAGGATCTTGATGCCGGCGCAAGACGCGCAGCGTTTGCGCGTCCGGCATCGGCACAGTCGAAGCGCATACGCAACGAGGCGCAAGGCCTCATCGATCAAGTGCGCCGCGAGGGCACGGCCGCGTTGTTAGCTCTGACGGCGCGGTTCGACCGGGTGCAGTTGTCGCAGCTGCAGGTCTCGGCTGCGGAACTCACCGCGGCGCGAAATTCCCTGCCTGCGGCCGCATTGACGGCGCTGCAACGCGCGATTGGCAACGTGCGCCGTTTTCACGCTGCGACGGCCAGTGCGCCGGTTGCGATCGATGTTGAGCCGGGTGTGCACTGCGAGAGCCTGATACGACCGTTGCAAGCGGTCGGACTCTATGTGCCTGCAGGCTCGGCGCCACTGCCGTCAACCGCCATCATGCTGGCCATGCCTGCGACGCTCGCCGGCTGTCCGGTGCGGGTCGTCTGTACGCCGCCACGAGCCGACGGCTCGGCCGATCCCGCGGTCCTGGTCGCCGCCTCGTTAGCCGGCGCCACCGCGATTTTCAAGCTGGGCGGCGTGCAGGCTATTGCCGCCATGGCTTATGGAATTGCACCGCTGCCCAAGGTCTGCAAGGTATTCGGTCCCGGCAACGCCTGGGTCACGGCCGCGAAACAGCTGGTCGCCGAAGACGCCACTGGCGCGGCGCTCGACATGCCCGCCGGCCCGTCGGAAGTCATGGTGATCGCCGATGGCAGCGCGCGCGCTGACTGGATCGCAGCTGATTTGTTAGCCCAGGCGGAACACGATCCACTGTCGCAGGCCATACTGCTGACGGATAACGCACTGATCGCGCAAGCCACGGCCGCAGCGGTGCAGGCGCAGCTGGTAGCGCTGGCCCGCCAGGCGGTGTTGCGCGCGTCGGTTGCTGCGCTGCGCATCGTCCATGTCCAGGACCTGGCTACCGCGTTCGCGATTGCCGAGGACTATGCGCCAGAGCACCTGATCATCGAAACCAACGAGCCGCGACGCTGGCTATCGCGCGTCAACACCGCAGGTTCCGTGTTCCTGGGGCATTACACGCCCGAATCGATGGGCGACTACTGTTCCGGGACCAATCA
>JAYVJR010000138.1:0-2431 GCA_043769085.1 Gammaproteobacteria bacterium
CGTTTTCTCCAGCATGCGGATTGCACCGACGGGTGGCGGACGACGCCCATCCCGGTCGCACAACTGAGTGCTGAAGGCCAGCATCATGGCCTGCGCCAGGCTGTCATCCAGCGACGCTGCGGTCAGGCGATTCGATTCCGCGGTCGCCAGCGGGTTCAACTGCGGATACTGCTCGATGAGATGATGGCTTTCATCGCCAATGCTCCACAGGTGCGCACTCTGCGACAGTGTCTGAAACAACAGGGTGCTGCACGAGCGGGGCGCGCCCATCAGGAAGACCGGTCGCTCGAAACGACTAGACAATAGCGCTGCGGCAGATAGGTCAGCCGACAAGATCGCCAAGCGCCTTTTTGAGTGGACCCAGCCATGCATCATAGGGCTTCCATTGATCGACGCCATCGCGGTTAATGGGCCGCCGAACTTGCTCCGCACTCGCCGTGTGCACCCGGCGCTGCGTCTTGTGAAATTCAACGCAGGCGGGTTCAAATGGCAGCCCGCAGTAATCAAGCATGCGCCGCACACTGCCCTCGAGATCGGCCAACACGTCTTCATGGCGAACGCACAGGATGCGCCCTGGCAGAACGCGGTCCCAGTGGTTCATCAGCCCGACATAGGAGCGATAATAACGACCGACGTCTTCCAGGCTGTAAGCGAACGGGTGCCCATTGGCATACAGCTGTTTGAAATTGCTAAAGCAGCAATCCATGGCATTGCGTCGCGCGTCAATGATCCGGGCATTCGGCAAAATCATCTGGATCAGCGCAATACTGCGGAAATTGTTAGGCATCTTGTCAATAAAATACGGTTTGCCAGTCCTGTAAACCATGGTGTCGCGAATGTAGGCCTCGCCGAATTCGCGGCATTGCGCGGCCGTCAATTCAGACAGCACATTGGGATAGTGCGTCTCGCCAAACTGGTCGCCGCTGCTGAGTGAACCTACCAGTCGTGGCACGTTGGCCAGTTCCATCGTGCCTTCGATTTGCGAATGAGTCGCCAGGATCTGCTCCAGCAGCGTCGAGCCTGACCTTGGCATACCCAGAACGAAGATCGGCGCCGTGCTCGGGCAGCCCCAGCCCTGACGTGCGGCGAAAAATTCGGCCGTACACAACTCCTGCTGGCGCAAAGCAGCCTGCTCCTGCATGACCGGCCGATAGCGGCCGGCCACCTTTTTCAATGCATTGCCGCGATCGTAATACTGAAAGGACTCGGCATATTCCGTACGGTCCTCGAGACCCTTGCCCAGCGCAAAACACATGTGATAACGATCGGCGTGCTGCAGGAACTGTTGCGCCTCGAAATTGCGCATGCATGCCAGCTCCTGGTCCGAAAAACGGTAGGTCTTCATGTTGGCGAGGCTCCAATACGCTTCGCCAAATTCAGCCCGAATATCGATCGCCTGGTGATAGGCCGCCACGGCCTCAGCCTGCTGCCCGTTGGTCTTCAACGCATGGCCCAGCGATTGGCGCAGCTCCGGGTCGCGCGGCATTTCCTCGATAAGCTTGCGATAGCGCTCGATCGCACCATCGACATCGCCGAGCGCCATCAAAATGCCCGCATAGGTCACGCGGACGCCTGGATTGTTAGGCCTGAAGGCCAGGATCTGGTCCGCTTCCGCGCGGGCGCGCTGGTGTTTATGCAGATCGACCAGCGCCAGGATCAGATCGTAGCGCGCTGCATGATAGTTAGGATCGAGGGCCAGCACCCGGTCCAGCAGCACCTCGGCATCGGAGTTGTATTCGTACTCATGGGCAATGGTTGCGAGTAATCGCAGCGCCTCGACATTGTCCGGGTTGTTAGCCAAGAAACCGCGCACCAGCAGTTCAGCATCGTGCGAATCGCCGTCGGCAACCATGCTGCGCGCGGTCGAGACTTCAACCGGCAGCATCGCAAGCTTGGCGACATGATCCGCCGCAATGGCAGAATCCTTGCGTTTGCCAACCATGCGGTACAAACGTTTCAGTGCTTGCCAACTGGCGGGCAAGGCAGGATTGAAGCCCACAGCCAGTTCAAACGCCTCGATCGCTTTGGGCGCTTGACGCAGAAACACGTAACAGTGCCCGCGCTCCTGAAAGGCCCGCGAATACCTCGGGTGATAGGACTCCAGGGTCGCCAGCGTGGTCAAAGCCTCAGGGATACGCTGCAACATACGCTGCGACACGGCAGTCATGTACAGCAGTTCCCGGTTGCCCTGAAAGCGGCCGAGCAGCGCCTCTGCTACCTGCAGAACCTGGGTGAACTGGTTGCGTCCCAGGGCTTCGCGCAGGCGCGGCAGGACGGTCTCAACATCCTGCAGGAGCTGTTCGGCGTCGGGAGCTGACATGTTAAAGGATCCAATCGGGTAGGGAGTGAGCTTACGCTCACTGCCCTCCCACACCACCGGACGTGCGGTTCCGCATCCGGCGGTTCAACCGAGACTCTGGAGCCGCCGCTG
>JAYVJR010000139.1:0-10477 GCA_043769085.1 Gammaproteobacteria bacterium
CCCTCCTTACATGGAATGACCATGCTGCGTCGGTCGCGCCTGGTAGCCGGGCATTTGTCGCCTAACGCGCCTCGCGTTACCTGTGCAGAGCTTCCCTAGGACCGGCCTCTGGCGCTCGAGCTTCTTTCGCAGACTGTCGCTCGGTATAGAACGACGAGCTTTCTTCCACCCGAGTTGTCCGCGGCGCACTGCCGCTAGTGCGCGCCTGCGGGACCGCGTTGCCGGCCTGTCAGTAGTTCGAATGCAATGTCTTTGGGAACGCCGAAGTCTTTCCACTGTCCGACTCCGGCCAGCGCCCGCATCGGCGTGCCGCTCACCTTGACCCCAACGCTGTTGCATCGCTGCCTTCGTCGAGATGAAAGCTCAAGTCCCACGCAAGCTGGATCATCGAGCTCAGAACCCTGCGATTGCTCGCCTTGGCGTACATGAAGAACTGCATTTCTCCGATCTCGCGATCGATCGCGGCGCGCGGCACATCGAGCGCTTTTAGCAGCGCGCGCAGTCCCACTTGAATGTTGTGCTCCAGCGAATCGCGTAGCTCTTTTGCCGGGAACATCAACGTCAGCAGCGAGCGTTCGCTCGTCGCCAGGATGACTTGATGACGACCATAACGAACGAGATTGACGTACCAATTTCCGAGCGCAGTGGTTGCCGGCGCCGGAGGTGGCAGATCGGCCGAAAGTGTTAGCCGATCACGAACCTTTTGCGTACAGCAGAGCGTGAGCATGCGGTGAGTGCGACTATTTCGAACGCCGGTTGGCGTCTATCCACTTCGCCAATCCAGCCTCGTCGAGATCTCCGGCTGCTAACGTCCATATCGTTTGAATCGCATCGACTTGGTCCGCACGCAAACGCTTGCCGTTAATTGCCAGGATCAGGCCGATCGCCAGAAACGCCGCTCGCCTGTTGCCATCGACGAACGCGTGGTTCTTTGCGATGCCGAATCCATAGGCGGCGGCGAGACCGGCAAGACTGTCTGTCTTCTCGTAGAGAAACTGATTAAACGGCCGCGCCAGCGCCGAGTCGAGCAATCCTTCATCGCGCATGCCACGGGCACCGCCATACATCGCAAGGCTCTCTTCGTGGAGCAGCAGCAGCGCGCGTTTGTCGATCCACGTGGGCTCGCGCCTCACTTCGCCAAGGCCTTGAACACGTCGCGGTTATCCTTCATGAACTCGCGGCCAGCCTCAAGCTGCTCCGCGACCTTGGGGTCCTACGGCGTGAGCAAATAGCCGTCGGGAGTTTCGATGACGTGCAGCGCATCGCCCCGCTCGACCTTCATGCGGTTCAGCATTTCTTTCGGGATCACGACGCCGGTGGATGTGCTGATCGCCGTCAGTTTGAGAGTCGCCACCATGGGAGCACCTCGAGCGTCATAAGTATGCGCATACTCATGGTCTATTGGCCTTTCAGGCAGCAGCTCTGCGGCGAGCTGCAACGGGGAGCGCCCCCCTCAGCACCGCAGCCCTGCATGCTCATGGAGTAAGCGCGTTCCGGGCATCCGCCCTCGCGCGCAGCAGATGGCTGGTCCACCTCGCCCGAGGTGTCTACTGCTGCCGGGCGTCCGTTGCTGTTTGGCCCGACTAAGCAGCACGAAGTCCCGCACGAATTGGGCGGCGATTTCAAAGAGTGTCGCGCCACTTTCCATATTGAGCTGTTAGCTCGCCAGAAAACCCTGAAGCGATTCCAACACCTTGGCACGGTCTTTTGTTGGCAGTAAGCCCACCGCGCGCACAATGGCAGACTCATCGATGGTAGCCAATTTTGCGGGCCGGATAATTGATGCAACAGGAAGGCCAGCGCCTTTCAGGTTACTCACCATGACATCGCCGTCCCAAGGTACGTGCAGCGCATTCGTGATCATGGCGACAAAGTACATGCGCGTTTTCTGATGCAAGCGCGGCGCCGACACGATGACGCCAGGGCGAACGGTGGATTGTTGTAGTTCGCTATATGGGAATGGAACTACCACCACGTCCCAGGGCCGATATGCTTTAGCGGCCAAGCTTGTCATATGCGCGGTCAAGTGGACTACCCCACTCGGGGGCAAAAGCAGAAAGGTCGGTGTGCTTCCGTTCTTCGTCGGACGTCGGCATCACGAGGGATAACGGATGCACTTTGCCGCTGCGGGCACGGAAATATAGCCGCAGCGCTTCCTGCACGACTTCGGATTTCTTGCGGATTTCTTTGCGGCAGACCTCGCTCAGGGCCTGTTCCATTGCCGCTGGAACGGTGACCGACAGGGCTATGTATTTAGATGTGGTTTTCATATGATTCAATCATATTGGATAGGAGTGCGGTGTCAAGTGCACGTCTAATAAAGAGCGTTGCTGAACTCTATTCGAGCGCAATAGAAATGAGTGCCAGGAAATTGCAATCTTTAGCGAACATAGCAAGCTTGGACCATGGCCAACACACCGCAAGATCAATATGTTGAACAAGTCCTCGCTAAATACACCGTCCAGACAGGGCCGCAGTCACCGCCTGCGCAAGTTGCAAATACGAGTGCACCAGCTATTCGGCAATGGGCGGGATCGGCATCGGCCGGCGCCTGCGGTCGGCGTGCGTGAGCTTCGAGGACCGGCAAGACCTGCTCGGGCACGCACGCAAGTGCCGGAAAAATTGGTGGAAAGAGAGGGACTCGAACCCTCGACCCCGGCATTATGAGTGCCGTGCTCTAACCAGCTGAGCTACCTTTCCACGGGTCGTTTTTGGGCGGGGCGCGAGTTTGGCGGGACCGCCCTGGCCTGTCAATTCCGGCCAAATCTGGCACTAAGTCCGGTTACCCGGACCTACCCGTAAAGGCCCCGACCCGGCTGCCGATAACCCCTTCGGACATGCAGCGGAGGCGGCCCGGACCGGGATTCGATGCGAAATTCAGCGGACAACTCTATGCGCACGGGTGGCCAGCGCCCCGGGCATCGCCACGCGCAAACCGCGATCCATGCACCGGCAATCCGGCGCATGACGACCCTGCTGTTACTGATCGCCATCATCATCTATTTGAATGGCTGCGGCTCGGGCGGTAACTCGTCCGCCGTAAACTCTGCGCCGTCGAATCCTAACGCCGCCCAGTCGGCGGTCGATCTCGTGACCGCCCAAAAAGCGTTCGACGGCACACCACGCACACCGGTCGGTTTTTATGTCGACAGCTTGCCGTCCGGAGTAACAGGTGTTGTCGCCACCACGCACCTCAAGAACTCGGATCTTGCCGGTGCGCCTGTCGGCGCCATTGCCTTCGAACTTTGCAGCGACAACCTGTCACAAATCACAGCTTGGTCGGAAGACCAATCGATCTTCATGGGCTCGTATGCGGACTTGGTGGATATTTCCGGTCAGTCGCGCTATTGGGAGCTAACACGCGTGCCGCGTACCGACGTCAGCGCGCGCCTGCGTCATCGCGTATTCAAGTGCAGCTACTTGAACCGGGCGAACGTGGATCCGGCAACTGACAACGGCATAGCGGGCATGTTGCTGCAGCAGCCGCTGGACGCGGCGACGCTGCGGGATCTGGCGGAATACCTGTGGCATTTCACCTCGTTCGACAACGCGGATCATGTGGTGCTTGAGAGCGTACCCGGCGGCGCGGCGGCCGGAAGTCTTGCCCATGCAATCCGGATGGCGAAAATTACTCGCAGCACCGTACCTGGTGAATGCGATCGCATCGACGTGCTCCGTTGGACGCACACGGCCAACACCGCCAGCGGCGCCATCAGCCGGCAACTCGAAACTCTGCAGACCCTGCGGGCCCGCCGCAACAACGGTGTGGTGGAGTTGTGCGCGCTCTAACAGCAACCGGCAGGCAGCAGCCCGCCTAGACGTTGAACCGGAAGTGCATGACATCGCCTTCATGCACCAGATACTCCTTGCCTTCCAGACGCAGCCGACCAGCTTCCTTGGCGCCGTGCTCGCCTTGATACTTGATAAAGTCGTCGTAGGCGATCACTTCTGCCCTAATAAAACCACGCTCGAAGTCGGTGTGGATAACGCCGGCAGCCTGTGGCGCGGTCGCGCCTCGTTTAACAGTCCAGGCGCGCACTTCCTTGACGCCCGCCGTGAAATAGGTCTGCAGACCTAACAATTCGTAGCCACCGCGAATGACGCGATTGAGTCCCGGCTCTTTCAGTCCGAGTTCCTGCAAAAAATCTGCGCGGTCGGCATCTTCGAGCTGGGAAATCTCCGCCTCAATGGCTGCGCAGACCGCGACGACCACGGCGCCTTCCCGCGCAGCCAGCTGCCTGACTTTATCGAGCATCGGATTGTTGTCGAAACCACTCTCGCTGACGTTAGCCACATAGAGCACCGGCTTCAGAGTCAGCAGCGAGAGTTCTTTGGCGATCGGCAGTTCTTCCTTGTCGAGTCCCGCCGCGCGCGCCGGTTTGCCGGCATTGAGGGCCTCGCAAATTCGCTTGAATACATCGCGTTGGCGAATCGCATCCTTGTCCTGCGCCCTGGCGCCTTTTTCGGCGCGGTGCAGGCCCTTTTCAGCAGTCTCCAGATCGGCGAGCGCCAGCTCGGTGTTGATGATCTCGATGTCGGACAGTGGGTCGACCTTGCCAGACACATGCACGATGTCGTCGTTTTCGAAACACCGCACTACATGGGTGATTGCATCGACTTCGCGGATGTTCGCCAGGAACTTGTTGCCCAGCCCTTCACCGGTCGAGGCGCCCTTGACGATGCCGGCAATGTCAACGAACTCAACGGTCGTCGGCACCACTTTCTCGGGCTTGACGATCAGTGCCAGCTCATCGAGCCGCGGATCCGGCACCGGCACGACGCCGACATTGGGGTCGATGGTGCAGAACGGATAATTTTCTGCCGCGATCTGCGCCCGCGTCAGCGCATTGAACAGGGTCGACTTGCCAACGTTAGGCAGACCGACGATTCCACATTTGATACCCATGATGTTCCAGTGTTAGATGCTGGCGCCTCAGAGCGCCTTCTGATGTAATTTGTTCATCGCTTTCTGCGCACCGTCTGCTAACAGCACAGGCAGAATATCCGCGGCCCGATCAACGCTGGCACGCAGTTCGCGTTCCTCATCAACCGCCGGCTTCATCAGCACGAAATCCACCACATCCGATTTTTCGCCCGGATGACCGATGCCCATGCGCAGCCGCCAGAAATTCTCTCCGATCGTCGCGATGCAATCCCGCAGGCCGTTATGACCGCCGTGACCGCCGGCCTCTTTGAGCTTGAGCGTGCCGGTGGGCAGATCCAGATCATCGTGTGCCACCAGTATGTCGAGCGGTGGCACACGATAGAAACCTGCCAGGGACTGCACCGGCGCACCGCTGCGATTCATGAAGCTTTGCGGCTTGGCAAGCCACACCTCAAAGCCGTCAATACTGACGCGCGCGAGCTCAGCCTGGTGGCGCGCCTCCAGGCGGAAAGTTCCGCCATGGCGGCGCGCCAATTCATCGACCAGCCAGAAGCCCGCGTTATGCCGTGTGCGCGCATAACGCTCGCCCGGATTGCCAAGCCCGACAACCAGACGCAACGGTAAGCCCGACACGTTCGACTGACTTCTTGGGGACTACTTCTTGTCGGCCTTCTTCTCGGCTTTCTTGTCGTCTTTTTTGTCGTCCTTCTTGGCGTCTTTGCCATCGCCCGCAGGCGCTGCTGCCGCAGCACCGGCTGCCGGCGCCGCCGCCGCCGCTTCGGCCGTGGCCGCTTCTGCGGTCGCTTCCGGCTCTTCAGCGCGCGGCGAGTGGATGGATACAACAACCGCATCCTTGCTGGCAATCAAAGCCGTGATCAGCACACCGGCCGGCAACGGAATGTCTGACAAGCGCTTCGACTCATTCAGATGCATCTGCGACAGATCCAACTCCAGATACTCGGGCAGGTCCTTGGGCAGACAAGTCACTTCGGTGTCCGCCAGACGATGCGACATCACGCCACCTTCGGTCTTGATGCCTGGGGAGCCCGCCGCGCCTTTCAAGTGAACCGGCAGGTGAATGCGGATCTTCTCGTCTTCCTGCACGCGCTGCAGATCGACATGCACAATCTGGTGCTTCGCCGGATGCATCTGCAGATCTTTGACGATGGCGGACTGCGTCACATCGCCGACCTTCAGGTTGATAATCGACGAGAAAAACTTCTCGTTATCGACCAGCAAGATCAGCTTTTCATGATTGAGTGACAGCGGCCGCGGCTCACGCTTGCCGCCATACAGAATAGCCGGAACTTTGCCCGTGTGACGTAGGCGGCGGCTCGCACCTTTGCCTCCATCTTCACGGAATTCCGCGTTGATTTCGAAACTGATTTTCATCTTCATCTCCATTGACGTTAACAAAGCGCTGCCACGCGACCAAGGCAGCGCCACCCAAAAAACTAATCGATATACAGTGAGCTGACCGACTCTTCGTCCTGGATACGGCGGATCGTCTCACCTAACAAACCAGCGACCGACAGCTGACGGATACGCTTTTCCTTGAGCGCGGCTTCACTCAGCGGAATTGTGTTGGTAACAACCAGCTGATCAAGCGCTGAAGTTGCGATGCGTTCCAGCGCCTTGCCGGACAGAATCGGGTGCGTGATGTAGGCGACCACACTTTTTGCGCCCTCGTCTTTGAGCGCCTGCGCACCGATGCAGAGCGTACCGGCCGTATCGACCATGTCGTCGATCAGGATGCAGTTCTTGCCGGCAACTTCGCCGATGATGTTCATCACCTTTGACTCGTTAGGCCGCGGGCGACGCTTGTCGATGATCGCCAGTTCAACGTCATCAAGGCGCTTGGCGAGTGCACGCGCACGCACCACGCCGCCGACATCAGGCGACACCACGATCATATCCTGATAGCCCTGCCGCCACGCGTCGCCTAACAAAACAGGCGAGGCATAGACATTGTCCACCGGGATATCGAAGAAACCCTGAATCTGGTCGGCATGCAGATCGACTGTCAGCACGCGGCTAATGCCGGAGCCGGTCATCATGTTCGCGACCAGACGCGCGGAAATGGCCGAACGCGTTGCGCGCGGGCGCCGATCCTGGCGCGAATAGCCGAAATAGGGAACCACCGCGGTGATCGTGCGCGCCGAGGCGCGGCGGCAGGCATCCGCCATGATCAGGAGCTCCATCAGATGATCGTTGACCGGCGGACAGGTCGGCTGCACGATGTAAACGTCGCGGCCGCGTACGTTTTCGATGATCTCGACATTGACCTCACCGTCGCTGAAGCGCCCGACCGACGCGCGGCCCAGCGGCACCATCAGATGCCGTGCGATCTCCTGCGCCAGCAGCGGGTTGGCGTTGCCGGCAAACAGTGCGAGTTGTTTCGATGATTCGACCACGACAATCCTTGCTGAGCCACAGCGTTAGCTGGCTGGGGTGGAAGGATTCGAACCTCCGAATGGCGGGATCAAAACCCGCTGCCTTACCACTTGGCGACACCCCAACGTAATCGTTCCTCGAGCGGCGAGCGCGTTAGTCCGCGCACCACCCATGCTCGCCATCCACTCAGCTCCGGTACCCGCGCAGCGACCCGTTCCGCGTTAGCTGCAGAAGCGAATTTCGCAAACAGGCAGGAGCCGGTTCCAGTGAGTTGCGCCGGCGCAAAAGATCCCAACCAGTCGAGCGCCGCCGCCACTGGCGGAAATCGAGCACGCACCACCGGCTCGCAATCGTTGCGGCCACCCGACGCCAAAAAGCCGGGTATTGTGAGTAGGGGGGAATTTCGTGTCAATTCAGGGGCCTGGAACACCTCTGCCGTTCCGACCGCCACACCAGGGTGCAGCACCAGGAACCAGGCCGCCGGGAAATCCAGGGCCTGGAGTTTCTCGCCAACGCCCTCGCCAAAGGCACTTCCGCCGTGGATAAAAACCGGGACGTCAGCACCTAGCTTGAGGCCTATTTCCGCGAGTTTCGCATCTGAATAGCCGATATTCCAAGCAAGATTGAGTACTTTTAGCGTAGTTGCCGCATCCGAGCTACCTCCCCCAAGGCCGCCACCCCAGGGAATACGCTTTCTTATGTAAAGTCCGGCGCCGGTCTCCATAGCCCGCTGGCCCAGGCCATCGGCTTGGGCAGCCGAGCGCAGGGCCAACGCTGCCCGAACCGCCAGGTCATCCGCCGGCAATATTGCGTCAGGACCCTGCAGTCGCTGGATGCGGCCGTCCGGATCTGGCTCGAAGGCCAGCAAGTCGCACAGGTCGATCAACTGAAAAGCCGTTTGCAGGTCGTGGTAGCCGTCGGTTCGACGACCCAGCACGTGCAGAAAAAGATTGAGCTTGGCCGGAGCGGGCCACCAGATGCGCTCCATCGAATCGCCATTGCGCTGATTGTCGCTCGCTGCCATGACCAATCACTTCCTGAGCAAAGCGCGACGATAACTCAACGTGAATCGCGACGCCCGAGGGCTTCAAGGTCGCGATCTCTAACAGTGCCCAATGCCAATTGGGCGTACTAAGTATCGATCGGCCGCCGCAGCCCTGGAGAGTCCGCTCTCGGCCGAGGCTGTGTAAAAAGAGCCAGAGTCGCAGATCGTCATCGTAGTTTATGCGGATAGTGGCTCTGAACAAGCGCATTGGGTTGTTCCTGCGACGAGTTCTGCGACTCGACTTCGCTGAAGGTATTTCCGCGACAGCCTTGGCACCGCGATATTTGCGCTCAGCTGCTGTGCCGTTAGGGCGTTGTTAGAGGTTCTCAGGCCCTCATGAGCTGCATCAGCGGCCTGACTCCGAGGATTTGCATCGTGCGCTTCAAGTGATACGCCAGCACGTGCAGGCTCATCTGGGTGCTGACATTGGGAAAGCGCTTGGTGAGGAAGTGCGTCGCCCCCATCCAGGACTTGAGCGTACCGAAGACATGTTCGACGGTTTGTCGTCGGATGCGCGACGCTTGCGGCATCTGTTCCAACCGCGTTTGCATTGCCTCCAGCACCGCTTCATGTTCCCAGCGGGTAATGCTTTCACACTGCCTCGGCCCGAAGCCGTCCGCGCACGCTCCGAACGACTTGCCAGAATGCGGACGTTGGCAGCGCTGTTTTCATGCGCCACCTGAAATTGTGAGAAACGCCTGGCCCGAAAAGTCCGTATTCGATCCCATACCATGAAAAGAGAAATACAATATTTCGTTTTTCATGGTATAAGTAAGTAATGATCGCACGTACGGCGTTACTTGCGTCGCTAAAGTCGGCATTGGCTCGCAGTCCAGCCGTAGCCTTGCTCGGCCCTCGCCAATCCGGAAAAACCACGCTAGCGCGCATGCTGGTATCGCCGGACGCTGAAAACTATTTCGATCTCGAATCACCCGACAGCTTGCGCCGTCTGGACGATCCGGACACTGCATTGGCGCCGCTGCGTGGTTTGGTCGTTATCGACGAAGTACAACGACGACCTGAACTGTTTCCGATACTGCGAGTTCTGATCGATCGCCCACGTTCGAAACTGAAGCTGCTGCTGCTCGGCAGCGCATCTCCGGCGCTATTGCGGCAAGCCTCAGAATCGCTGGCTGGCCGATTGGAGATCATACAAACGGGTGGATTCACCGCGCCCGAGCTCGCCTCCGGTCAGCTGGGGCGGCTGTGGTTGCGTGGCGGATTTCCGCGAGCTTTTCTGGCAAGTAACGAGGAGCGCAGTTTTGCCTGGCGTCGGCAATTCGCGCGAACCTTCCTGGAGCAGGACATTCCGCAATTGGGCGTACGAATACCAGCGCCACAACTCGAGCGTTTCTGGACCATGCTGGCACATGTTCATGGTGGCATCTGGAACGCCGCCCAGATCGCCAGTTCGTTAGGTGTCTCGCAGCCGACCGTTAGAAGCTACCTCGACTTGTTGACCAGTGCTTACATGCTGCGGCAGTTGCAACCCTGGCATGAGAACCTCGGCAAACGGCAGGTCAAGTCTCCCAAAGTGTATTTTCGCGATCCGGGCTTGCTGCATGCGCTGCTTGGCATCCGCACACGGGTCGAGCTGCTTTCAAACCCCAAGATTGGTGCGTCCTGGGAAGGTTTTGTCATCGAACAGCTGTTAGCCAAGTTCGCGCCCGATTCGGCCTATTTCTGGGCTACGCATCAGGGCGCCGAGTTGGACCTGCTGATGTTGCGTGGAGCGCGCCGAATCGGTGTCGAGATCAAACGGTCCGATGCGCCGGGAAAGACCAAGTCGATGGAAATCGCCATGTCGGATCTCAAGTTGAATCGCCTCTGGGTGATATACCCAGGCAAACGCCGTTATGCTTTGAGCGACAAGATCCTAGCGGTACCCATCAATAACGTTCTCGCAATGTCAGATCGCGAAATATTTGAATTGCCTGTTCGCTCACGAGGAAATCCCTGATGTCTGTGGATGCCACGAACGAAGATAAGACTGCCGCAGCGTCGCCATCTGAGTCGCTGTCAGCAGAGGTATATACGTCAATGGGGTATGAAGCCCTCTAGCAAACGGCTTCGACACTTAAGGTCTTGCGTACGCAAACACACTAGAATTAGATGTTGCAGCGAGCCGGAAGTCGTAGTTGTAGTCAACTGAG
>JAYVJR010000140.1:0-2245 GCA_043769085.1 Gammaproteobacteria bacterium
ACATATCTCAACAATGTGTCGCCGCCCGCGACATGTCAAGCAGATGTGTCGCATTTCTCACATATTTGCGACACGTTTGCACTCAACGGGACATTTCAGGATGAGTACACAGACCGAGCAACCACCGCCCAGCAACACCCGCATCGCCTTTGGCTTCATCTTGGTCACCGTGGTCCTCGACACGCTGGCCTTTGGCGTGATGGCGCCGGTCCTCCCAAAGCTCCTCGTCACGTTGCAAGGCGGGAATGTCGCGGGGGCCGCCACCATGCTCGGCGTCTTCGGTACGGCGTGGGCGCTCATGCAATTCCTGGCGTCGCCCGTCCTTGGTTCGTTGTCCGACCGGTTCGGACGGCGCCCGGTCATCTTGCTGTCGCAATGCGGCCTCGGGCTCGACTACGTGCTGATGGCGCTCGCGCCCAACGTGTGGTGGCTGTTCGCCGGACGCCTGTTGTCGGGGGTCACCGGCGCGGGATGGACGACCGCCAGCGCCTACATCGCCGACATCACAGCGCCGGAGGACCGCGCCAAACGTTTTGGTTTCGTTGGCGCAGCGTGGGGTTTCGGGTTCATCGTTGGACCGGCATTCGGCGGGCTGCTTGCCGGTATCGATTTGCGTGCGCCGTTCTGGGCTGCGGCCGCGCTCTGCTTGCTCAATGCTGCGTACGGATTGTACATCCTGCCGGAATCACTGCCAAAAGACAAACGCAGTCCGTTTGTGTGGCGCAACGCCAACTTCTTTGGTTCGCTCACCTTGTTGCGCTCAGCGCCCGCGCTATTCGCTGTCGCGATCGCCATGTTTTTCTACACACTCGGTCATGACGTCAATCCGGTGATCGCAGTAATGTACGCGCAGTATCGCTATGCGTGGAGCGAACAACAGGTCGGCTTGATGCTCGGCGTCGTCGGTGTGTGTTCCATGATCGTGCAGGCATTGCTCATTGGACCGATGGTCAAGGCATTCGGCGAGCAACGCGCGCTGGTCTATGGATTGCTGAGCGGTGTTGTCGCGTTTCTGATCTATGCCTATGCGGACAAAGGATGGATGTTTCTCGCGGGCATTCCACTCGGTTCGTTCTTTGGTGTGGCCGGGCCGGCGATGCAAGGCATCGCGACACGCGCTGTTGGCCCAACACAGCAAGGACAACTGCAAGGGGCACTCGGCAGCATCACGTCCATCGCGACGATGATTGCGCCGATGCTGTTTACGCAGACGTTTGCTGTTGGTGTGGCGTTTAGCGCACAACCGCGCGCATCCGGGCTGCCATACGTCATCGCGGCGCTGTGCCTCGCGGGAGCGCTTGTGCTCGCAAGACGAGCGTCTGCGCGGGAAGCGCTTTTGACCACGTGAACTCGGCTACGCAACCCACATGGCAACCTTCAATATCGGCCGGGCCAAAATCGAACTCGCGAGCTTGCTGTCACGCGCTGAGGCGGGCGAGGAGATAATTATCGCGCGCCGCAACAAGCCAGTCGTCAAACTGGTATCGGTGAACGCATCCTCGAAGGTGTCGCGCGTACCTGGGGCGTTTGCCCACCTGCGCGGAAAAATACCGGACTCCTTCTTCTTTGATCCGTTACCGGAAGAGGAGTTTCGCGAGTGGGAAGGAACGTGCGTGAACGATGAGGGTCCTTGTTAGGGGAGGGCCCCCACTTCATTCAGGCGACATTCATGCACCGCACAGTAGTCTCCGCCAGCATTTCGACATGCTTGCTTCTGCGCACTGCTCTCATGTGCGTCTTTTGCGGCTTCGTCCTTCCATTGAAAGCGCAGTCGCTCAAACGCTCCGGGTTGACGCGACAAGTTACGTCAGCTGACTCGTTAACACTCCCAATCTCTGAATGGCGGCACTCCAGTGCGCGCGGAAAACGCGTGGCGCTTGGCATTGGAGTTGGTGCCGTGGCGGGAGGCCTAATCGGGTATTTCGCGCAGACAGCGAACTGCGACGCCTGTGACGACAACGCTCCGGTCCTCGCTGCAACCGCTGTAGGAGCATTGCTTGGTGGTGTCATTGGAGGCACCATCGCATATCTGCCGCATCGGTCTTCGCGAAACGAGTCACGCGCCATCACCCATACAGCCGTCGTGCACATACCACTCTCGCTAAAGTCGACGAAGCAGCGTATGCGTGAATAGCTACGGCACTCGCGCCGGGTTCGACGCGAGCAGTTTCGTCAGCCGATACAAAAACTCCTGCCCCTCAAAGAACGATTGCACGCGCATCCGCTCATCGCGCCCATGCGCACG
>JAYVJR010000141.1:0-3194 GCA_043769085.1 Gammaproteobacteria bacterium
CCATCCGTTTTGTGTAAGCGATCCATCATCCACCTATCTTGACGAGGATCAGTTTGTCAGTTTCAGATTCCAGGGCATCAGCGCTTCGTAATCATCGGCAGTTTTCGCGGCCGGCAATTCGCGCATGACGGTAACCGTCTGGTCAGCGCCGTTGCCCCGTGACGATAGCTATGTTGATTTCGTCGGTGAATTCGTTTTTATTCCAAGCCAAGCTGATCGCCGTGTCGAGACGCTCGAGTAATTGCTGAAGCGATTCTTGCGGCCGCCGCTGCAGCATTGCCAAGCTGTTGTGGCTGTCGTTAGCGATTGCGGCACACTTGATCGGATGCATGGTGCCGATCGTGATCTGACCACCGCCATCGATCAATGCGGCGATATGGGCCAGCGCACTCGCGTCGGTCGGCGTCGGGGCTACGCGGCGTGGCGTAGCGTTTCGAGGGGTGCGAGGTCGACGTTCCACGGTAAGAGCTCATTGATTCGGTTGATCGGATATTCTGAGATGCGCTCGAGCACGTAGCGCAGATACGCCTGCGGGTCCAGTCCGTTCAGTTTGGCCGAGCCGATCAGCGTATAGAACGCCGCCGCTCGATCACCGCCCGCATCGGAGCCGGCGAACAGGTAGTTCTTTCTGCCCAGCGCGACCGCCCGCAGGGACCGCTCCGCCGCGTTGTTATCGATCTCGATGGCACCATCGTCGCGGTAGCGCGTCAACGCGACCCACCGGGTGCTCGCATACAGAATCGCGCGCGCCAACGGATCTTTCTTTGAGACCAAGGTCAGTTTGAGCATCAACCACGCCTGCAGACTTTCGAGAAGCGGTCCGGCGCGTGCCTGGCGCGCCGCCTTGCGTTGTTCGGGCGTTTGACCCCGGACCTCGCGCTCGATCTCGTAGAGATCACCGATCCGCACGAGCGCCTCGGCGGCCACTGGCGAAGCATTTTGCACGTACAGATCGTAGAAATGACGTCGAACATGCGCCCAGCAGGCGGCCTCGGTGGCTGGGTTCTTGACTTTGTCTTTGTCATAGAGCGCACCTAACCCCGCGTAGGCATCGGCCTGCAACACGCCATGGAAATCCTTCAACTGTTCCCGCGGACGTTCGCCTTTGCGATCGGGCGCGTACTTGAACCATACCGCAGGCGGCGCCTTCGATCCGGCCGGCCGATCATCACGGACATAGGTCCACAGTCGTCCCGTCTTGGTTCTACCCAAACCTGGCTGCAGCACCGGTAACGGTGTGTCATCGATATGCAGCTTGCTCGCCGCCATCACATAGGATTCGAGCGCGTAGACCAGGGGCCGAACCAATCGCGCCGTCGCCCCGAGCCAGCCGGCCAGCGTCGAGCGATCGATGTCCACGCCTTCCCGGGCATAAATCTGCGATTGCCGATACAGCGGCAGTGAATCGGCGAACTTGCTCACTGCCACATGGGCCAGCAATCCGGGACCGGGCAAGCCCCGATCGATCGGGCGGCTCGGTGCCGCGCGCTGTACGATCCGGTGGCAGCGCACGCAGGTGAACTTGGGCCGCACATGGCGAATCACTTTGAAGCGCGCCGGCACATACTCCAGCATCTCGGCCACGTCCTCACCGATGGGTTGCATCGGAGCACCGCAGCCCGGGCACTCGCAGGCCGGTGCGTGCACCTGCGTCTCGCGCGGCAAGTGGCTGGGCAAGGGTTTGCGGATCGGCCGAACCTTGGCCGGTTTCCCGATCGGTTCAATCGGTGGCGGTGCCACCCGCTCGCCCTGCGTGGCCTGCAAGTCCTCGAGCAACAGTTCGAGCTGCGCGATCCGATCACCGAGTTGTTCCGAGGAGCGACCAAACTGCGCGCGTTTCAGGCGCGCAATCTGAATCTTCAGCATCTCGATCGTCGCGCGCAGGTGCAGCGCCTCGGCCGACTGCGACTCGATTCTCTGGCTCTGCTCCATCACCAAACGCTTGAGCGTTTCGACGTCATCGGGTAGCGTATTTGCAGAGATCGGCACCCCTGAATTTTACCGTGCTTGCCCTCTGAAGAACAGCATAATTTGCACCAATTTCTGTCTACGCAGCCACACTCGGTTGCCACGATCGCTTGGGTCGGCGCCAATCGATTCCTTCGAGCAACATCGAGAGCTGCGCCTGCGTCAAATGCACCTTGCCGCGCTCGGCCTGAGGCCAAACAAATCGCCCTTCCTCGAGCCGCTTTACATACAAATTCATGCCGTCACCGCTCCACCAGATCAACTTCACCAGATCGCCGCGATGGCCTCGAAACGCGAACACGTCGCCCGAGTACGGTTGCTCCTCCAACCCGGTCTGCGCCAATGCGGCCAGCCCGGCCATGCCCTTGCGCATATCGGTGACGCCAGCGGCAATCCACACCCGTGTGCTCAGCGATTTCGGAATCATCGGCCCATCACCGCTCGTATCGCAGTACTCAGCACGTCGGCATGCACCGCGCCGCTGGCGACGATTCGGATCTCGCCGAACTCGATTCGCACTTCACTTGCCTCATGCAGCACAGGGCTCGGCCGACCGACGGGCCGAGTGATCGCCGACTCCTCGCGTTCCGATCGAATCACGACCGGCAACATCGCGCTCGACTTCACCAGGCTGCCTGCGCGGTGTCGAATGATCCATTTACGTACGACGTTGGCGTTGATCCCGTGGCGCAGCGAAACCCCCGACACAGACGCTCCGCGTTTCAGGCACTCCGTGACCACCTTCAGTCTTTGCTCGTCGGTGTAGCTTCGACGCACTGCTCTTCGCACTCTTGCTTCGCTCGCTTCTTCATTCATCACTGCGCTCTCCAGGGCGTCCGCTTCGTTTGTAGCGGACGCCA
The DNA here is from genome assembly GCA_043769085.1 of Gammaproteobacteria bacterium. Classification (GTDB taxonomy): domain Bacteria; phylum Pseudomonadota; class Gammaproteobacteria; order Steroidobacterales; family Steroidobacteraceae; genus UBA964. The sequence goes on from JAYVJR010000141.1 coordinate 2,829, forward strand.
TCATCGCGCTCTTCAAAGCAAAAATCTACGACGGCCAAGAGCACACGCTTACGCAGCAGCGCGATGGCGGCAGCGTGCTTCTGGCTTGAACTGGCCAGTGACTCCAGGGCAATGACCAACATCAGGAAACGCACTCTCGCCTGTTGCTCCGAGAAGTGCGCCGCATAGAGTTCAAGTGCAACGACAAGCTTAGGGCCGAATACTGAACCTTTCAGCGCGTTTGTGACATGCGCGACAGTTGCGTCTAACTCGCCCTGCAACAGGGTTCTTCGATTGTGGACAGCCAGAACTAGTGATGACTTGATTTGACCACTGCCATCGGGTAGAACTTTCCGAAGTTGAAACGGCGCCGCAGGAATTAGAAAG
>JAYVJR010000142.1:0-10885 GCA_043769085.1 Gammaproteobacteria bacterium
CCAGCGTCTCATCGAAAAGCGGGCGAATCTTGCGCAGCGGGTGATCCGCGGGCACTCGCGACTCCAAACTCACCACACTGAACAGCAAACCTTGCTCAACATCCGCTCCGCGCATGCCGATTCCCCGTCACCTGACTCTGTTAGCTATATTTTGCACCAAATGCAGCCTTTTTCAACGGCCTGCTAGGGTGCTAACAGATTATCGGGCCAACCCGAAAAATGCCGGGCGATAGCGGGCCAGTCGCCGGCGGAAAAACTCACACCCGCGACTCGCAGCCGGTCCGGGCCCTTGATCGCGGTGGAGTGACCTTCGCCGCGGGTGTCCAGCACCAGCAGCATGTCGCCCGGTATCAGCGCAACGTTGGGCAACGAGCCACCGCCGACATCAATTTCCATGCAGCCGCTGAGCATGACTGTCATGCCGGTTACCGGCGTCGGATGACGCGCCTGCACAGCGCCGGGGTCGGATTGGAAAGGACGCCAGCCCTGGCAGGGTAGGAGTTCCATGAGCGGCGGGCCGCTGCCGACAATTTCCAATTGGACCAGGTGGGATTGGCCGTCAGTGCCGGAGTAGAGTCCATAGATACTCATGATTGCGGCGGATCATAGGATGTGCACCCGGTTGCGTGCCAAGTGGTTTTCGTGCCGTATTCCACTATTGGCACATGGGGCAACAGGTCCTCTGTCCCGGATTGACGGATTGCAGCAATATCCACGGCGTCTGGTTGGAGCTGAACAGGCCCTGGGAGAGTGGCGATGAAAGTGATCGACGTCGATACGCATGTGGTCGAGCCTGCGTCCGTGTGGGACTACCTGGCCCAAAGTGAGCGGGGGTTTCGTCCGTCGATCTTGCGCAAGGAGAGTGGCGCAACGATCCAGGCGCATTTCTCCGGACCGAAGACCGCCGAGTACTGGGTCATAGACAACTATCTCTACGGCAAGCACGATGCAGCCGCGATCGCTGGTTATTCCAAAGGCGAATTTACCGCCGATGCCATCACGCTGGATAACCTGACACCGCGGCTTGCCGACATGGACCGGCAAAAAGTCGATGTTCAGGTTATTTTTTCCAGCCTGTTCCTTAATATCCGTTGCGCGTGTCGACCAGCGGAGCTGGCGCTTACGCGTGCCTACAATCGCTGGATTGCCGAGCGCTGCAAGGCAGCGCAGGGTCGTTTACGCTGGGTATTCGTACCATCGCTGAAAAATCCGACCGAGACGGTCAAGGACATGGCCTGGGCTCGGGACAACGGCGCGGTCGGTGTGTTGTTCCGCGGTATCGAAGGCGACAAATTTCTCGATCATGCGGATTTCGATCCAGTGTACGCCAAGGCGATGGAGCTCGATTGGCCCATCTGCGTTCACATCGGTCATGGCAGCCCGGCGGTCGAATCGATCGCGCAGCGGGATGGCGCGAAATTCAATCGCTTCAATTCCGACAGCCCGAACTATTTTGCGTTCACGACCCTGCTCAACAGCCAGCTGCCGAGCCAGTTTCCCAAATTGCGCTTTGGGTTTTTTGAGTCGGGCTGCACCTGGGTGTTCCCGGCGGTACAAACGGCGCTGCACGTGCGGCTCAAGCCCAAGGACTTGATGACCTTGGTGCGCGAGAAGCTCGACGAACACAACTTTTTCCTGACTTGCGAACTCCATGAAGACCTCCCGCACATCATCCAATACACTGGCGATCAACGTCTGATGCTCGGCAGCGATTACGGTCATCCCAGTGACATCGCGGATACAATTTTCTTTCGCCAGGAGTTGGATAAACGGACTGAAATTCCGCAGACGACCCGTGACCGACTGGTTGCTGACAACGGCCAGCAGCTTTTCAGGATTTGATCAGGCGCGCGCGTAAGTCGAACATCGCACCAGGACAGTCCTCATGAAGAGATTTCTCCTGCGCCTTGCCGGCACGATCGTGGTGGTGCTGGTCGCAGTCGCTCTGGTGTTCTACGCCGCGCGCGCCGGATGGTTGACGCCCGACGACGCAACAATGCGGACCCATTACGCACTGCCGGAATCAAGGTACACGGACATTGATGGCGAAACCGTTCACTACGTCGATCAGGGCAGCGGTCCCGTCATTGTTCTGGTGCACGGATCTTTTGGCAGCCTGCGCATGTGGAATGTTTGGGCCACGAAAATGACCGGCAAGTATCGAGTCATTCGCTTTGATCGCCCGCGCCAGGGGCTGTCGGGCCCCGCGCCGGCCGGGCGCACGGGGACCGAACAGGAAATGCGGATCATCGCCGCGCTGACACAGCAGCTTGGTGTGGACAGGTTCTTCCTCGTGGCAACATCAAGTGCCGGTGCCTCAGGAGCCGCCTATGCTGCGGATCACCCCGAGCAGGTGCGCGGTCTGCTGCTGGCTAACATCGCGGTCGGCGCTTTCAATCCGGCTGCCGGTGAACGCACGCGCACGTTTCGATTCCTGCTGTCGATTGATCCCTGGCTGAAGGGCTATAAACCGCGGGAATTCTGGCGCCAGGTCCTGCTGATGAATTTCCATGAGCGCGCCAAAGTCACGGGCGAGATGGCGCAGGAATGGGCGGACCTCAACAACCGCGCCCAGCGCATGCCGCCGGCAACCGTCAAGGGTAATCCAATGACGGAATTCGACAAGACAGTCGACGATCTCCGGCGCATGAAGGTACCGACCCTGTTGCTGTGGTCGGATCACGACCATGAATTGCCGCTCGAGACCATGGGTCGTCGCGGCCTCGAACTGTTAGGGTCGGCGGACAAGACACTGGCAGTGGTCGCCAATTGCGGCCACATGATGCCGCTGGAATGCGGCGCCGCCAGTGCGCCTAACGCGCTGGCTTTTTTTGATCGAATTATTGCGTCCGGTGGCTAATGGGAGTGTTCGGATGAATGACAACAAGACTTCACGTCGCGACGTGTTTGCACTGGGCGCCGCAGTGGCCGCAGGGGGCGCGGTGAGAGCAGGTGCCAGGGATTCGAAACCCACGCCACTGCCGCAGGCGGCGGGCGTGGTCGATCGGGCATTTCTGCGGCTCGCCGAGGGCCTGGTGCACTATCGATACTCCGGAACACCTGACAGCCGTGCGCGCCTGCCTTTGTATCTGGCGCATGCGGGGCCGGGGTCCTCGCGCGCCTTTGAACCGTTGTTGCTGTCGCTGGCCAAACAACGGTTTGCATTTGCACCCGACATGCTGGGCAATGGCGATTCGGCGCCGCCCGCCAGCGACACGCTGGAGATGCCGTACTACGTGGATTGCGCGGTGCGCATCATGGATTCGTTAGGCATCGACAAAGTGGACTACTACGGTGCCCACACTGGCGCGCAAATCGGCGTTCAGCTGGCGATCGCGCACCCGCTGCGCGTGCGGCGCCTGGTGCTTGATGGGATTCCGCTGTTCGCGGAAGATTTCCGGCAACGATTGCTGGCGAACTATGCGCCCAAAGTCACGCCGGACGATCACGGTGGGCATCTTTCCTGGGCTTGGAACTTTGTGCGCGATCAGTCGCTCTTTTGGCCGTACTTTGACCGTCAGCCTGCCAACCGGCTCGCCAACGCCGTGGCGTCGTCGGCGCAGTTGCATCTCGGTGTCACCGATGTCCTGAAAGCGCTAGGGACCTACCATATCGCGTATCGCGCGGCTTTCATGCAGGACTTGCGGCCGCTGCTGCCGCAACTGAAATGCCCGGTGATGATCATGGCCTCGGAGCGCGACCCGCTCAGCATGTACCTGGATGATGCCGCAGCGCTGGTGCCGCATGCTGACAAAAAACTCTGGCTGCGCAGCTCGACACTGGCCGAGCGCGTCGACGCCATCAACGCTTTTCTGGAGAGCTAACAAAAGCAGCCCCGGCGGCGGGCATCGTGAACGCAGGGTATCTGCCGAGCGCCAGCAACATTCCGCCGCCTGACAAAAATAACCCGGTTGCGACGCTTAGCGCGAGACCATAGGTGCCGGTCGCGTCGCGACTCCAGCCATAGAGTGCGGGTGACAACGCGGCGGCCACGCCAAATGGCACAAGGAGCAGCCCATAAATTTTTCCGTAGTGCGCCATGCCAAAATAGCGGCTGGCCAGATAGGCGATGAGGTCGGTTTCGGCGCCGGCGGCCAGGCCCACGATGCCTGCGCACAGATAGGCGAGCGGCAGGGTCAGGGAATTTCCCGACAACAGCCAGCAGGCGATCGCCGGCGCGCACAGGACAGGCAGAGCTACCAGCGGCGCCCAGATCCGATCCAGAAGAAATCCGGTACAGACCCGTCCTAACAAAATAGCCACCGCGAGGCTGCTGACTACGCCGCGCGCGGTCATGCGGTCAAAACCCTGTAGTTCCAGCAGTTGCTGCAGGTGCACGTTGATACCGCCGTAAGCCAGCGCAATAAAAAGTACGGACGCGAAGATCAGCCAGAATCGATAGTCGCCGAGCGCCTCAGCGCGCGTGGCGCCGGTCAGTCCTTGTGCGCCGCCAATTTGCGCAGGTCGTTCTTCCGGTCGCGGTTCGCGAAACAGCAGCCAGACCACCGGCAGCGCGATAATCAGTGGCAGCAGGGCTAACAACGGCAACGACGCACGCCAGCCCCAGGCATCAATGGCGCGACCTGCGAACAAAGGCACCGCGACGCCGGTCAGGCTGGTGCCTAGCAAGGTGACGCCGAGCGCGAGTCCGCGCTGGCGAAAAAACCACAGGTTCACGCCGCGCGACCAGGTCAGCGGGCCGGACCCGACCGAGACCAATCCCGCGAGCAACCAGGCGAGCCACCAGGCGCCGACGGAGGCGGGTGTCAGCCCCAGGCTGGCAAACGCGAGGCCGAAGGCGAGCAACGAACCTAACGCGACGGGCCGCAGGCCGATGCGATCCGTGAGTGAGCCCACAAAAGGCGCCATGAACGACGCGGCAAGACCGAACAATGTGATCGCCAGGCTGATATCGCCGACCGACCAGCCGAGCTCCGTGTGCATTGGACCGATCAATTGACCGATCAGCGTGTAGGGCACGGGCGAGGCGCCACAGGCGACGCCGACCAGTCCGGCGACTACCACCCGCCAGCCGCGGCGGAATTCGGAGTCTGTTTTCATGGCACGTGGCATTCTCAGTGTTAGTACAGGGTGTCAGCGCGGGGTATCAGCGCGGACCCCGGCGAGGTACAGGGCAATCTGCCCGATCTGCCGCTCCGTTAGTCCCAGCGCCTGCGTCTGCATTGAGCCTAACAACAACTTCTCGACCATAGCGTCGGATTTCAGGTTGTAAAGTTTCTCGACGGCGGGAATGCCCGACTGATTGGACTCGTGGCAGGCGCGGCAGCGCTCGCCATACAGGCGGGCGCCATCGGCGAGGTCTGCAGCGCCGACGGCAGGAACAACCGCGGTTACGGTTGTGGCTGGGCCGGGCGACAGCGTCGCGCGAGACGTGCTCGCTTGCGAACCGCCTGCGGAGCCAAGGCCAAACACCTGAATGCGGTCCGTGCCGACGATCACCAAGCCGTCCGCGACGGTGGCTTCATTGTACTTGCCGCTCGGCAACAGTTCGCCCGGCCCGCTGCGCCAAAGCAACCGCATCGACTCGGCATCCACCGCGTACAGCACCGGTTGCGGCGGATCGAGTCCGTACAGTGACGCAGAGCGCGGCTTGTTGATGTCCAGAATCCAGACGATTGCATTGCGCGTGCCATGGCTGCTGACGATGGGCGAACCCGGGTTTTGCAGCACCAGGCTGGCATGCGCACGGTCGAGTCGCAGGTAGGACGGCTGCTCCGGGCGCGACATGATCTGCAACCTGACAAGGCCTGGCGCGGCGCTGACATTCTGCGCGGCGCCCGTTTTGGCACTGCCCGTGGCAAACAGATAGTCGATTCCAGCGGCGTTACGAAAATGGGCGAGCGTGGAGCGACTGCGTGCCTGGTCGCCCATGCCGTCGCGTTCGGTATAGGGCCCGAAGATGTTGAGTGGACCACGCCCGCCGAATTGGGGTTGTGGCTCGGGTGCTAACAAAGATCGGTCGCTGGCGGCATTGTCGCTGCAGGGCTGGCGCTGTATCAGGTTACCCGGCAGGTGCTCGCGATCAAGCAGGTAGGCGTTGCCCTGCTTCGCTCCGCCGAGTGCCAACAGATGCGGCGTGGAACTCATGTTAGCAGCCAGGTCAACCAGCGTCGGGCTGCTGGCGCCCAGGTCCATGTCGCGCGAGCCCGCCTGGCAATAGTTGAATGGCGTGTAGGTGCCAGCCAGCGCCAGGCCCGTGCCGCGGAAATCCGTCAGCTCGATGACGGACTGCCCCCAGTTGCCGGGGCTGTCCGGAAATACGCCGGCAACTCCCATGTCAGCGAGCGTATTGAGCACGCTGCTGCCCGTGGACGTGTAGACGTGGCCGCGGCCATCGACGGCGGGTCCGCCCGCGGCCCACATGCCGCCGACGCCTTCCTCGGTTTTCCGCGTCGCGGAAAAAGCCGATGCGACGCGCGACTGTATTGTATCCAGGGCTAACAGCCAGCCACTGGTGGGTTCGCCGCCGAAGGACACATAGAGGCGCGAGCCGTCGGGGCTGAGGTTGAGAGCCGAGCGCTGGATATGCGCGAAAGTCGACGGGAAGCGATTGGTGCCATTGCGATTGATGCCGGGCGCGTTGATGGTCCCGGCATCCAGGCGTACCGGCCAGCCGACAATCATCTGGCCGTCGCGCAGGTCGAGCGCTGCGGCCTGCCAGAGATCCTGGTCGTCGCAAAAACTGACATAGAGGCGTTGCAGCCGTAGATCGATGACCGGCGTGCCGAGTATCCCGAGGCTGCCGCGCCGGCAGGGCTGAGTTGTTAGCTGGCGGCGCCAGAGTTGCGTGCCGGCGGGCACACCGCCGCGTTTCCGGGCGTTGATCGCATAGACGAACCCGGTCGCGCTGGCGGCGTAGATAACCGACAGGCGTTGTCCTTTCGATCCGGCCACCGTCACGTCGACGCTGGAGACGTACAGCGGTGTCGCAAACAGCCGCGCTGGCGTCGCGGCAAAAGAATCCAGCGGCGGCGTTGACCATTGCAGCGCAAACCGCGGGCCGGCAACGTTCGCCGGCGTCAGGACCGATTCGCGGGAATTCCAGCCGCTACGCGCGCGGTCGACATGGTAGGTCAATTTGTCGGTCGCCCGACCGTCCTGTAGCGCACCAAGGCCGATGAGCAGCCAGGGTATCGTTGTTAGGCGACGCTGCGCAGCGACGCGATTGGCGCGCTTCATTTGGTTCGCAGAATTACAGTCCCCGTGTCGCTCAGCCGCGCTGTCAACGCTTTGCGGGCTCGGGACTGGTTGGCGCCGTAGGCGTCGAGAAAGATGGTGGAAATCTCGGCGGCGGTGTGCAGCTGTGCGGTCTGGGCCGGGCCCGGCACATCGAATTTGCAGATGCCACCGCCAAAATAGTGGTCGACGCCCGCTAACACGAGCGCATAGCGATGTCCCCCGGCTGCGGCGGATTGATAGGGGATCAAGTGCAGATTCCAGCCGTCCGCGGGCGTGCCGGGCGGGTTGTCACGATCGCCGGTTTGTATCAGCGCGGGCACGGCCAGCGTTTTATAGCCTTCAGCGGTGATCAGGCCGGGAACGGGTGCGGGCGGCGAAAATGCGATCACCGCCTGCACTTTGCCAATGCGCAGGGGACCGGCCACGCCTGCGGGTTGCTCGGCGTTTACGCCACCGATGGTCAGGGCGACGAGCGCGCCATAGCTGTGCCCGGCAGCGATAACTTTCCTGGCCGCGACATGCATCGCCAGCGCGCGCATGTCCTCGATGCGCGCCGTCCAGCTGGCGAAGCCGGTATAGCGGGCAGTCTCGGGGTGCTCAATGGAGTCGACGTGCAGCGGAGCCCAAACCTCGTAGCCAGCCCGTGTCCATGCGTCGACCAGGTCCCGGTATTTGTTAGGCGAGGATGCCGCGCCATGCGAAAACAGAATCGTGCCGCGTGAACGGCCGCGGCTGTGCCAGACGCTCACCGATGATTGCCTGCCGCTGGCCGTCGTCAGACGGATTATCGATTCGGACCCGGCACCCACTACCGGAGCGAGCATGGCGCCAACCAGTGCCAGCATCCGTCGACGCGATAACAACATGAAGACTCCCCCGAAATGCCTTGCCTGCAGCTAACAGTACCTGAGTCCCGCGTCCCTGGCGATGGCGCCAGTCGGCAGTCGGTACGGCAAAGTAACCACAGGCTGGGCGCATAGGGTGCTCTGCTGGCTTGTGCCTGAGGTAACTGGCTGAATTGCTGGCTCCTCACCAGCAAATGGACCACAGCAAGCCATGTCATCGACCGCTTTGCGCGAGGCGCGCGTTTCGCATTCGGTGTTGCATCCGGAATGGCTGGCGGCGGAAGTCTCCCGACGCTACGACATGAAGGGCGCGGTCGACGGTTTTTTGCTTTACCGCGGCATGAACGATGTCTATCTGATCAAGGACGAAAACGCCAAGCACGCGCTGCGGGTCTGGCGGCGCAGCTGGCGTGAAGTCGATGCGGTCGGCTATGAACTCAATTTTCTCGATTTTCTGCGCAGCCGGAAATTTCCGGCGTCGACGCCGCTGCGTACGCGCGACGGCAGTCTCTATTTCAAGGTCAATTCGCCGGAAGGCGAGCGCGCGGTGGCGTTGTACGACTGGGCGCCCGGCCGCAAATTCGGCGATGTACTCAATGAAAAAACCGCCGAGCGCATTGGCGCGGTGTTTGCCGAGATGCACCTGTTAGGACTGGAGTACAGCCGGGGTCATGCGTTCAAGACCGACGATGCTGTTAGCTTCATGGTCAACGTGCCGCCGCTGCTCGAATTTCTCTATGACCGGCCGGATGATGCCCGCGACTTTGCAGCTTTGGCGCCGCGGCTGGTCGAGCGCCTGCGTGCCCTGCAAGCAGAGGACGTTCCGCTGGGCGTAGGCCATCGCGACTTTCATCCGAGCAATGTCCATGTGGATGACGATGGCCGCATCACCTTGCTCGACTTCGATGCCGCAGGCGAAGAGTTCCTGATGCAGGATGTCAAAAACTTCGTATGGGGCAACTTGTTCTACGGTTTCTCGCCCGCCTATGGAGAGGCGTTCGAGCGCGGCTACCAGACCGTGCGGCCTTTCACGAAGGCCGAGGTGCGCCATGGCGAACTGTTCCTGATGGCCAAGGCATTTCGACTGATCGCCGGTATGGCGCACAGTTCGGTGGCGGTCGGGCGCGGCACCCTGCGTTTTCGCAACCTCGATTGGCTCGGTGAGTACATTCGCAGCCGCGCACGATTGCTGGGGATGCTCTGAGTGATCAGCCCGGCGCGCGCCTGGTGGTTTGTCGCGCTGCTGTGCGTTGCGTCGCTGCTGTCGGTCATCGATCGCGGAATTCTCAATCTCGTCGTCGATCCATTGCGCAGCGATCTCAAGCTCAACGACGTGCAGATCGGTCTTCTGCAGGGCCTTGCGTTCGGCCTCATCTATGCATTCGGTGGCGTTGCGTTAGGTGCCGTGGCTGATCGATACAGCCGCCGCAACCTGATCATTGTTGGCATCGTGATCTGGAGTCTGGCGACCTTCGCAGCGGGTCTGGCGCGCAATTTCGGCGAGTTGTTCGCCGCGCGCGTAATCGTGGGCCTGGGCGAAGCTGCCCTGGCGCCGGCCGCAGTGTCGCTCATTGCTGATCTCTTTGCGGCGGATCGCCGCGGCCGGCCGATGGGGCTTTACATGACTGGGCAGGCGATTGCGAACGGCATCGCGATCACACTGACCGGCCTGGTGATCGCCGCGGCGGCGGCGCATCGCTTCGATGGCTTTGGGCTGCCGACGGACATCGCGCCATGGCGGGTCACCTTCATGTTGTGCGGCGCGAGTGGCCTGGTGCTGGTGCTGGCGCTGTTCACCTGCCGTGAAGCTCCACGCGCACACCGCAGCAAGGCGCCAACTTTGTTAGCGCAGGGACGTGAGACGCTGCACTATCTGATTGATCGCCGGCGCTTCTTCGTGCCGCTTTACCTGGGCTTCGCAAGCTGTTTTACGGCGGCCTACGGCGCGGCGGCCTGGTCGCCGGCGATGCTGGGCCGGGTATTCGGCCTGGGCCCGGCGCAGCTCGCGCAGATCCTTGGGCCCCTGGCGGTCATTTTTGCCGCGGCGGGGCCATTGCTCGGCAGCATGTTCATCGATCCGCTGGTCAGGCGCTACGGTGATCAGGGTCGGTTGTTGCTGGTTGCGGGCGTCACACTGTTAGCGATTCCCTCGGGGCTTGCGGTGCTGGCGTCCGACGGCAAGGTGGCAGCTTTGATCGTGGCGTCGAGCAGCGCGATCTATCCGCTCATTGGGCTGTGTGTGATTACGACTCTGCAGTCGCAGTGGCCGGCGCCCATGCGGGGTCTCGGTGTCGCGCTGACGGGCCTGTTCAATACGGTCATCGGCGCGGTGACCGGACCTTTGCTGATTGCCTTGCTAACAGAGCGCGTGTTCAGGGATCCCGCTCAGGTTGGGCGCTCCATCGCGTTCGTCATAGTGCCTGCGCTGCTGTTTGCCATGGCGATGTTTGTCGTTGCGGCGCGGGCGGTGGACAGGGTGCCAGACCCGGCTGACGGAGTGCGCGCGTGACTCAGCCCTTGATGCAGGAAACCTGGGATGTCGTGATCATGGGCGCCGGCACCTGCGGGCTCGCGACTGCAGGATTTGCCGCACGGCGCAGCGCGCGCGTGCTGCTGATCGACGCAGCACTTACGGTCGGTGGGACGCTGCTGGTCGGCTACGGGCAGCTGAGCGCCGCCGGCACGCGCCTGCAGGCCGAAAAGGGCATTGAAGATTCACCCGAGCGCCATTACGAAGAAGCACTGCGCATCAGCAAGGGCACGATTGATCGTGATCTCGCGAAACTGGCAATCTTCAATGCGGGCAAGACCTTCGACTGGATGATGGAGCGTGGTTACGA
>JAYVJR010000143.1:0-2894 GCA_043769085.1 Gammaproteobacteria bacterium
CTGGGACGCCAGGAAGGCGATGCGAATGGTGTATTCCGCCTGCTTGGCGCTGGAGCTGATCACGCCGGCGATACAGGCGACAACAATGACAGCGAGCGCGATCCGCGTCCAAGTCAGGTTAGTCATGACCGCGTCACACCAAACCTAACAGGCGCGGCACTATGAGGGTCAGAACCGGAAAATAGGTTATCAGCATGATCACGAGAATCTCGACCACCAGGAACGGCAGAATCGCCCTGACAATCTTCTCTATGCGTTCGCCCGATACCGAGGAAGCAACGAACAGCACCAATCCCATCGGCGGTGTTGCAAGTCCGACACTGAGGTTTACACACATGACCAGCGCAAAATGCACCGGATGTACGCCCATGCCTGTGAATATCGGCGCCAGCACCGGACCCAGGATCAGAATCGCCGGGCCCGCATCCAGGAACATGCCGACCGCAAACAACAGCAGGTTGACCAGCAAAAGCAGCAGATAAATGTTATCGGTAACGGACAACATGCTGGTGGCGATGGCGTTCGCCATGCCAGAGACCGTGACCAACCAGCCCAGGGTCACGGCCGCGCCAACCATGAGCAGGATGACGCCCGACTGCTGCACCGTCGCAACAAAAATGCGCCGCATCTCCACGCCATCCACAGTGCGCAGTACAAATTTTGTGACCAGCAACGCGTATCCGACTGCTACCGCTGCCGCTTCGGTCGCCGTAAATATGCCCGTCAACATGCCGCCTAACAAAATCACCGGCATCAACAGGGCCAGATACGCGCCGCGCAGCGACACGCCGCGCTCGCGCCAGGTCGCTTTCGGCATTGAGGCTGGCAATTTGTATCTGGTGGCAAGCAGTCGCGTTGCCCCCATCAGACCGATGCCGATCATCAGCCCGGGAATAATGCCCGCCGCGAACAGGGCGCCAATTGAAACGTTCATCACAAAGCCGTACAACACCATGATCCCGGACGGCGGAATAATGGGGCCAACCACAGCAGCGGCGGCCGTTACCGCGGCCGCGAACGGTCTCGAATAGCCGCTGCGGACCATGGACGGGATCATCATTTTGCCGATGGCGGAAGCATCAGCCACCGCCGAACCGGAAATTCCCGAGAACAGCATGGACGACAGGATATTGACCTGCGCCAGGCCGCCGCGCAGATGCCCGACCAGCGACTGCGCAAACCGGACGATTGCGGCGGTAATTCCACCGGAATTCATCAGCTCGCCGGCGAGGATGAAAAATGGCACGGCTAACAAGGGAAAACTGTCGATGCCGTTGTAGAACCTTGCCAGCAATGCGGCGAAATAACGGCTCTCGCCATCCAGCACGAGGGACAGGCCCGGGCCGATCAGCAACGCAAACACCACCGGAGCGCCGAGCGCCAGCAGCAATACAAAGAACCAGAAGAAAGCGATTGACATGTCAGTCCGCGTCGATGACGGGTACGACACCCGACAACAGCAGATCAAACCGACCGGTCAGCAAGGCGCGCAGCAGGCGCAGCGAAACTTCCATGCTGACCGCAATCAGCGCAATGAAGACCACGGGCACGACCGAATATACCCAGACCATCTGGATGGGTACTGTCGCTGCGGTAATAGTCAGTCCGCGTAATACCAGCTCGCGACTCTCAACAAGCAGCATCACGCAGATCCACCCCACCAGAAGATTGATCAGCACGGCGGTCCAGTACAGCAACCGAGGCGGCAGAGATTCGGCGAAAGCACCGATCGCAACGTGACTGCCGCTGCGGTAGCCGATCGGCGCGGTAAGCAGCACCGACCACACCAGCGCCATGCGCGCGATGTCTTCGCCCCAGTCGAGCGTATAATTGAAAACAGCCCGAAGCAGAATTTGCGCCAGCGCCACCGCCAGCATGACGGCTAACAAAATGGCCGCCAACGAACGTCCCCACCTTGAGATGGGGGCGTTGATGGCGGCAAGCCAACTGATCGTCGTATCGATCGGCCGAAGCACGATCGCAGTGTCGTCTATTTGGCGCCGAAGTTGTACCGCGCCTGGATACCGAAATAGCGGTCGGCGTCACGCGGAATCTGCAGACGCGGCGCGCCACCCGGGCCACCACCCGTGCGCAGCACGCTGTAACTCTGGTCGCCCAGATTGCGGCCAATGAGCGACACCCGGAACTTGTTGTCGGCATCGCGCAGCGTGACGATCAGGTCGGTGGTCGTATAGCCAGGGATACGCAACGCCGCCGGCTCGTTCAGATCGGCGAACGATTCGTCCTGGTAGGAAATGGACAGATTCGGGACCAGCTCGAAGCCGCCCACAGGAAAGCTGTACTCGATACTGGCCGAGCCCTTGTACTTCGGCGCCAGCGGCAGCGCCGTGCCATTCCTCACCGTCGGATTCGAACCTGCCGGCGTGAAGAACTGGTCAATTCGCGCCTCGTTGTAGGTGATACCCGCCGACACGGACAGCCGGTCGGTGGGCTTGGCCTGCATTTCCACTTCGACGCCACCGGAGGTGACATCGCCGGCATTGGTCAGCGTCGTGATCAGCGTGCCATTCAGGAACAGGAAGTTGTTAGCCTGGAAGTTGTGGTAGCGGGCATAGAACGCCGCCGTGTTGAGCACCATGCGGCCATCGAACAACGTAGACTTCAGGCCGACTTCCGTGGAATTGCCGGTCTCCGCGGCCAGTACCTGCGCATTGTTAGCCGTCATGTTGAAAAACACGTTGAATGCCGGTCCTTTGTAACCCTTGGCGTAGGTCACATAACCCATCATGTCGTCGCTCAGATCGAACTGGAACCCCGCGCGACCGGAGAAATTGCTGGAACTGCTATTTCCCGACAGGAAAGCCGTGCCACCGCCCGCCTGGTTGCGGATGCCGGGGCCCGCGATCGGCGAGAAGTTGTAGGTGTGATTGAAA
>JAYVJR010000144.1:0-37967 GCA_043769085.1 Gammaproteobacteria bacterium
GCCCTGTTAGTGAGTTCTTGAAGTTCCATTCTAGACAAATTGATTGTGCTGCTCATGAGCCCGAGCATACTATCGTTTTAGTTGTTACAGTCCACTAGCATCCGAGCTGTTTGAACCGGGTTTGAAATTAGCAACTGCGCGCGATCAAGCCGATTGTCAGGATGCAATGATCGCTGCGAATTCAGACTTTCTTAAAGTAGATCGCGGTGGCGCGAATTTCGCCATTCGGCATAGCAGCATAATCAGGGATCTCACCGGATTTACTCCAACCCAGGTGCTGATACACAGTCTCTGCAGCCGACCCGGCAATCGTGTCGAGATAAAGCAAACGTCGATTGTTGCGGTGTGTGCGTAACACCAGCAGCTTTTGAACCTCGGCGCGATGCCGACCGTTTTCCTTGTGGCAGAGAGCCAGTTGAACGGTGCCGACGATTTGCTGCCCGCTCTGCGCTACCCAGAGCAAGGTGTCACGGTCCAGATCCGCAAATACGCCGCGCCAAAAACGCAGCCCGGTGGATTCGCCTAACAGCGCCAGAAAGCCGATCGACGCGCCGTCATCGATTGCGTCGCGCAGTAGGCGACAAAGGCCCGGGACGAGGCATTCGTCCCGGGCAGTTGCCCGACGGATAGCGATCGTACGAGGGGGCGTAGATCGCGTTTCATCAATCGTTGTACGCGCGTTCGCCATGGGTCGTGGTGTCGAGGCCCTGGCGCTCTTCGTCTTCCGGAACTCTGAGTCCGATGATCAGATCAACCAGTTTGAAGGCGATGAAAGCAACCACACCAGACCAGACCAGCGTGGTGCCAACAGCCCAGGCTTGACGCACTAGCTGCGCGCCGATGCTGTCGAAGCTGGCAGCATTTGCCACGTAGTCATACACGCCTGTTCCGCCTAACGCGGGTGACACGAACACGCCGGTGAGCAAAGCTCCGAGAATGCCGCCGATGCAGTGCACGCCGAAAACGTCCAGCGAGTCGTCATAGCCAATCATGCGCTTGAGGCTGGCGCAGGCCCACAGACAGACCAGCCCGGCGAGCAGACCGATGATCAGCGATCCCATCGGGCCGACAAAGCCGCAAGCGGGTGTGATGGCGACCAGACCCGCAACTGCGCCTGAGGCCGCACCTAACATTGTGGGCGAGCCGCGGGAAATCCATTCGCCTAACATCCAGGACAGCGCGGCGGCCGCCGTCGCAAGGACGGTGTTGGCAAAGACCAGACCCGCAAAACCCGTGGCTTCGAGGTTGGAGCCGACGTTGAATCCGAACCAGCCGACCCACAGCAATGAGGCGCCGATCATGACCATTGGCAGACTGTGGGGTGGCATGGCGGATTGGCCGTAGCCGACTCGCTTGCCGATCACCATGGCGCCAACCAGACCCGCGATACCCGCGTTGATGTGCACGACTGTGCCGCCGGCAAAATCGAGCGCGCCTTTCTGAAACAGGAATCCAGCGGTCTTGCCCGCTGCTTCCGCGGCGGCTGCATCCGTGTACGCATCAGGACCGGCCCAGAACCAGACCATATGCGCCACCGGCAGATACGCCAGGGTGAACCAGATCACCATGAAAACCAGAAGTGCCGAGAACTTAACGCGCTCGGCAAACGCGCCGACGATCAGACAGGGGGTGATCGCCGCAAACGTAAGCTGGAAAACGAAGTAGGCAAACTCAGGAATGACCACGCCTTTGCTGAAGGTCGCTGCGACCGAGTCCGGTGTCATGCCCGCCAGAAACAGGCGACTGGTGCCGCCCAGGAAATCGTTGCCTTGCGTAAACGCGAGACTGTAGCCGTAAAGCGCCCAGAGAACAGTGACCAGGCAGAAGGTCACAAACACTTGCATGAGGACCGACAGGACGTTCTTGCTGCGCACCATGCCGCCATAGAAGAGTGCCAGGCCGGGGATGGTCATCAAAATGACCAGCACCGTCGAAATCAGTACCCAGGCGGTGTCGCCCTTGTTAGGAACAGGCGCGTCTGCCGCAACAGCGAAGTTGGCCGCCAGAAGCGCGAAGAGAGTAAGCAGCAGTTTCACCAGAGATCTCCTGTCGAAGTCCGTACGTCGGGGACACCTTTGCAGGTTCCATGCCATGGCAATCAGGCGGGTTTATGAGCCATTCCGGCTGTCGGTCGCGATTCTGCGCACTGTTTATGGGCAAGTTCAGGTCCCTGCTGTTCCAAAAGAGTGCTTTACGCCGCACCCGCAGCGCGCCCAGTCGATAAAATAGTGCTCATGCAAAACAACACCCGGCATAGCGCCGATCACGATCGGCCGATTGTCACTCTGCAAAGCCACATTCTTCAGGAACAGCTGAAGATTCCTGGATCCACCGGAACCTTGTCCTGGATCCTGTCAGCGCTGTCGATCTCGGCAAAGATCATCAGTTCCAAGGTGCGCTGCGCGCGTCTGGAAAATGTTCTGGGTGACACTGGATCCGGCAATGTTCAGGGCGAGCAGCAACAAAAGCTCGACGTGATTTCGAACAATGTACTGCTGCGCCTGCTGGAAGGTCGCGAGGGTGTCGCGATCGTGGCTTCTGAGGAAAACGAGGAACCGCTGATCATTCGCAACGATCTGTCGGCCGAGCGTCGCTATTGCGTGTTGTTCGATCCACTCGATGGTTCATCCAATCTTGATGTCTGCGGCGGCGTGGGCACGATCTTCAGTATTCTCAAGCATGATCGGCGGACTACCGACGCACAGAGTGCATTGCTGCAGGCCGGCTCACAGCAGGTGGCCGCCGGCTATGTGCTCTATGGGTCGTCCACTATTTTTGTGCTGACCGTTGGTCACGGCGTCGACATGTTCGTGTTGGACCCGGCGGTTGGCGCTTTCATGCTGGTGGAACGCGGCATCCAGACACCCGCAGCTAACAAAAGCTATTCGGTCAACGAGGGCAATCGCCGCAGTTTCCCCGTGGGCTACCAGAAGTATCTCGACTGGGCGCAGGAATCCGGCTACTCCTCGCGCTACGTAGGCTCCATGGTCGCCGACGTACACCGCATCCTTCTGAAGGGTGGCGTATTCATGTATCCGCCGACGCAGAAGGCGCCAGCTGGAAAACTACGCCTGATGTACGAGGCCAACCCGATGGCGATGCTGATGGAACAGGCGGGGGGCAAGGCGCTCGCGGGCGTAGATCAACGCATTCTCGACGTACAGCCGAAGAATATTCACGAGCGCACACCGGTAATACTTGGCAGTCGCGACGAAGTTGATCATGTCGCCCGCAATCTGAGCTGAGGCAACCGTGTCGCGACCAAGTTTGAAAGTCCGACAATTGGCGTATTGTGTGATGTTGGCGATCACGTTGTTAGCCGGTCACGCAGGCGCTGAAATTTCCGGCGCCCAGCGGCCAAGTCTAGATGAATTGCTGGCTCCCCACGACCTGACCGGCGCCGCTCTGTCGCCTAACGGGCGCTATGTTGCGTTGATCAAGCGTGTGGGTGCATCAGACCGTGTAGTGGTAGTCGATTTGCAGAATTCCCAGCAGCTAACAATTGTCGAGTTCGGCAAGGACATTGTAGCTGGTTATACCGAAGGCCACATTACGGGCGTAGGCTGGAAATCCGATGAACGCCTATTGTTTCGAACAGGTGTCCGACTTGAGCGTGGCGACTACGCGATTGCGCGGCGCACAATTGGCAAGCTCGGCAGCCGCGCATTTGCGATCGATCGCAATGGCAAGAATATGGTTCGTTTGCTGGCGGACATGCGCGGGCTGGCGGCGCAGGGTGCGTGGGACCTTGGCGATATCGCGAGCTTCATGTACGACGACCCACGCCACGTGATCATGGATGTCAGTGGCGACAATGGTTCAGTCTTGTACAAAGTCGATGTGCAAACTGGCAACGGGTCCCCGCTTAACAGTCCAGACCCACGTGTAACGGGTTGGTGGCTCGATCTACGTGGCAACCCAGTGGTTCGCATCGAATCCACTAGAGCCCATTTCGGCTATTCACGCCGCGATGGCAGCGGCAAATGGCAGGAGTTTCGGCGAGTCAGTCGCAAAGAGCTCGACAGTCAGCCGGATTATGTGCCGATAGGGCCATCCGATGATGCCAACAAATATTTTGTGATGGTCCGACCTGATGGCAAAGAGCGGACCGGCGTCTATCTCTTGGACCTAACCAGTTTTTCTTTCAGCGACCCGGTTGTCGAAAACCAAACTTTCGATCTCGAGTCCGCAGCCGTGTCTCGCGATGGCAAGCGCATTCGCTGGCGTTGCTACATTGCCCACGTCCGTACCTGTGAGTTTTCGGACCCGCAGGCCAGCACGCATTTGCGCGCCGTTGCCAGGTATTTTGGCGATCTGGTGAGCATCAAGGTGATGGATACCTCGATAGATGGCCAGGTCATGCTGCTGAGTGTGGACGGCGTTAGCTTGCCACCCGCTTACTATGTCTATGACATGCTGCAGAAGCACGTGGCGTTGCTGGGTGAGTCGAATGCTACTTTGGCACGCCGTGCATTTCCCACAGCGGCAATTGTCAACTGGAAGTCGGTCGATGGCCTAGATCTGTCGGGATATTTGATTCGGCCACACGGCGCACGCGAAGCACTGAGACTGCCGCTCGTGGTGCTGCCACATGGTGGACCAGAGCAGCGCGACTACCTAACATTCGATTTCGAAGTTCAGGTTCTCGCGTCGCGTGGCTACGCAGTGTTCTTGCCGAATTTCCGCGGCTCGACCGGCTGGGGCCGGAAGTTTGCACAACTCGGTTACGGCGAGTGGGGCCGCCTTATGCAGCGCGATATCGACTCAGGATTACAGGAATTGATCGACAAGGGTTGGGTCGATACGGCGCGAGTCTGTATTGCGGGCGCATCTTTCGGCGGCTTCGCAGCGCTTGCGGGCGCGGCGCTGGCTCCAGAACGCTATCGTTGCGCGATCGCGACGGCGGGCATTTCCGACCTGCGCAGTTTCATCCAATGGCGACAAGCCGCCTGGGGTAGTAATTCCGAGGGCTACAAGTACTGGTTACGATCGATCGGCGACCCAGAGACCGACGCCGCCAAACTGAACGCTGTATCGCCCGCACGCCTGGTCAGTGCAGTCAAGACGCCTATCCTGCTCCTGCACGGAAGCCATGATGGTGTCGTACCGATAGAACAGTCCTTGAAAATGAAATCTGAATTGACGAAGGCTGGTAAGCAAGTCGAGTTCATAACTGTCCCCGAAGAAGGACATTCAAACTGGTCCGATGAAAACGTGAAACTGCGTGTGCAAGCGATTGACCGGTTTCTGGCAAAACACCTTGGGCCCGGAATTTCTGCAACTGCAGCACCCTAATGCTTATCTAACAAATTGAGGACGCGCTCGAGCTACCACGCGACACTGATGCCCTTGGTCTTGAGGTAAAGCTCCAAGCCATCCTTGCCAAACTCGCGACCCCAGCCCGACTGTTTGTTGCCGCCGAAGGGCATCGCCGGATCGAGCGCGGCGTGCATATTGACGCTGACCTGGCCGGAGTCGATCTTGCGCACCATCTGCATGGCTTTGCCAAGATCGCGCGTCCAGACGCTGCCGGACAGGCCATAGATCGTGCTGTTAGCCCGGCGCGCGATGTCATCGAGATCGTCGTCGCCGAAGGTCTCAACGCACAGCACGGGTCCGAAGATTTCGCTCTTGACTGGCGTCAGATCCGGCCGTGCGTTGGCAAATATCGTGGGTTCGTAGAACCAGCCATCACGTGCAATCGAATTACCGCCACAGGCGATTTCCCCGCCTTCCTTGCGACCGGCCTCGACGAAGCCGCTGACGCGGTCGCGTTGCTGTTTTGAAATCAGCGGGCCGAAATCGTTGTTAGGATCGATCCCAGGTCCGATCTTGAAGGATTTTGCAATCGCAGCGATGCCGTCGACCACCTGGTTGTGGATTTTCTGGTGCACGAACAGGCGCGTGCCTGCCATGCAGTTCTGTCCCTGCAGAAAAAAGCAGGCGCGCGCAGCGCCCGGGATCACTTCGTCAAGGTTGGCGTCGGGAAACACGACGACGGGTGATTTGCCGCCGAGTTCCAGCGAGACTTTCTTGAGGTTGCCGGCCGCGGCTTTGACAATCAGGCGGCCGACTTCCGTCGAGCCGGTAAACGCAATCTTGTCGACGCCGGGATGGGCGGCGAGCGCGGCGCCCGCGGTTTCACCGGTGCCGTTGACCAGATTGACGACGCCATCAGGCACGCCGGCTTCCTGCAGCAATTCCATGAGCCGCATCGCG
This sequence comes from Gammaproteobacteria bacterium, assembly GCA_043769085.1. Lineage (GTDB taxonomy): Bacteria > Pseudomonadota > Gammaproteobacteria > Steroidobacterales > Steroidobacteraceae > UBA964. The sequence goes on from JAYVJR010000144.1 coordinate 6,220, forward strand.
GTCAGTGGTGTTAGCTCTGCAGGTTTCAGCACGATGGTGCAGCCGGTGGCCAGCACCGGAACGATTTTCAGCATTTCCATCGCCAACGGCGAATTCCAGGGTGTAATCGCCCCGACGACGCCAATCGGTTCGCGTAGGGTGAACGAAAAAACATCGCCAGTAAGCCGACCTTGCGGATTCGCCGGAATCGTGTCGCCGGTAATTTTGGTGGGCCAACCAGCATAGTAACGGAAGAATTCCGGCACAAAGAGCCCGGTCGTGTACTGCGCGAGCGGCGTCGGCATACCGTTGTCGAAAATGGTCAGTTCGACCAGTTGCTGGAAGTTCGCGAGGATTAGTTCGGACGCCTTCCACAGAATCTGACCGCGCTGTGAAGCCGGCATCTTGGCCCAGGCGGGACTGACAAAGGCGGCGCGCGCGGCGCTAACAGCGGCATCGATGTCGGCCGCATCGCCCGCGGCGACTGTCGCAATCCTGCCCCCGGTCGCAGGATCGTGCACATCGAAGGTTTGGCCACTGCGCGAGGCGACCCATTGGCCGTTGATCCAGTGACCATGCTTGCGGGCCATAAAATCGATAGTTGCCTTGCAGGGACTCGTTGACTGGGCGGCTGATGTAATCATGACGCACATGCTAAAGCGGACGCGGTGCTGCGGGCGCTCTGCGGCGGGCTCCGACCGAGACGCGGGCGGCGGAGCAATGACGTTGTGAGCAGGCATTCAGGCCGGTAGTCTCGGGTCATGTCCCAGCCCATCGAGTGTTCAGGAATTCTGCAACCAGGCGCCGCGCGGTTTACGGCGCACGTGCCGGTGCTCGTGGTGGGCGGCGGCGGCTGTGGTTTGTCCGCGGCCTTGTCAGCGCACGAGCAGGGCGCCGAAGTCATGGTTCTGGAACGCGACGCGAGTGCCCTTGGCACAACAGCCATGTCGACGGGACTCATTCCGGGCGCTGGCACGCGCCTGCAGCAGGCTGCGGGCATTGTCGATTCGCCGGAGCTGTTCGCTGCCGACATTTTGAAAAAAACCCGTGGCCAGACCGATCCGGATATCGCTCTGGCGCTGGCGCGGGAATCTGCCGCCACGGTGGAATGGCTGATCGATGCGCAGCAAGTGCCCCTGTCGCTGGTTGACAGTTTTCTGTATCCCGGTCATTCAGTGAAACGCATGCACGGTTCGCCTAACAGAACTGGCTCGGAGCTCATGGGGTCACTGTCGGGCGCGATCGACAGGCGCGGTATCGATGTGCTGACCGAGGCGTTGGTGGGTGAGCTGTTCGCCGATGCTGCCAATGGTCAGGTGCGCGGCGTGCGTGTGCACCGACCAGATCGCAGTATCGAAGATCTGCAATGCGACGCGATTGTGTTAGCTTGCTGCGGTTTCGCCGGCAATCCCGCGATGTTGCAGCAGTTCATTCCCGAGATCGTGCCGGCAACGTTCTTCGGACATCCCGGCAACAAAGGCGACGCGATACGATGGGGTCTTGCGTTAGGCGCCGAGGTGCGCGACATTCATGCCTATCAGGGCCATGGAGGGCTCGCGATGGGACGCGGCATTCCGATTCTCTGGCCTTTGATCATGGAAGGGGGCTTTCAAGTGAATTTTGCAGGTGAGCGTTTTTCGAACGAAGCGCTGGGCTATTCCGAGCAGGCGGTCCAGGTGGTCGCACAGCCCGGAAATTTCGCCTGGGACATTTTTGACCAGAGACTGCATCGTCTGATGCTCGAGTTCGACGACTATCGCGATGCCGTCGAGGCGCGCGCGATCATTGCTGCGCCAGATTTGCCGGAGCTTGCGCGGCTCACAAATTTGCCAGAAGCGGCCTTGCAAGCGACTTGCGAAACGGTCACGCGTTGCGTTCGCGGCGATCAAGCTGACACCTTCGGGCGTGACTTCACCGGCAAGCCGACGTTGGCGGCGCCTTTCTACGCGGTCAAGGTGACCGGTGCGCTGTTCCATACACAAGGCGGCCTTGCTGTGGATGCGGAAGGAAGAGTGTTGCGGGGTAATGGCCAGCCGCTGCCGAACTTGTTTGCCGGCGGTGGCGCGGCGCGCGGGATTTCCGGTCCTTCTTGCTGGGGTTATATGGCTGGCAATGGATTGCTCACCGCCACTACGTTCGGCCGACTTGCAGGACGCGCCGCGGCGCGACAGGTGCTGTCATGAATGCGGATCGATTGCCACTGCGTTTGTTGCTTGGCTGGGGCGTAGGCACTCTTGGCACGGCAACTTTGCTCAACGCACTCGGCACGGTGCAGTTGTTCTTTTTCGTCAACGTGCTGGGCATCAGCGGCACGGTCGCCGGATCGATTTTGTTTGCCAGCAAGATCTACAATCTGCTGACCGACACGCCCATGGGCATTATCAGTGATCGCACCCGCGGGCGCTGGGGTCGCCGTATTCCATGGATGGTTTCAGGTGCAGTGCTATGCGGCAGCGCCTTTTGGCTGATTTTCAATCCGCCTGCCTTCACCGCCGGCAACATCGCCGCCTGGGAGCTGGTTTTCCTGTTGATGTATTCCTCCGGCTACTCACTCTTCAACATTCCCTATATTGCATTGGCTGGAGAAATCAGCGAGAGCGCCACCGAAAGAGCCCGTCTGATGTCTTTCCGCGTCGGCTTCATGCAGGTCGGCGTAGTGTTCGGTGCCGCCGGGGCGTTGTTGCTGGTCAGTTTTGGCGGCGGCGAGCGGGCGGGCTATGGGTTCATGGGTGCGATCGTGGCCTGGGTGGTCGCAGTGCCGATGCTGATTGCCGCGTGGGCGAGTTGGGACGTGGACCAGCGAGGAGCGGAGCGAGATCGGCTGGCGGCTGGGATGCCAAATTTTTCCACGCCCCTGGTGCGACAACAGTTGCTGGGGGTGCTTCGTAACCGGCCGTTCATGACCCTGATGTTGATCAAGACCATGCAAATTGTGGCGACAGCTGTCGTGTCCGCGTCCATCCTTTTTTTCATGAAGGGTGTGTTAGGTGTGATGGAAAAAGACGTGGCGCTGAAATTTGGCATACCAACGACGCTGGGTACGCTATTGTTCGTACCAGTCTGGTTTCGCATCACCGAGCGGATTGGCAAGATCCGCGCCTGGTTTGCCGCGACGGTGATCGTCATTCTTGTCTTGCTCAGTTTTCTGTTTGCTCGACCTGACGAGCCAGATTTCATATTCATCGCGCGGGCGTTCGTCTTTGGCGTCGCTACATCCGGTATTCTGTTATCGGTACAATCTCTGCTAACAGATACAATGCAATATGATCGCGACCAGAGTGGTGAGCGCCGCGAGGGCATTCTGTCCGGCGTGTACAGTTCAGTCGAGAAGTTCGCTTTCGCACTCGGCCCATTGCTGGTAGGCGTGTTGCTGGACGCGGGTGGCTATTCGAAATCTGCCGTCACCCAGACGCCCGCAGCCGAGCGCATGATCTACTTCTGCGTTGCGGTTCTACCAGCCATCTTTTACCTCTTGAGTCTGCCGGTGCTCAAGTCATTCCGCTTCGATCCGGCGCAACGGGGAATTCATGGCAAGTGAAGCAAAAGACGTGGTGGCGACGACAAATTGGCGTCTGCACCTGGGTTGGAGCGTCGGCACGTTAGGCGCATCTTTTCTGTTGAACGCCTTTGCGGCGTTGCAGTTGTTCTATCTGACGGAAGTTCTAGGCGTCGCGATCGTAACCGCCTCGGGCTTGCTTTTCGTCGCGAAACTATGGGATTGGGTCAGCAATCCTGTCATGGGCCTGATCAGTGACAAAACCGAAACGCGCTGGGGTCGCCGCCGACCCTATTTGCTGTTAGGTGGGGTGGTCGCAGGATTTTCATTCGCGTTGTATTTCAATGCAGCCCAAAATGGGATTGCGCAATCCAACCTGCTGATCGTGCTGGCTCTCGCCGCGGTAGGCACCGGCTACACCATATTCAACGTTCCTTACATGGCGATGCCTTCGGAGATGGAAGACAACTACAAGGTACGGACCAAGATGATGTCCTACCGCGTGTTTTTCATCGGCATTGGTACGGTGATCGGTACCTCGGCGCAGAGACTTGCCGAAATGTTCGGCGGTGGTGCCGAAGGCTATGGGCAGATGGGCATGGTGCTGGGCTTTGCGATCTTCTTTTTCATGTCGCTGACGTTCTTTGGTACGGCCTCATCGAGAACCGTTGCCAAACAAAGAGAGTCGGCGCCTTTCTGGGCGCGTCTAAAAACCGGGTTTGAGAACAAACCGTTCGCCGCTTTGATGGCAACAAAATTCACGCAGCTGTTTGGCCTTTTCACATTCACCGCGATGATTGCATTTGTCGTCAAATACCTTTATGGCCAAAACGAACCGGGTCAGTGGATTCTCTATTACACCGGCACCGCGACCGTAGTGCAGATTCTGTCGATTCCTATTTGGCTGAGAATCTCGCACCGCATTGAGAAAAGAAATTCCTATATTCTGGCCACGGTTATTTTCTGCCTGGCGTCGCTGACCTGGCTGTTTGCCGGCCCGCAGGAGTCTCTCGCCGTATTTGTCGCGCGCGCCGCAATCAAAGGGTTCGCAGCCAGTGGGTTATTGCTGATGGGGCAATCCATGTTGCCGGACACCATTGAGTATGATTTTCGTCGCACCGGGATCAGGCGGGAAGGGATTTTCTCAGGTCTTTATAGCGTCGTTGAAAAGGTAGCGTCGGCATTTGCGCCCGCGATACTCGGCCTGGGCTATGCCTGGTTCGGCTTCACATCCAAGGCGCCGGTGCAAACGCAGGAAACCATTGATGGTATTCGTTATTGCGCGGCCTTTCTGCCGATCATCTATTTTGGCGTATCCCTGATCCCGCTGTATTTCTATAGATTGACAGAAAAAGATCTCGCTAACACGCCGCGAGTGACGCTTCCTAGCTAACAGCTGCAACGCAATGCAGAATGAGGTTCGTGGCTTAATCGGCTATTTTCGCCGCGGTGTAAAGACCGGCCAGGAGTACTTTGCTATTTCCACCTTCACCAACGGTGCGCGAACGTTGCGCGCGCAGTGCGAAATGTGGGACGACACCCTGTTGCGCGACGTGACTTTCGCGATCGATGCCGACTATCGTCCGCTGGATGCGTTCATTCGACTGGCTCAACACGGCCAGTTTGTCGGTTCGAGCTGGTTTCGCTTCGGCGAGAGCTTCGTCGAGTGCGAGGCGCATACCGCGCGCGAAGGGCGTATCAGTCAGTGCATGGAGTGGGACGGCTGGCCAATTTGTTTCGGCACGCATTCACTGATTACAGATGGCTGGCATGCCAAACATTGGCAAGGCAGCGATCCGGCGCTGCTACGATCACCTGTTAGCTCTCATGCTGCCAACGGCGGCACTGGCCCTTTGATTGCGACCACCGAATTTCAGTTGCGGCACCAGGGTGATGAAGCGGTGACAGTGCCAGCAGGGCAGTTCCACTGTCGGCATTTCACCATTGGCTTTCAAACCTACTCGCCGATCCATTTCTGGGTGACCGGTACACAACATCAATTTGTGCGTATGGAGTGGGACCATCTGGATGCGAACTATGAGCTGTTAGAGTTCAGCGAGACGCAACGGTGAGCGAGCAGATCTGGGATGTCATCGTGGTTGGCGCTGGCAGCGCCGGCATGCCGCTGGCGATCTGCGCTGGCCTGCGCGGCGCAAATGTTCTGGTCATTGAGGGCAACGATCACCTCGGCGGTCAGTTGCACTGGTCCTCTGGCCAGCTTAGCGCGGCGGGCACACGGCTACAGGCGACCAAGGGAATTCACGACACTCCGGCACTGCATCTGGCCGATGCGCTGCGAATTTCTCGTGGCACGGTCAGCGAAGCAGCGCTCAAACCGGTGATTGACGGCTGCGCCGACACCTTGCAATGGCTGTTGGATGCGGGCTATGCGGTTATGTCTGAACATCCCATCACTTATTTTGCGCATGAACCGTATCAAATCCCGCGCACCTATTTTGGACCGGCAGCGGCAGTGGGCATCTACGATGCCCTGCTGCCGTTGTATCGCGCGCAGACAGCAGCCGGGAAGCTGACCACGCGATTGAACACGATGGTGAGCGCTTTGCTCCAAGACAGCACGGGTGCGGTGAGCGGCGTCCATTGGAAATCCGGCCGCGAGACCGGCGAGGCGCACGGCCGCAACGTGGTGTTAGCTACCGGTGGATTTGCGCGCAATCCAAAGAAATTCCTCGAATACACCGGCTATCCGCTGTACAGCTGGTGCAGCGAACACAGTCAGGGCCGTGGGCATGATCTGGGTCTCGCAGCGGGCGGCGTGCTCAAGCACGGCGATAAGTATCTGTGTACTTTCGCAGGAATCCACAATCCCAAGCGCACCGATCAGTACATGGTGCTGACCAATCTGACGCCACAATTGCGCCAGCCATGGGAAATGTACGTCAACCTCGAAGGGCGGCGTTTCATGCGCGAGGACGATCCCAGTGTTGACGCGCGCGAGCATGCGCTGTTGCGGCAATCAAAGATGTCATTCTGGGCTGTTTACGATCAAGGCATCGTCGATGCCGCAGCCAAGCCGTTTTTCTTTGGCCTGACACCGGCCGAACTCAATCCATTGTGGAATGTGCATGCGTCGTTCCGCAGCGCGGATTCGCTGCTCTTGTTAGCCGAGCGCTGCGATCTGAATGCAGAGACTCTCAGCGCCAGCGCCGAAGGGCTCAACGCCAGCGTCGCTTTGGGCAAAGACACCGCCTTTGGCCGCGAACATCTGCCGTTGAAACTAGGTACTCGCGGACCTTACTACGCCGTTCTGCATCACGGTATTTCGGTAGTCGGCTGGGCCGGCCTCGACACAGATCCAAACTGCCGCGTGCTCAATGCAAAGGGCGGGGCGATCGGCAATCTTTACGCCGTCGGTGAGGTGCGTGGTTTTGGTCTAATGAACGGCAACGCCTTTATAGGCGGTATGGGGCTGCAACCAGCACTGACAATGGGGCGGTTGTTAGGGCAGAAATTATTGCGCTGGTGATTTTTCGCTCTGGCGCAATTTGGTGGTTACTGCCGGAAAATTACCCTTTGAATCTCTGCCCGGTCATTTGCCTTGATGGCTTGAAGAAGTCTATCTGCCATGGCAACTACTTTTCCAAATCGAGCGTCGCCAGCTTCATGTAGAACGACATCCTGCATTCGCCAACCAGGGGTACATCCATTGGGCAAGGACTCACAACTACGATCTGTAGATTGCGCACCATCGCAGGTTGCACCCATGCGACAGGGCACCAACAACAAAGCAAACTGTGCATCGGGCGCAGCGTTGGGCAATGTCTTCAAGAGATTCCCGGCCTGTGCAATTGAGTTGGCGTCGCCAGTACCAAACGACAACAACACCGCTTCACGAACCTGATTGTCTCGCGATGCAGTATTGTTAGTTGACCCGCTGCTATTGTTTGCGGCAATCCCCAGCGTGAGAGCATCGAGGCGAGCTGGCACATTCCCATTGGAGGACGCCTGAAGCAGCCAATGTTCCCACCCATAGTTGTGGGGCGCGGACGGAAGTCCGACAAATGGGTTGTTTCGAATGAAGTCAATGCAAAGTTCGTATTGTCGTTGCATTCACTTGCGCATGTCTGCGGAAAATGAATCGTCGTTTTCGAAGATATCCTGAGGTCGCCGACCGCCTTTGAACAAAGGCGTTGCGACACGACAGAAGTACGTTGCCTTTGAAATAAAATACTGGGCATCCGAATCGTTGGCAAGGGCCGCACTCAGTGCGTCTCGAATGAACTGGCCGTAATTGTCCGATGTTTCGAACTTACTGAGCCATGTAATGCGCTTGTCTGCAGATACCTGTGCCGGCGTCGCCTGATTTGTCGGGTCGACAGTTGCATAGCTCCCAGCGACAAGCACGAATGCAATAGCAAACTGTATGCGACGACTGGGTGCCATGCCCTACTACCTATTATCTATGCTCAATATGCGTGTGAACTGTATTGCGCGAGATGCTGAGCGAGCCAGCAATCTGTGAGTCAGTTCGCCCTTGCAAAATCATGGCGACAATTTGCGCCTCGCGCGGTGAGAGTCCAATGTCATTGCGCAGAGTCGAGCCGTCTGCAATAAGCCGCTGGAAGAGGCTCTGTTGTCCCTCCCGACTCGGTAATGCAGTGGCGGTGCGGCGCATCTGTTAATCCTCGACGCAACTATGCGATCTTTGTTAGGGATATTGTCCCACGCAACGAACCCGTTAGCAGTGTCTCGTCGAAATAGAGGTGTGCCTACCGCATTGGAGAAAATGATACCTTTCGACACCCTGCCGATCAACGCGAACTGGACTATCTGTCGCTTTGTGACGACGCCCAATCGCTTTGCCCAGCGTATCCGCTGGGCACGAAGCCGATATGGGTCTGCCTCGAAGATCTCGATGCACGCATCCTGCGCTGCCTCGATCCACAGGCTAGCTTCATCGGGCAAGCAGTTGTGCTGTTAGATTCCCGGCTTGTTGTCGAAACAGGCCAGCAATCAATCCCTGCTCGATCAACATCATGTCGGTTCTATTTCCCGAGTCTTGATCCAGCCGTAGTCGAGATGCGGACAGTCGCCTGCCAGTTGGCATGCCTCGGCATAGGGGCCTTTCATTCATTACCAGGCAGGGCAACAATGCCCATATCAACGACGTTTGAGTCATTCGATTTTCGACAAGTAGTCGAAAAGTTTTCTACGGTCTGCTGCTGCCAGGCGGCGGCCACGCCAGTGACGGGTCCTTGACGTGATAGGTCTTTCCCAAGCAGGCCTTGTCGCTCAAGCAACGTAGGGTAAATATTGCAAGATCAGCACGCGTCATCGGCGTCACCACCGTGTCGTCTTCGGTCAGTATCGCCTTGCCTGTGGATGGCGTGTTGTTTGGGTAGATACGGGCGTTGCGGATGATGGTGTACGGAACACCGCTCGAGCGTATCAGCTGCTCGCCGACGCCCTGGTCGCGGAGGCGGTCGTATATGCCTGGAATTCGATCCCAGCCTTCGTGCGGGATTTTATCCAGGTTACTGCCAGCGCCGACCGCGCCATGATGGATGATCTGGCCGACCCCGGCGGATTTCGCATAACGCGCGATCGGGCGCAGCGCTTTTTCATAGAAATGAATGTCATTGTCCATGACGCGCAATGCGATCACGATGGCCGAATAACGATGACCCTTGAACGCCGCCGCGATATCGGCATCGTTGGTGACATCACCTGTCAGGTATTCGATGTCGAGTCCCTGAAGGCGTTTGCGATCGGAATTGGGACGCACCAGTGCCGTAACAGCGCGACCGCTGGCAACAAGTTCGCGCGCGATGCCAGCGCCCAGCTGGCCGGTCGCGCCCAACACGAGAATACGGCCTTTGCTGGTCGACGGTTCTGTCGCGCAACCGGAAACTGCAAATAACACACTAGCCAACAGCGATTGGAGAAAGTGTCGGGATTTCATCAGATGTTCCTTATGGATCGCAGATTTTTACGACGACCTTGCCAGTGTTGCGCCCTGACAGCAGATACTCAACCGCATCCGCGGCGTTGTCCAATCCAGTGAACGGCGTCGGCTCGATGAGCACACGGATGCGGCCGCTGTAGTGCAGATCGAGAATGCGTCTGGCCGCGTCGTCATAGAACTCTTTGAAGGCCATATTCTGAAAGCCGCGGACTGACGCCGATTTCCAGTACAGTTTGCGATAAATTCTCGGTTGCAAAACATTTTCTATTGGTTTGTCGAAGTCCGACGTGTGTCCGCTGATGACCAACCGTCCCCGCATGGCGAGATTATCCAAAAACGTATCGAAGATTTCACCGCCTGCAGAGTCGTAGGCAATGTCGATTCCGCGCGGGTACTCGCGTTCGAGAACTGCACGCAGGTCTTCCTCCCGGTAGTTGACCACGCGGTCAACGCCGAGAGATTTCAGAAGTACTGCCTTGTCGGCGCGACCTGTCAGGCCGATGACGTGGCAGCCGGCAAGCTTCGCCAGTTGCACGACGATATGCCCAAGGCCTCCGGCCGCTGCGGACACCGCAACGGTCTCGCCGCCGCGCAGCTCCCCGACCCGCTCCAGGCCCACCATGCCCGAGATGCCGGTCGGCACCAGAGCGACGACTTCCGGCGTCGGTGCCTTGACAGCTAACACGCGCGACACATCAGCAATCTGATACTCACGGTAGCCGGTGCCGAGTTTGCTGGTTACCACCGAATCGCCCTCGCGGAACTGCGTGACGCCGGCCCCGCAGGCAACGATAAACCCGGCCGCTTCGATCCCCATGTCGAAGGGCGGTACGACATCGACATAAAGGATCTGATTGCGGCACAGATTCTGATCGAATACCGCGTTGCATCCAGCGTAGACATTGCGAATCAGCACCTGTCCAGGGCCTGGGTCGCGCCAGGCTTCCTCAACGATCCGTGTGGCCGAGCGAAAATCGCCAGTAATCTGATGAACAACGATTTTTTGGTAGTGTTTCGGCATGGCAGGTTAACCAAGGGTAAGCTTGGATTCTAACTAACGGAGGGTCGCTGATGCCGACAGTATTGGTGACAGGAGCGGGACGCGGTCTGGGTCTGGAGATCGCACGGCAGTATTTCGTCGAGGGTTGGCATGTCATTGCCTGCGCGCGTTCACCGCAAGGCAGTCCGCAGCTCGGCGAGCTCGCGGCGACAGCCGGTAAATCTGGGGGCTCGCTGGCGGTTGAGGCTCTCGACGTCACTGATCATGCTGCGATCGACGCGCTGGCCGGCCGATTGGCAGATCGTGCCATCGACGTGCTCATCAATTGTGCCGGAACCATGGGATCAGGAAATTTCGCTGATCAGGGCGTCGCTTTCGGCAAGTTCGGTACGTCAAACTTCCAAGACTGGGGACAGGTATTTCGCATCAATACCATCGCGCCGATGAAAATGGCAGAGGCATTTGTCAATCACGTTGCGCGTTCGGAGCAGAAGAGAATTGTCAGTCTGACCAGCATCATCGGCTCGATCGCCAGCAACAAGATCGGCGGTTTCTATGCGTATCGCGCTACCAAGGCGGCTCTGAACGCCGTGATGCGTTCCATGGCGATCGACCTCGCGCGCAAACATCAGATCATCGCCATTCCGTTGCACCCAGGCTGGGCACGCACCGACATGGGTGGTCCGCGTGCGGATATTGATGCCGTCACGAGTGTCGCTGGCATGCGCGCTGTCATTGCCGGATTGGACGCATCCAAGGCCGGAAGGTACTGGATGTACGACGGCAGCGAACTGCCCTGGTAGTCGTTAGCCGCGGACAATCGGCCGGTGAAATCCTGGGCCACCCCAGTTTTCCCACAGGGTCGCGACCTTTCCGGCTTTGATGTCCAGGCAAAGACAGGGGCTGTTGATGTACTCACTGCCATCGGCGCGGATGCCATGGCTCTGCAGTTCGAACGCCGTGCGTGTGCCGCCACTGGTTTCGTGACAAATCTCGATCTGCATGCCCTGCGGATACATCTTCATCAGCAGATCGCGAAAAAGGCGCGCCGCCTCCGCCTTGCCGATGTAGGGGCTGCGCGTGTTAGGGGTCGGTGGGAACCACAGCTGTACGTTGTCGGACAGCAATTCAAGAAAGGCGTCCATATCCTCGCCAGAACCGGCCATGCCGCTGTTTAGCAGTGCCATGGCTCGTCGGGCGGTCGCTTGTGCCTCGGGGTCGGCGGCGCTGCGCGAGCCACTGCCGTCCAGGCGGTCACGAAAGAATCCCGGACCGCCCCAGTATTCCCAGAAGCCAGTGATCTGCTCGTTGCGACACTCAAGCGCAATGCACGGACTGTTTTCGTACTGGCTGTCGTCCAGCCGCTTGCCGCGATCTTCAAACTGAAAAAGCAGGCGCTCGCCATTCGTGAGCACCTGATACAAGCGCAGGTGTAGACCACCTCGATACAGTGAAGCCACTAGTCCGCACAGCAACTCGCGTATGGCTGCTCGGCCGCGATAGGGACTGCGCGTGTTAGGTGTCGGTGGCAGCCACAACTGCGCATCGTCCGCAAACAAGTCGCAGAACATGCCCAGTGAACGGGGATCGCCCGCCAGCCCCGCGCGCAACAACGCAAAGCCATGCTGGCCGAACTCCAATGCACTCATTTTGGACGATCGCGCCAGGCCTTTAGAAGCGCTGCTTCGCGGGGCGCATCCAGCCCCGCACGCAATTTTTCGCGTTCACCAGCAGGCCGCTTCAAGTGCCAGGCAAGCGTGTCGCGTACTGTGTCCGCCAACGGGCGTACAACGAGGCCCGCCGCGAGCGCGCGGGTCACAGGTGTTGCGGCGCCGGCGGCTTCTGTGCCTTGCGGGGGAAACCAGGCCGGCATGTCGGACCAGGCAAGTACTTTCTGTTGCTCCAGGAAATCGGCCGGGATCCAGCTAACAGTGGACCGTGGTCGTGGTTTTACCAGCGCCGCCGCCGAGCGAACCGAATGATCGAGTAACTGGCCGATGCTGAAGCGGCCCGGCTCCGAAACGACGTTGAATGTGCCGCCTGTGTCCTGTTCTATGCATTGCAATGTGAGTGCAGCCAGATCGCGAACGTCGATCACCTGAATCTTGTTGGTCGGCGCACCCGGTGCTGCGATGGCACCGCCGCGCGCGGCGCGCGCCGGCCAATAGGTAAATCGATCTGTGTTGTCATCCGGGCCAACAATCAGGCCTGGCCGCAACACCGTCGTTTTGTCGCCATAGACCTTGAGGGCCGCCTGTTCGCACAGAGCTTTCAATGGGCCATAACTCTCGCCGTCCACTTTTTCGTTGGCTTCATCAGCCAGCTTGCCGACCGGCGAATCTTCGCCGCGCGGCACAGAGAAGTCAGGGTAAACCGAGATCGACGATATGAACAGGTAGCGCGCTACGTTAGGTTTGATCAGTTCCGCCACGGTCTTTACATGGCGCGGGACATAGCCCGAGTTGTCGACGACTGCATCGAATTTGCGATCCTTGAGGCCATCGATCGCATCATTACGATCGCCCTTGATGCGCTCGACACTGGGGAACATGTCGATGCGCGTGCGGCCGCGATTAAAAAACGTGATTTTGTGGCCGCGCGCCAACGCCAACGTTGTCATGTGCACGCCAATGAAACGCGTGCCACCCAAGATCAGAATGCTGAGCGGCTTGCTGGCGCGACCGACAGGATTGACTCGGGCATAGACATGATCGCCAACCAGCGACGCCGCGGCCATGGCAGCGGCCGACGAGATAAATTTACGGCGTTGCATCAACGTGCTCCTGCCGGCGCATAAGTGGCCAGCCAGTCTTTTTTGGTTTGATACCAGTACAGCGAATTCTGCGGCTTCAGCACCCAATGATTTTCATCGGGAAAGTACAGCAACTTCGACGGCACGTCGCGCTTCTGTAGCGTATTGAACAACTCGAAACCTTGATTAACCGGCACGCGTTGATCGAGCTGCCCGTGAATGACGAGCGTCGGAGTTTTGAAATTTCCGGCGCTGGTATGCGGTGAATAACGCGCAAATTCCTCGGGTTTCTGCCAGAATTCGAAGAACCGGCCTTTCTCCGCGCCATAGTCTGCGGCGATCTGTGTGAATTCGTTGTAGACGGCGGCGTGTGCCACCAGCGCCTTGAAAGGATTGGGTCTGCCTAACAGAGTACTCGCTAGAAAGCCGCCGTAACTGCCGCCACCCGCCGCCATGCGTTCGCGATCGACGTAGGGCTTTGCCATCAACCACTCCGCGGCCTTGATGGTGTCCTCGTAAGGCAATGTAATCCCATCCGGGTTGATCGAATCAGCAAACTCCTGGCCAAAGCCGCTCGAGCCATGAAAGTTGTGCCAGCTCACGATATAACCCCAAGCCGCAAACACATGGGCATTCCAACGCCATTGCACGGCATTGGTCATGCCGTTGTGAGGTCCGCCATGCAGCAGCATATACACAGGGTATTTTTTGTTAGGATCGAAATCCGGAGGATATACCACCCACATTTGCACTGGATCGCCGCGGGCGCCCGCATAGCTGACGCTGTCGACACGGCCGAGTTTCAGCGCACCGAGTGCCAGATCGTTGAAGCGGCTGAGAGCGCGCGCGTTGCCGTTGGCAAGATCGATTTCCACGAGTGTCGGGGGTTCGTCAAAACTCTGCCGCAGCGTGACCACGCGCGCACCCCGACTTTTCTGGCTTTGCGCAACCGCAATACCGGCATAACTCGGACTGGAGGTTACTGCGCGTGGCGCCTTCCCGGAGACATCAAAGCGCCAGATACGTTGAGTTGCAGCATCGTCAATCGACCCTAACAAAGCGCTGGAGTCCGGCAACCACTTCAAGCCATCGGCTGATCGGTCCCAACTGCCGCTGAGGTCGCGCAGCGAACCATCGCCGCGATTCTTCAGCGTCAGGCGGCGACGGTCGGCATAGAAACCCCTGATGGTTTGCCGGACGAAGGCCAGCCAGCGGCCGTCCGGGCTGTAAGTCGGTGCGGTATCGTCGGCTTTGTTAGCTTCGGTGATGTTCTGCGCAGGTTTGCAGCCGCAGGTGGCGATCGTGAAAACGTCGAAGTTGGGGTCATTCCCTGCGCGGTCGACATTCGCGACGAACGCTATTTCTTTGCCGTCCGGCGCGATCGCGTACGACTCGCCGTCGTAGCTGGAGCGCGACAGGGAATACCCGGAAAGCCGCGTGATGGCGACAGGGTCGGCAGAAGCACTATTGTCAATCGCCATCGAAAAGACGTGTGGTTCACGGTCATCCAGGAAATGATCCCAATAGGCGATCGGGGCGCGATTCCAGAGTTTTGCCTGCATCTTGCCGTCTTCGCGTTCTTTCTTGCGCTTGGCCTGGTCCGGCCAGAAAGCAAGATCGGTCCAGATTCGACTGACAAAAGCGATGTGCTTGCTGTCGGGAAACCACTTGGGCGTATCGGCGCCGGTCGGAATGTTGGTGACGCGCAGCGCTTCGCCGCCGTTGATGGCGATGACATAGATCTGGGATTCCTTGTCGTCCGCACGTTTGGAAACAAACGCGACGCGCGTACCGTCGGGCGAAAAGACCGGTGCTGTGTCCGAAGCATTGTCGGTCGTCAGCGGGCGCGCTTCGCCGCCGTCGAGCGGCACCAGGTACAAGTCGGTGAATCCTTTGTTCTCGCTGACATCGTAGCGCGTCACTGGCACAACGGCGACTCGGCCGTCGGGCGACAATGTGGGGTCGCCGAGTCGCTGCAAACTCCACATTTTTTCGGGTGTTAGTATCTCCGTGCCAGTCGCATGCGCGTCCGAAGCTAACAGAGCGCTGAAAACAACGCCCCACAGGGAGCAAAGAATAAGGTGTTTCATGCGCGGATTATGCGCTTGAGCACCGGTAAAACGAAGTCCATCTCGGCGCGCGTACCGATCGTGATTCGATTCCAGTCGGGGTAGAGTTCGAACGGCCGACTGACGTCAATTTTTTCTGCCTGCATAGCCTTGGAGAAATCTGCTGCGGGCATGCCGACTTTCACAAACACAAAATTGCCTTGCGGTTTGGCATAGCGAACCCCCATGGCATCGCAGAGATCGGTAAGCCGTCGACGGTCCGCCAGTATGTGATTGCGGGTCGCGGCAAGGAATTGCGTGTCGTCCAGGCTGGCGCTCGCGGCAGCCAATCCCAGAATGTTAGGCATGGTGGTTGAGAAACGCCGCAAGCGGGCTGCAACGTCCGAACGGGCAACGGCATAGCCGACTCGCAGACCGGCAAGGCCATGGATTTTGGAGAAGGTTCGCAGGATGACCACGTTTGCGCCCTCGCGAACCAGATCCACCATGCTCTCGGTTGCGCCCGGTTCGACCAGATCAAAGTAAGCCTCGTCGACAACGACCAGCGCATGCTGGGACTGTTCGCGGCAAAATTGCCGCAGTCGCGCCCCTAGGATGGCGGTGCCGGTTGGATTGTTCGGATTGCAGACGTAGACAAGTGATGTGTTTGCGCTGGTTGCGGCTGCCATGGCTGGCAAATCGTGGGCATGATCACTATCGAGAGGCACTTTGCGTACCTCGCAGCCGAGCTTGGTCGCGTATGACATGATGAATTCGAAGGAAGGCCAGGCACAAACCAGTTCTCCGCGATCGCAATAAGCGAGAGCGAGGACATTGAGCAACTCGCCAGAGCCCGCGCCCATTACGATCTGCCCTTTGCCGACGCCTTCAATCTTTTGCAATTTTTCCAACATCGCGCCCAGCTCGCGACCCGCATAACGGCAGGCATTCTCGGTACTCGATGCGATGGCGGCGCGAGCCATCGGACCGGGGCCATAGGGATTTTCATTGCCCGAGATCCGAATTGGAAACTGCATTGCGGGCGCGGATTGGGCGCTTGTTTTGGCCAGAGCATTGGCGCTCAGTGCCGCAGTTCCTAACAACAATAAGTTCCGACGGTCGATCATGGTTTCCATTCAAGTCTCCGTGAGTCGCTATAAACAAATCGGGCAGTCGGCGTCTTTGGGCGCGCTCTGCGCCGCCCACGCCTCGCCATCCGGATGGTTGGAAAAATGTGCGGGAAGCTCGCTGCGGGACGTGCCGCTGCCCAGCACTGCGATCCGGGACTTCATATAGGTGATGCATTATGCCTCCGCCACGCGAGCGCGCCAGCGTTATTGCACTGTCATTGCTTGACGTAGCTCATGGAGACTCAGACTCTTGCAGATCACCATGCGGAAAAATCGTCAACACCCGGGCCGGAAGTGACCTATGCCGCCTACCGACATCGACGCTCTCAGTCTGGAGCTAAGGACCCTGGTCGGCAGCGATCACGTTCAACAGGGTGCACTCGCGCGCGAGTATTTTTCCCGCGATATTTTTTGGTGGCCGAACGCACCGCTGTCCGCAATTGTGGTGGCGCCGGGACAGATAGCGGAAGTGGCTGCGATAGTGCGGCGTGCGACCGCCGCCGGGATGGCGGTGGTTGCGCGCGGCGGCGGCATGTCTTACAGCGGTGGCTATGTACCCTCTGAAGCTAACAGCATCACTTTGGATCTACGCCGACTCAACCAGATCCGCGAAATCAACATCGTCGATCAGTATGTAACGGTGGAAGCAGGTACGCCCTGGATTGCCCTGACAGACGCTCTGCAGGGCACAGGACTGCGGCCGATGTTCAAGCCACCGTATTCAGGCATCTATTCGACCGTTGGAGGTGCGCTGTCGCAGGGCACCGCCGACGACATGTCCGGCATCCTGAGTCTCGAAGTTGTTTTGGCCAATGGCGACTGTGTGAGCACGGGATCCGCGGTGGCGAAGGATGCGGCACCGTTCTTCCGCAACTTCGGACCGGACCTCGCCGGACTTTTCATCGCCGATGGCGGCACCTTGGGTGTAAAAACTGCGGTGACAATCGCACTAGAGCCGTTGGCACGCGCCACGGGATATGTGTCATTCGCCTATGACAGCTTCGCGGCTTTGATGCGTGGCATGGTGGCCTGTGGCCAGTTGCGATTGCCGGGCCGTGCCATGGGGCTCGACCCGCGCAAAAGCCAGAATGCACCACGGGTTGGATTCAAAGACGCCATCACTACGCTGGCTAACGTCGCCATTTCCAAAGGCAGCGTCGGTGGTGGGCTGCTCGATGCGATGAAGATGGCGGCGGCTGGCCGGAATTTCATGGAAGGCGTGCAGTGGTCCATGCATGTAACGGCGGAAGGGGTCAGTGAGCGCGCCGTCGAAGACTCGTTGGTGCTGCTTCGGGCGGCGGGTTGTCGCGAGGGACGCGAGATTCCGAATCTGCTGCCAATGGCTTTGGCGGCCAAACCATATTCGGTGCGTGGTTTTCTGGGCCCGGAGGGTGAGCGCTGGGTACCGACTAATTCCATTCTGCCGTATTCATGCGCTGAAAAAGCCGCCGCGGCCGTACAGGCCTATTTCGAGGCGCGTCGCGATCGCATGAATGAGCTCGGTATCTGGGAAAGTTACATGTTAGGTCCGCGGCCTGGTTTTGTGCTGCTTGAACCCTCGTTCTATTGGTCTGACGAGGTGTCGGCACTGCATCTGGATCATCTTGACGCGGCGAGTGCGGCGAAGTTCCGTGGCCGACCTGCAAATCCTGCCGCGCGTGAATTTGCACTCGAGTTGCGTCATGGTTTGGTCGAGACGCTGCAAAAGGTGGGTGCCGTGCACGTGCAGATGGCCAAAACTTATGCCTACGAATCGAGACTGACGCCCGAGGCCTTGCGTCTCTGGTCTTCGGTTAAACAGGCTTTGGACCCCGGCAATCGCCTGAATCCCGGCAATTTGCGACGCTAGAATCAGCTGCGGCCGTGGGCGTTTATGGTATCAGCCAGGCTGCGACGAACACACCTAACATGGTGATCGCCAAGGCAAGTTTGGCCAGCGTGCCGGCCAATAGCCCAAGACCGGTGCCCAGCCCGACTCGCGCAGCGCTGTCCAGTCGCCGCTGCGCAACAAATTCCCCGAGCATGGCGCCGGCAAATGGCCCTAACAGCAAACCCGGGATGCCAAACGCCAGGCCGATCAGCCCGCCCAGCGCCGCGCCGATCAGAGCCTGACGGCTGGCACCGACTTTCTTGGCGCCTAACAGGCCACCGATGATGTCTGCCGCGAAAGCCAACGCCGTTAACACGCCGAGCAAGACCAGCGTCCAGACAGAGATACGCTGGAAATCATCAATCCATGCCGCGAGCAGCATGCCGCCGAAAATGGCAATGACTCCTGGCACCCCTGGCAGCACGACGCCGATCAGGCCGATTACGATCAGCGCGCCGGCCACCAGCCACAGAAATTCAGTGTTCATCATGTGTCGCCCCCCGCGTGCTGCAACTTGCAGGCTATCGCGCGATAATGCGGTCATTATGGTCGAAAGCAAGGTGCGCGTCGCGCGCGAAACTCAGGGCAAGGGTGGCCATGGCGTCACGGTGGTGATCGGTCTGGTCATGGTTCCAAGTCTGCGGGAACAGCTTGCCAAAGACCTGAAGAAACGTTGTGGAGCCGGCGGTAAATTGCGCGACGATGGCGTCATTGAAATTCATGGCGAGCATCGCGACACGGTGATCGCGGAGCTCGAAAAACGCGGCATCGCTGCCAAACGGTCTGGCGGCTGACCCACCGCATACCATGGCATGCGCTACCATCACGACTTGATTGGCATGGCAAACCCCTGAGCGCGGAGACTGTTAGATGACCACACGACTTGAGCGATACACCGCGATGGCGTTGCAGATCGATGTCGACGGTGTGCACCCTGACAAGGACCGCAAGGCTGCGTCGGCGCGTATGCGAGAGTCGATCGATAGGATCAATACGGCGATAGTAGGCGCCAAGAAGTGGGTAGGAGACGATCTGCGACTCGTGGTGCTGCCTGAATACACGTTGCAGGGCGCGCCCTGGGGTGAAACGCTGGCCGAATGGCGTGACAAAGCGGCGCTGGCCATCGACGGTCCCGAGTACGCGGGCCTGGCAGCAGTAGCCAAAGCCAACGGAATCCATTTGTCCGGCAACAGTTACGAAGTCGATCCGCATTTTCCGGAGCTCTATTTTCAATGCTGCTGGTTGTTCGATGATCAGGGTCGGCGCCAGTTGTCGTATCGGCGTCTGGTTTCGATCTTCGCGCCGACACCGCATGATGTCTGGGACAAATATCTAGAAATCTACGGACTCGACAAAGTGTTTCCGGTGGCCGATACGCCGTTAGGCAAGCTGGCGGCAATCGCATCAGAGGAAATCCTATATCCGGAGGTCGCGCGCTGCCATGCGATTCGCGGCGCGGAAGTATTCCTGCACAATACCAGCGAAGTGGCTTCGCCCAATCTCACCATCAAGCAGATAGCGCGCCGCGCCCGGGCACTGGAAAATCTGGCTTTTGTCGTTTCAGCTAACAATGCGAAATTGCGTGGGATCGATGTGCCCGAAGATTCAAGCAACGGGTTCTCCGACATTATTGACTACCACGGCAACCAAATGGTGGTGGCAGGCGTTGGCCAAAGTTGCGTCGCGCAGATCTCACTAGACATGGTCGGGCTGCGCGCCTATCGCCACCGGCCAGCCATGAGCAACATGCTTTCGCGGCAAGCGCTCGACATGTTTGCGAGCACTTACGCCAATGCCGACCTGCGACGGCCGAATGGCTTGCTGGACGGCAGCAGAGTCATCGTGCCGGATCGGAGTTTCTTTCGTGCACGGCAGTTGGATGCGATCCAGCGCATGCGTGAACGCGGCATTCTCTAGGCGTCGCTGCTGGTGGCCACCCAGAAAGCCAAGTCGGGCAAGCATCTGTTGAGTGCCGTGGCGGAGGTATGTCTGGGACTCCCTGAGACCGAGGAGATCCTTTCGCATGGCTCACCCAATTTCCGAATCGTCAAAGGCAAGATTTTCGCGATGCTGACAATCAACCATCACGGAGATGGTCGCGTCGCGCTCTGGCTCGCCTCGAAATCCGCGACCCAGGACTTGCTGATCCGTGCGGAACCGAAACACTTTTTCGTACCGCCGTATATGGGCCCGCGCGGTTGGCTGGGTGTGCGGCTAGATAAGGGCCTGTCATGGCGACGGATAGCCGCGCTGGTGCAGGACGCCTATCGAGTGGTCGCCACTGCGCGGCTGGTATCCAAACTTGGCAAACCAGTTGCTATCGAGCCACCGCGCATTGGTCTGACGCTGGCTGAACTCGATCCGATGCACGCGCCGCGCGCTGTCCTTCTGGAGAAGGCGTTGGACGACATTTGCCTGCAGTTCCCTCAAGCTAACAAAGGCACACAGTTCGGTTTTCCGGTGTGGCGCGCTGGCAAGAAAACGTTCGTGCAGTTTTATCACGACAAGGGTCGGTATCTCGCCTCTTTTTGGGTGGGGCGCGACCGGCAACCGATGATGACACTCGACCCGAGATTTCATGTTCCTGCCTATGCTGGTCACAATGGCTGGATTGCGCTGACGCTACCGGCGGGCAAGTTCAACGCCCGTGAAATTCACGCTCTGGCCGAATCCAGCTACCGACACTTTGCACTGCGCAAAATGTTAGTAGAATTGGACCATTCTATGCCGTGACGCTAGTCGAGTCGCTTGCGGAATCGCAGCAATGCGATCGTAAACATCAGCAGCGTGAATGCACTCAGCTTCAGAAGTTGTGGCGCAAGTTCGGCGAGATCCGCACCGCGCACGACAATACCGCGCACCAGGATATTGAAGTGCGTCAGTGGCACCAGTTCGGCAAGCCACTGCGCGAAACGCGGCATGCCATCAAACGGAAACATGAAGCCTGACAGCAGAATCGATGGCAGCATGGTCAAAAAAGCGAGCTGAAAAGCCTGAAACTGAGTTTGCGCGTAAGTTGAAACAAGCAGACCTAACGACAGCGTGGCTGCGATGAACAACAATGCGGCGACATAAAGCTGTAGCACGCTGCCCACAATCGGCACGTTGAAAAGCCAGCGACCGACCAGCAGCACGATAGTCGTTTGTAGCAGGCCGATGGCTACGTAAGGCAAAAACTTGCCGGTCAGTAATTCAGCTCGGCCCACCGGCGTTGCGATCAATAACTCCAGATTGCCGCGCTCGCGCTCGCGAACAATGGCGCCCGCGGTAAAAATTACCATCGTGATCGACAGGATCACGCCGATCAGTGCGGGTACGATCTGGACGGCAGTGCGGCGTTCGGGGTTGTAGTACGTGCGCACTTCGACGCGGCGAGCAGAGTTGACGGCGTCGCCATGGCGAGTTCGCACGGGCATCACTGCCAGCACCGAGACGACCGATTGAATGCTGGGTTCGGCGCCGTCAACGATGATCTGCGCCGCGGTCCGGGTGGTTTCCTGAATGCGCCGGTCGAAGTCCCGCGGGATGATGATGGCAACACTGGCGGCTCCTGTGCGCAGCGCAGCGTCCGCTGCCGCGCCAGACACGACGGCCAGTGGCATGGCGACCACCTGAGTGGCGGCCAGCGACGCCACATAGTCGCGCGAAGCGGCTGTGTTAGCTTCATCGACCACGACCGCGCGCAACCCGCGCACGTCGAAATTGATGGCGTAACCAAACAATATCATTTGCATCAAGGGAATACCGATTATCATGCCTAACGTCAGCCGGTCACGCCGCAACTGCGTGATCTCCTTCCATGCGACGGCGCGCAATCGTTGCCAGGCATTCATGGCTTGGAGTGGGTCGCCACGACGAAAACATCCTCGAGATTGGCGCGGATCGGTTCAAGCACAGACAAATTGCCACTCTCTCGCAGAATGTCCTGCAGCACCGCGCGACAACGGCCGCCATCTCGGGCGCAGATGATGCGCAGCTGCGCGCCGATCTGCGCCACGCCCAACACGCCAGGAATCCCGGCGATGCGCGCGCGCAGTTCCACGCCCGGATCACAATCAAGTCGCAGCACGTCGGCGGCGATGTCGGCCGTAAGGTCCTGCGGAGTACCTTCGGCAACCAGTCTGCCATCCGCCAGAATCGCGAGGCGGTGACAGCGCTCGGCCTCATCCATGTAATGGGACGACACCAGGATCGTGGTGCCATGATTAGCCAGTGCGAATAACCGGTCCCAGAAATCGCGGCGGCTCTGTGGATCCACCGCACTGGTGGGCTCGTCCAACAGCAATAGCTCGGGCCTGTGGATGGTCGCGGCCGCCAGCGCCAGTCGTTGCCGCTGCCCGCCGCTCATCGTCCCGGCGCGTTGATCGGCGCGATCCAGCAGCCAATATTCTGCCAGCAACTCTTCGATGCGGGACTGCAAAGGCGCGGGCCGCAGACCAAAAATAGAGCCCATGAAGCGCAGGTTTTCGCGCACCGTCAGATCGTCCCACAGCGAGAATTTCTGAGTCATGTAGCCGAGACGGCGCCGGACCTGCTCGGGTTCTTTGGCTGCGTCGACGCCAAGTACGATGGCCTGGCCTTCGCTCGGGCGCAACAATCCGCAGAGCATGCGCAGCATGGTGGATTTGCCAGATCCGTTAGGTCCGAGAAAGCCGTAGATGAAGCCAGACGGGACTTCGAGATTGACATGATCTACCGCAATCCGCGGGCCAAAACGCCGCGTCAAGCCGCGGGCTACAATGGCGGCGGACGCTGCCGACGACATCACGGAGATTTCGCGGGCAGCAGCTCGACTTCGGCCGGCAGTCCACTGGGAAGACTCAGCGCCGCGTCCCCGAGCACCGTGACCTCGAGGCGGAATGCCAGCCGCGACCGATCTGCGGCAGTCAGCGAGTAGTAAGGCGTGTAAGCCGCCTCGCTCGATATATAACGGATTTCACCTTCGAATACGCTGGTGACGCCGTCCACATGTACGCGCACTCGGCCGCCGACGGCGGCACTCGCGCGACGCGGTTCGGGAATGTATGCGCGCACAAAAGGTTGCCCGCCTGCTAACAGAACTGCGACAGCTGTGCCGGGCAAAGGGCGTTCACCCACGTGATAGGGTAGTGCGTCGACAATGCCGTCGGCTGGTGCTACGACCGTCAGTCGACCAGCGCTTGCTGCCAATTCGCGTTGTCGCGCACGTGCCTGCTCAAGGGACTGACGGGCCTGCGTGATCTGTTCCGGACGCGTGCCATGGTCGAGCTCGGCCAGAGCTTGTTCGGCTTCGCGCAGCGAAGCTGCTGCGGTATCCCGCAGCCCCTGTTGGCGGACAAGTTGTGATTCGCTGACAAGTTTGCGATCGATGAGGTCCGTCAATCGCTGCCACTCGCGGGTCTCGACCTGCAGCTGCACTCTGGCTCTATCCGTCCTGGCGCGCGCGGCGGCGCGATTCTCGGCGCGTGCGCCCGCAGTGCGTTCGGACAATTGCGCCTGGCGTTGCGCGATATCTGCCTGCGCGCCATCGAGCTGCGCCCGTGCGATGCTTGTATCCTGCAGGATCAGTGTATCGCCGAGTTTGACTGTCTGGCCTTCACGCACTCGCCGCTCAGTGATGGGGTCCGTGGTCTCGGCGCTTATTTCGATGCGGTCACGTTCTATCGTGCCCGGCAGGAGATACGGGCGGCCACGATCGCAACCAAAAAGCGTGACAGCAGCAAAAATTGTGAAACAAGTGCTACGCATCATGGCGGCGCCAGTATACCCGTCCGTTGTCGCTATTTCGCCGCCGGCAGTCCCAGAGCCGCGCGCAATCCTGTGCGCGCCAGCGCCGCATCCTGCCGGTAGTTCGGTGAAGCTAACAAGAACGCTGCGATCAGAATGCCCGAGGTTCTGCCAGCCGCCACGTCGCTCGGGAAATGCACGCCACCGATCACGCGCTGCATACCGTACTCGTGACCGCGAGCCAGTAACTCCGCGCGGCGCTCGGGCACCATGTCGGCGAGCAGCAGGGCGGCGGCCATGCCGAAGGCTGCATGGCCGCTTGGATAGGCAAAACTCGTGGGCCTTTGAATGCAGGGCACGATCGCGGCTTCGCGTTGATACGGGCGCGGCCGGTTGGTCTGGTCCTTGAGTTTGCTGGTGACACTTTCCTGAAGTTCACGCATTTCGCCCAGCAGTCGCGCCGTGGCCTGCAGACGTGGATCATTGTCGCTGAGGTCCGTTGCTAACACGGCGGTAAATCGTGACAGGTCTTTGGCGACATCCTGCGCAGCCTTGCGGCAATCGTCCGCCGAGCGCTGCGCCTGTTGACGCAGCATTTGGTCCAGTTCGCCGCGCGTTGCGGTAGCGTCCGGTACCGTCGGCAGCAATGCAGCTAACCGCAGGGATTGCGAATCGAACCAGGGCGTAGCGCGGTGCGCGGCAATTGGCGTAGCCGCGACCTGCGCGACAGGCGCACGCGCGGCGCAGGATGTCAGTAGCAGAGCGGCCGAGGTGACCAGCAGGCGTGATATTTGATTGGCGAGGTGATTCAAGGATGTTCTCCGTCAGGATGGTTCGGCCAGTCGTTCACGCAACTGGTCTTCATAGGACCGGGTCTTCTCGGTGTAGCCAAATGGGTCGTCCCAAAGACCAGGATGTAACTTGTTAGTTATTGCGACGAAGGAATCCGGCAGTTCGTCGAATCGAGCTGTTTTGAAGCCGGTCGCGTGCCAGAGATTGTGACCAGGTGTCCGTCCGACGAACATCCAGGGCTGCAGGTCCGTTTGCCCGCTGTAAAACAATTGCGCGGACAAACTGCTGCGACGCGCCGCATCCAGCTCGCGTGTATTGACGGTGTAGCTGAGGAAGTCCTCATAACATCGGAATTCGCCGGTCGATGCCGTGGGCCATTCCGCGGGCTGTTGCGAGTTTCGGTAGCGGCGCAGAGTTTCAACCGTAACGACCGTACTGGCGCCGCGTGTTTCCCAGAGCAAAGCTAACGGTTGACTGGGTGCGATCGTCGGATCGTGCGTGTTAAAGGCGATGCCCTGCGCTGTGACCGCGAATTTCAGCGGACCCACCAGACCGTGGATGGGCCGATCGCGTCGGCCCGTGATTGGATTGGCCACCCGCTCTGCCAGTGCACCTGTGCTTAAGTCGATGAAATGCATCAGCTCGCGGCGCGTCTGCAGATATACCGAACCGCCTTGCGGCGTGTATTCATCGACAAGACCCGACTCGTAGCCGAGAAACGCAGTGGCCGGTTGGCCTGGGACAACGACGTAGAGCCGACCGCGCGTATAGGTGTACACGCGGCGACCAGAGGTATCGCCACGCACGCGGACAAACGCATCGATGCTGTTATCTGGCTTCGCCAAGGCCAGTGTTTTGCTGCGCGAAGCCCTTGTATCAGCAGCGACGTCCGGCGTCGCCGCCGCAAAGACGCCTATTCCTAACGATTGCAAGACGGCCCGCCGTTGAATTCGAGTTGCCATGAAAACCTCGGTGATTTTCTGCCGGTCGTGGCGTAGCCTAGCGCAATGCGTGCAGCAAGACATTTCGAATTCGGTGCTCCCGAAACGGTACTCAAAGTGGTGGACATTCCCGCTGAAGCGCCTGCCGACGACGAAGTGGTGATTCGCATGGAAGCGGCGGCCATGCACTTGGCCGATCTTTTCACCATTCTAGGCACCGGCAGTTTTCAGGTATCGCTACCAAGAACGCCAGGATTCGAGGGCATCGGTTACGTTGCCCGCTGCGGCCACGACGTAACGGCGTTCAAGGTGGGCGATCGAGTATTTGCGCCGCTTGGCAGCGGCACTTTTCGGCAAGAGGTACGCGGCAAAGCCGCAGATTGTCTGCCTGCGCCGCCCGGTGATGCTATCCAGTTATCGTTGTTAGTCGTCAATGGCGCGACGGCCGAGGTGTTGATTGCAGATTTTGCCGACCTGAAACCGGGCGACTGGCTGATCCAGAATGCCGCCAACTCGAGCTGCGGTCGCTACGTGGTCCGTCTCGCACGCGAGCGTGGCATACGCACTGTCAATGTTGTGCGGCGCGCCGAGATGATTGCAGAATTGACGGAACTCGGTGGTACGGTTGTGCTGGCCGACGGCGAAGATCTCTGCCAGCGTGTGGCCAGCGCAACCGGTGGCATTGAACCCAAGGTGGGTTTTGATGCGGTGGGAGGCGCCGCAACACAACGACTGGCGTTGTGCCTCGCGCCGGGAAGCACGCTCGCCAGTTACGGTTCCATGTCGCGTGAGCCCTGCCAACTGGATTTTTATCTGATGTTCCGCAAAGACATCCAGTTGTTAGGCGTAAGTTTTGCGCGGCAATTTTCCAAGCGGCGCACACCCGCCGGTATTCGCAGCATGTACGCGGCGCTCGCGCAGCGCATGGCGAGCGGCGTGCTGCAGGCAAAAATCGCCGGCGTCTATGAACTCGAGGACATAGTCGCCGCCTGTCAGCGCGCCACGCAGACCGGCGCCGATCGCGACGGCAAGGTCATCATCAGATTGTCCTGAGCCGCAGCATCAGTTGACGAGCACAATTTTGCCGAAATGCGTGCGTTCGTCCACCATCTGATGTGCGCGTAGCAACTCGCTCATAGGCAGAACGGTGTCCACCACCGCGCGGAACTTTCGGTTCGCAAATAGTGGCAGCGCGACACTGCGGAAGGTCCGCATGGTTTCAGGCATGAAGCGTGCACTGGTGGAGATGCTCATGGCCGAGAGCCGCAGATTGCGTGTGCCAATGTTGAGGTTGAAGCACACTTGCCGGCCGCCAGTGCTACCGTACATCACGATGTGGCCTTCATGCGCCATGGAATCAAATAGTGACGCGGCAGTTTCTTCGCCAATGGTCATCAGACCCACATCGATGCCTTGATTGTTCGTATCAAGCGCTACGCACTTCGCGAGATCCGAAGTCTTGTAGTTGTAGGCCGCGTTAGCACCCGCTGCGACTCCACGTTGGCATTTGTCATCGCGACTGGCGGTGCCCGCCACCCAACAACCCCGTTGCAGCGCAATTTGCAGCGCCGCGCTGCCGACGCTACTGGCGATTGCCTCGATCAATACGCGCTTGCCAGGCAGCGCATCGCCTGCTGCAACGGTCGACAACGCATGCCAGGCGGTGAGCCAGCCGACCGGAATGGCGGCACCTTCCTCGAAGCTGAGTTCGTCCGGCAATGGCATGACATGGTCTGCATCGAACAATACTTCGGTGGCGTGCGATCCGCGTGCGCGGCCCAGAACGCGCTGGCCGATACTCAGTCCCTGCACACCGTGGCCTAACGCGCGGACCGCGCCCGCACTCTCCATGCCCATCATGAACGGCACACTCTGCCCACCGTAGGTTCCTGCACGCATGCGGGTTTCGGCAAAATTGATGCCCGAGGCGCGGACGTCAACCAGCACCTGGCCGGGGCCTGGCATGAGTCCAGGGCGCTCCAGCCACTGCAGCGCTTCCACGCCGCCGAACTGCTCAACCCACCAGCCGTGCATCCGTGATGCTAGCCGCGAATGGTGGCGATGAAAGCGCCAAACGCGTCAGCGTACTCTTTGCAGAAGGGCCCCCACTGCGGGTCTGCCTGCATCATGACTGTCCAGCGAGCGAGGCGTGGCGCCTCACCGAGAGGATCGGTCATGCCGAAGGCCGGCCATATAAACTGCGAGCACATGATAAGCGATGGCAGGACAGTACAGTCCGCAATGGTCAAGTCCTTGCCGCACAGATAAGGGCCTTGCGCATTAGTGTAGTGCTCCAGATATTTGAGCGCATTCTTTGTGCCGGTGACCGACGCATCCACTTCCGTCTGATTGCGTTTCGCCGGATTCATGTTGCGGAAGAAGCCGCCGGTCTGTGCCATCAGGTAAAGATCGGCAACGCGCGCGACGGTGCGCGCGTTAGCACGTCCACGAGCGTCTTTGGGCAATAGTGACTTGCCGCCGCCCGCGTCTTCCAGGTACTCGAGAATCACACCCGATTCCGCGACCGCGAAACCCTGATCGTCCAACACTGGCATCTTGCCCATGGGGTTGAGCGCCAGAAATTCCGGCGACTTGATGCCACCGCCAATAGGCGCAGCTAGAGGCGCATCGACACCTTTGGCGCGCAGCGCCATTACGATACGTGCCACATAAGGTGATGCGAAGGCACCATAAATTTTCATCGTTTTTCCTTTGGAAGTATTGCGGATTGACCAGTGAGTAAACTATTTTCGCATATGCCAAAAACTGCCACTGTCCAATCAGCGCCCCGCATGCGGCGCGCCTATTTCGAATCCCGTTACGGTCAGCTCCATGTGCGCAATTCCATGCCGGCCGGCGGCGGTTTTGACGAGAAAACAACGCTGCTGTGTTTTCACCAGAGTCCGATGTCAGGTTCCGTTTTTGATCCCTTATTGGCACGGATGGGCCACGATCGGTCAGTGTATGCGCCAGACACCCCGGGTTTCGGCGCATCGGATCCGCCGCCCACTGCGCCGAGTATTGCCGACTACGCGGCCTCAATGATCGATTTCATCGATCAGATGCGGTTTCGAAAAATTGATCTGCTCGGCTACCACACCGGCACATTGATTGCCGCGGAGGTTGCGCTTGCGCGGCCGGACATCGTGCGCAAGCTGGTGTTGATCGCAATACCGGTGCTCGATGAATCCGAAAAAACCGTGTTTCGCAAGTCGCCATGGCCGATGCCGGCCGCGGAAGACGGCAGCCATCTGTCGAAAGAATGGGCGCACACGCAGAAATGGCGCGGACCTGGCGTGACGCTGGCGATGTCAGCCGCGTCGTTCGCGGAGAAACTTCACAACGGGCCGAATGCCTGGTGGGGTGCCAATGCTGTCATGGACTACCAGGCCCGCGAACGGCTGAGCCAGATCAAGCAAACCACCTTGGTACTAAGGCCCAGAGATGATCTCTGGGACGCGACCTTGCGGGCGCGCTCCATGCTTGGCAACGCGCAATTCAAGGACTTACCGGATTGCGGTCATGGGCTTTTCGCGGTCGCTGCGGATGTCGTGGTGGAAAAAATCAGCGTTTTTCTAGACGGTTAAAAACCAGCACGCTCACGGTCACCAGGGCTAACACAGGCAGGGTTACCAGGTTGACGGTGGCCCAGCCGGCGCTCGAGATGGCTGCGCCGGCCGCCAGAGACGCCAGACCCTGCGTACCGAAAATCGCCAGGTCGTTGAATCCCTGTGCGCGGAAGCGCTCCGCTGCGGCATAGGTTGCCGTGAGCTGCGTCGTAGCGGCGACGAACATCAGATTCCAACCAATACCTAACAGAGCGAGCGCCCAAAAATAGTGCATGAAATGCCGCCCGACAAAAACCGCAATCAACACACAGGCGAACATGGCGACAATGCCCCACAACATCATGCGCTTGTGACCTAACACGCGCATCAGAACTGGGGTGAACAGTGACGGCAGGTACATGCCGATGAGATGAGCCGTAATCACGGCGCTGGTTTCGCCGCCCGAAAAACCGTCGATTTCATGCATGCTGAGCGGGGTCGCCGTCATGATGAAACTCATGACGGCATAGGCAGACACGCCCGCGAACACTGCGGCTACATAACTTGGCTGACGCAGTATCGCTGCCAGAGGCCGGCCGCCGTGAGTCGGGCCGACGCTGGCCGAGGGCGCGGGTGTTAGGCGCGTAAGCACGACTGCGGCGGCAACGCACAGCCCTGCCAGCGCGACATATGAGGCGGTGTACTCGCGCCAGCCTCCCCAGTGACGGACCCACTGGCCAACAAAGGGCCCAATCACTGCAGCCGCCAGCGTGCCGAGCAGCACGGTCGAGACCCCGCGGCCCGCCTGCTCGGGCGGGAGATATTCCGTGGCCGCGAAACGGTATTGCTGTACGAAGGCCATATTCGCGCCGAGCAGGGCTCCCGCGACGCACAGCAGCGCAAAATTGGCGCGGGCAATGGCGAAGGCGCACAGCAGCGCGGCCGCTGCCAGTGCCAGTGCGCCACCGATGAATGCGCGCTGGCGGCCGATGCGCTGCATCAAGAGCGCGGCGGGCAATGACATGGCCGCCAAGCCCAGGATCGACAGACTGAGTGGCAAGGTGGCGATTTCGGGCATCGGGGCGATGCGCGCGCCCGCAATGCCGCCAAAGGCGACCAACATAATGGTGCCGCAACCCGCAAGTGCCTGAGCGGCCGTCAATATGTAGACATTTCGCATAGATAGGTTGGTCAACGAGACTGGCCTAGACCCTGTTCAAGGGCCAAGTTTTGGGTTATGAGTGTGGTATGCGGGGTTGGGAAGATACCAAGGAAACCATGGTTGGGGACAATTTGCCCGACGAGGGTGCTGTCTCACCATTGCCAGTGCTCAAAGCTGCGCCAGCACGGCGCGACCTGCATTTGTCCGCAGAAGAACTGGCCGGCCGTTCTCGTGACCTGGAACAACGCGAGACCCAGCTTGCGGGCCTGGAAAGCGAATGCCGCGAGCGCGTGAAAGAGGCGGAGGCGATGGTCGCCGACTTGCAGCGCCAGATATCGGAGCTATCGGGGAAACTGGATGAGGTGGCGCTCGGCGCTACCGATCAGCCACCCGTGCCGGATAACCTTTTGCCATTTTCGCCCCGCCGCGCTGCCGAGATTCCAGTCGACGAACTGGTGACCAGCCTGAGCCGTGCGGCGGATGCCAACCAGACACTGACAACCGGCGCAGACTTTGCGTACGACGCGCACAGCAAATTCGTCGAACTACAGCACGATCTGCAGGCCGCCGAAGACCAGATACACGTGCTGGAAGCCGAATTGCGCAAGACACGGGGTCAGCCCATCGAACTGCCGACCAGCCACGCAGAAATCGATCCGACCGTGACGGACCACATCAGCGCCGAGCTGATCGCCGAAGGGCCACCGCGGTTTCTGGCCTTGATTGATGGTGACACCGAAATTCTGCACCGACTGACCCGACGCATGACCATCGGGCGGGCCGCCGACAACGATATCCAAGTGGAGGCTCGGTTTGTCAGCCGCTACCATGCGGCCGTTACGGCTGGGCCCAGTCAGACAGTCATCGAAGACCTGGGCAGCACCAATGGACTGCTGGTCAATGGCCGCCGCGTGGCGCGTCACATGTTGCGAGACGGTGATGTTGTGCGGATCGGCAAGTCACGGTTTCGCTTCATGACCCGCCCGCGCTAAGCTGCGCGGACTATGACCAACCCACCAGCAACTGCGCCCGTGCCGGCGCCAGAACCGGCTTTCTTCGACAACCCGGCCATCGACAACTTGATCGCCGTCACCCTCGAGTTGGGCGGCGAGGTATGGGTGCTGCGTGAACGACTGCGCATTATGGAGCAGTTGCTAAGCACGCATGGCAAGGTCACCACCGACATGATCGAACAGTACATGCCGTCGGCAGACGAGATGGCTCGCAACAAAGCCGCGCGTGACGAATTCGTCAATCGCGTTTACGCGGCTTTTGCGCGCGAGACCGTCAAAGCAACGCCCTAGGGAAGCTCTGCACAGGTAACGCGGGCGCGGCCGAGACGGATTTTTTCACTGGCAAGGAACGACGAGTGATGTGTATCGAGATACATGAGCGAGG
>JAYVJR010000145.1:0-8798 GCA_043769085.1 Gammaproteobacteria bacterium
CCTCGCTCATGTATCTCGATACACATCACTCGTCGTTCCTTGCCAGTGAAAAAATCCGTCTCGGCCGCGCCCGCGTTACCTGTGCAGAGCTTCCCTAGACGTCAGAAAGGACCGTTCACGTTATAGGGTGTTCCCCACATTGCGCCCCATACCTCTTCGTCGCCGACATAGAACACGGCGTCGTTGTGAATGAAAGCTCTGCTGCGCGCGATGGGTGTTGCCGGAATTTGTGCGCCACTGTTGCGCGCGACCAGTTTGCCAACCGCCTGTAAGCTTGCCTGCGCCGGCGTGGCCTTGTTGCGGATTTCAAACAAGTTCAGCGCCGATTCCACCAACCGATATTGACCGTCCTCCGACAACAAGTTGATGGGGATTGCAAACCGATCGACGCCCCCTGAATCAGCGAGATAGGTAAATGCATGCCGATCGGCTCGCGCCTCGCTCCAGCTGCCGCGCCCACCGAGCGTGAGTCCACCGATTTCTCGGGGCAGCGACAGGTTTGACACATCAAACAATGCCACCCGCACACCACCGCTGGAAGCTTCACCCAAACCTAACAATAGGTTGTCGTTGACCGGGTGCAGGAAATCTGAGAAACCAGGAATATCCAGTGACCCGGCAATTTTTGGGTCGTTCACATTGGAAAGATCGAACGTATACAAGGGATCGATCCTGCGGAATGTCACTGCATAAGCTCGATTGCCGAGAAAACGCACTCCGTACAACGACTCATTGGGCTTGCCGATCTCTTCCGGCCGCTGACTGTTAGGTAGACGCGCTACCACTTCAAGCTCTGGTGCATTGGCTTTCTGCCGCAGTACATACAGATGATGATCCACGCTATCAACCGGATCGTTGAAAGATTCGGTGGTCATTACCCGCAACATTCCACTGGCTTCGCTTAAGCGAAAATCCGACTGACCTCCCGACCAGACAAGGCCATCGACCTCCGCCGAGCCGTTATAAACCGGCGTCGCGCCCGCAAGTCCAAACTTGTGGATTCGAGTGCGCATGTTGCTGGCTGTTTGCGTGGGCGTTTGTGTGAAGCGCTGTTGAGTCAGGTAGAGCGCCTGCTCTGAGACATAGACCCCGTTGGCATCTTCGTTATAACAAACTGTGGAAAACGACTCCGGATTCTGTACTGAGATCACCGTGATGCTGGTGATCACCGGATAGCCCGGGTCGCTGTCATCGTTGGTGACATAGCATTTGGTTGGATCGACCAGCGGTTTGGTCACGCCGTTGATGGTGATTTTGGGGAGCATGGCTTCCAGAGTAGTGGAATCCACTGCCGTACTGCGCGTCGGATCGAGAAGAATATTGGGCGCGTGCCGGCTAACAAGATAGATGCGATCACCGATTCTGCGGCTTTCAACAAACACACCGTCCATGGTCGCAGTCAGCAGCGTGCGTGGCGTCGCGGGTGTACTCACGTCATAGACGCGAAAACCCAGGTGTGATGGCGCCCAAATCGGCAAGGCAGTCCAGAACTGACCATAGCTGCCGTAGTAGGCCTCACTGGTCAGTGCGACGGCGCGCCCAGCCGTGACATAGAGCCCCTGAACAGAAACATTGTCTTCCAGTGGTATCGTTCCAACCGTGCGGGCGGTTGCGTTAGCAGGATTGGTCGCCAGTATGCGGATTGCGCGCGGCCCGGTGGCGGGTGGCCGAGCAACAGCGCCTGCCAGAGGATCTATCAAAAAGCAGCAGACCATGGTGCGTTGGGGCGCCACGTAGATATTGCTGCCGTCATAACGCACCGCATCGAATTCATCGACGCGCGCTTCCTGGGTGTACGTCCCTGAGAATTGTCCCGCCGCTGCGGTCGAGACATCTACCGTGCTCGCCGTGCGTATCGAGGACTTGAGGGATGTCTCAAGCTCGGTCGAATTGCGCACCAGACGCAACATGCCGGTCTGTTGCACGGGAGCAGTATCAACAGCGGTGGATCCACCGCCGCAACCCGTCAGCGCGAACGCCGGAAACGCTAACACCGCGATCACACATAGCGAGTTCAAGAAGGATTTTTGCGTCATGACAGTCTCCACAGGTATTAATCGCCTGCCGCCAGCGTAACTCCCGGACCGGCGCCGTCTGTTCTGATCCTGGCGTGATTGTGTAAAGTTGTGTAACCGTGACGCGGCTACACTTTTTCACAGATTTGATACACATCGCGGCCAATGGAATCGTCATGTCTTGGCCAGACTATGCGAGTTAAGATGACCCAGAGAATCCTATGAAAGCACTAACGCGCATCCTGTTGTCGGCCCTGCTGAGCTGCGCGCCAGGTGTGCCGAGTGCCGAGCCCACCAATGGCAAGGCTGCGTCACCGTGGCGCATCGGTATTGCGTTAGGCTACGGCGAGCGCAGCAATCCGCTGATTCAGTCAGCTGCCGTACCGGTTGCCGTGGATGTGGATATTGCCTGGTTCGGCAAACGCATGTTTTTTGACAATGGGGACCTGGGCTTCACGCTGGTCAATAAACGCAGCGGCATGCTTAACGTCATCGCGCGCGCCAATAGCGATCGCATTTTCTTCGGTAAAACCAACACGCGCTTTGTACAAGTGAGCGCCACGGGCGCACCACTGACGACACCGCAGCAATTGGCGGTGCCGGATCGCAGTTACGCGGTGGAGTTGGGTGTCGAATGGCTCTCCGATGGGCCGTGGGGGAAATTGGCCGTGGCCGGGTTCGCGGATGTCAGCAAAGCTCATGAGGGTTTCAACATCGACGCTGAATACGCATTCCCAGTCTATGGCACACGCTGGTCAATTGAGCCCAATGTCACGCTCCGATACAAAAGCGCGGCGCTGAATAACTACTACTGGGGTGTGCGCGCATCGGAAGCTAACGCTGCACTGCCTGCTTACTCCGTCGGCTCCGGCATTAATTGGCAAGTCGGTGCGCGAAGCAGTTACTACTTGTCGAGACATCTACGCCTGGCGGCGAGCCTCAACTACGAACGCCTGAGCAGCGCGGTTGTGGGCAGTCCTCTGGTGCAAGACCGGAAGGTTCTGGGTTACTTTGCCGGTCTGGCCTACCAGTTCTAGGCACGTGCGAATTCCCTCTTTGTTGTCAGCTTTGTTAGCCGTTACATCTGCATCGCATGGCAGTCTGGCGGCCGACAATAACGAACCCTATTTGCGAGTGAAGCCCGTGCTGTGCATCGCGAACCGGCAATCCGACACCTGTGCAACGGTGTTTCTGATTGACTGGAAGAGCCCGAGGCCGGGTGACTACTGTCTCGCCAGCAACAATCAGGAGGCGCCATTGCAATGCTGGGCGCAAGCCAGTGGCGGTGCGCATCGCGACAATGTCGTGGTTACGCAGGATTTTTACTATTGGCTGAGCGAACGCACGAGCGCGCGGAAGCTAAGCCCCGTGAAAGTAGAACTAATGCGCATTCACAGCGACGACAGACGTCGCGAGCGTCGCAGCCGCCACGTCTGGGACGTTCTGTGACCCCACCCACAGTCGATATTCTGTTAGTCGAGGACGACCGACGCCTGGCCGAACTCACAGCCACTTATCTGACTCAGAACGGCCTGCACGTTGTGATTGAGTCGCGCGGCGATCGCGCTTTGGAGAGATTTGCCGTCGAGCGCCCCAGGATGGTGCTGCTGGATCTGATGTTGCCCGGCATAGACGGCATTGTGATCTGTCGCGAGCTGCGCAAACTGAGCAAAGTGCCAATCTTGATATTTACAGCGCGTGACACCGATCTCAATCAGGTCATAGGGCTGGAAGCAGGCGCGGACGACTATGTCACCAAACCGGTCGATCCCATTGTTCTGTTAGCGAGGGTGCGCGCGCTGCTGCGACGCGCCTCCCACAGTCCGACTGCGACTGCGCAAGACCAGACATCTGAGGTTCGCCTCGCCGGACTGCGAATCAGTCTGAGTTCCCGCGAAGTATGGTTGCATGACAAAATTGTGATCCTGACGACCCAGGAATTCGAGTTGCTGAGTCTGCTGGCCAGGCGAGCTGGTCAATTGGTGAGCCGCGCAGAGGTTTTTCGCAGCGTGCGCGGCATCGACTACAACGGTCTGGATCGCTCTATCGATGTTCGCGTTTCAAAGCTCAGGCGCAAACTCGGCGACAACGCCGACGCACCGACGCGCATCAAAACTGTCTGGGGCAAAGGCTATTTGTTAGTACCGGACGCCTGGAGCACACCCGAGTGATTTTTCCGGAGCGCCGATTCCTGATTCGCTCCTATCTGATACTCGCAGGCGGCCTGATGATCGCCGCTGTGGTCCTCGATTTCGCGTTTGCGAAATTGCAGGATAGCAGGCCGCGCGACGTCGACCCCTGGGTCGACTCGACTTTTCGCATGATCGACGCCGCGCTGCTGCAGGCCCCGCCAACAACACGATCGGATGTCGCGCAGCAAATCGCGCAGCAAATCGGCATCGGCGTACAGCTTCTGGCAACGAGCGACATAAGCGCCGTTGACGACGTACCACAGGCTCTGATCGACAGCGCCAACAACACCTACTACCTGAAGCGCTCAAAAGCGCTGCAACTGGCCATTCGCGTTGGCCCGGTTGCCGAGCAATCTGCCGCAGTCAGCTCGCGCTTCCTGCCGGTGTTGTTCTATCTGTCAATTCTGATCGTGGTTGGTCTTTGGCTACGACCTCTAATGTCAGACATGCAAATCCTGACCAATGCGTCGCAAAAGTTTGCCGCAGACTACCGGGAGCCGCTGAGGACGGCACACCAGACGTCGCAGCTAACGCGCCTGGCGCACAATCTGGACGAGATGTCGGCACGACTGAGCCACTTGATCCAGAGCCAGAAAGAACTGACTGCCGCGCTGTCGCATGAGATGCGCACACCATTGGCCCGCATTCGCTTTGCGCTGGCGGTGCTCGGCAATCAGGCGAGTGCGTCCGTACAAACGCAGCTTCACGAGATCAACAATGACGTACAGCAAATCGACGGTTTGATTGCCAGCATGCTTGACTACGCGCGTCTCGATCATCCGGACCTGCACATGACATGGCAGGACGTGGCGCTCGAACCGTGGTTCCGTCATGTGCTCGCGGCAGCCGATACACCCGACCGCGATGTTGTACTGGCTGGCGTCGAGGAACAGAAGACCGCAAGAATGGATGGCAGATTGATGGAGTTGGCGCTCAGCAATTTGGTCGTCAATGCCTGTCGCTACGCTCGCAAGCAGGTGCAAGTCAGCATTGCAGTCATCGATGTCGGCTATCAGCTGAGCGTTGAAGACGATGGCGATGGCATTCCTGTGGAACAGCGCGAGAACATCTTCAAGGCATACACGCGGCTCGACACGAGCCGCAATCGCGATACCGGTGGCTACGGTCTAGGGCTCGCAATCGTTGCGCGGGTGGCGGCCCTGCATGGGGGCAATGCGGTTGCGTCCGCCAGTGCGGCGTTGGGTGGTGCAAGATTTTCCATCACCTGGCCGCGAGGGGCGCGGACACACTAGCTGGTATACTTGACCGTAACCTAACAAAGGATTGTTACGCGCCATGTATGTCAATTTCTGGTACCCAATTGCACTCGCTGCGGAAGTCACTGCGGCCAAACCGCTGCGCGTGAAAGTCTTGTGTCTGAATTTTGTTGCCTTTCGAAATTCGGCCGGCCAAGCACACGTGTTGTCTGACACCTGCGCGCATCGCGGCGGTGCGCTGGGTCTGGGCAAAGTCAAAGGTGATTCGGTCGCCTGCCCTTATCACGGCTGGGAATACGGCGGTGACGGCCGTTGTACGCGCATCCCGTCACTCGGTGCGGACGCAAAGCTGCCTGGGCGCGCGAAAGTCGACAGTTATCCGGTGCAGGAAAAATACGGCATCGTGTTCGCTTTTCTGGGCGATTTGCCTGAAGCGGAGCGGCCGCCGCTGTACGACATCCAGGAATTTGGCTCGCCGCAGTGGCGCGCCCAGACTTTCGTGTTTGATCTGAACGCCTATTACGAACGCTCGATGGAGAACGGACTCGACCCCATTCACAACGAATTTGTGCATGCCGCGCAAGGTCAACCTTCGCTGTCGCCGGAGCAACAGCGAACTGCACTGCCGATGGAAGAAATCCCCTGGGGCAGCAAACACTACATCAAATTCGGCGGCAGCAAGAACCAGGACACTGCACTAGCCAACGTGCGTCAGGGCCCACGCCTTGGCGCGGCGGGCTCGTGGCACCAGGGCCCGAACCAGCTGGTCACCTATATCGATCTGACCGCCGCCAATGCGTTTCATCAGTACCTGTTTGAAGCGCCGGTCGATGAATCGCACACGCGCCTTTATCTTGTCAGCATGCGCAACTGGCTCATGGAAGATGTTCATGAAAAGCGCATGGAGGATGTGACGCTGCGGGTCGTCAAGGAAGACATGGCGGTGGTCGAGAATCTGAACCCAGTGCGGACGCCCGACAGCAACACCAAAGAAGTGCTGGTTCCAGGCGACACAGCGATCTCGCATTACCGCGAGTGGCTTCGAAAGTGGGATGCGTTAGGCTGGAAAATCGACGTCAAAGCGCTCAATGCACGGCTTGGCGATCATGCAATCACCATTCCCTGCCCCGCACGTCGGACGTCCGACAACTGGGTGCAGGAGACTGTGCCCTTGATGCCGCGCGCCTAACTCTCTGTCCAATGCGGCCAATTGGGGAAAAGGCCATGTCTATCGATCTCGGCGAACCTCTGCTGACACACTTCGGCGCATCACGATCGAATGGTCCACGTATCCTGATCCTGCCCGCGTTGGGGACACCCGCGCGCACCTATCGCAGACTTTGTGAGTCACTGGCCGAGATTGGGTATGCCGGCGCAGTTCTTGAATGGCCCGGTTGCGGCGCTCATCCGCTTCGGGTCAGTCGCGCGGACGACTGGGGCTATCGGCAGTTGCTCGAGGATCAGGTATTGCCAGCCATTGAAGCCGTTGCCAACGTGGGTCCTGGTGATCCTGGCCAAGTGGTCCTGCTCGGTCACTCGTTAGGTGCGCATCTCGCATTGATGGCGCGTGCCCATCACGTCAAAAACGTGGCGGGTATCATCGCGATCGCCGCAGGCACACCCTATTACCGCGTGTTCCAATTTCCGGCACGGCAAGCACTTCTTTATCTGATCGGTGCTGTCAAAATTTCCGTCTTTTTATTAGGTTTTTTCCCGGGAAATCGCCTCGGCTTCGGCGGTCGCGAGCCGCGCACCTTGATCCAGGAGTGGGCGGCATTTGCACGCACCGGCCAATTGCGGGTCGAGCAGCGGGATGTCCTGCACGTCGACAGCGGTAGTTCCACAATGCCGGTCCGAGCCTTGAGCCTCGCACGAGATATCTACGCGCCGCCGGCAGCCGCGGAAAATCTGTTAGCTTGCGCCGGACTTCCAGCCACGCTGGTTGAATGCGTGCAGGATCCGCAGGTGCATGGTCACTTTCACTGGCTTCGTACGCCCCAGGCCTCTGCCAGAGTGATTGAGGCCTGTCTGCAGAACATTATTTCGCCGAAGCGCCTGGGTTGACCCTGCGCCGCCAGCCATCAAATGGGAATTGATCAGCCTTTGATCTTGCGCAGCTTCTCGAGCATCTTGAGCTGGGCCACCGCTCGAACCAGCTCTGCCAACGCCTCGGCCTGGTCGACCTTGTCGATGTTGCCTTTGAGAGTCTCTTCGGCGCGTTGTTTGGCTTCCAGCGCTGCGGCTTCGTCCAGATCTTTGGCGCGGGTTGCGGTGTCAGCCAACACCGTGACTTTCCTGGGCTGCACTTCCAGCGCACCGCCACCGACGTAGAAAAACTGCTCGCCGCCATCGGGCAACTGCACACGCACTTCGCCAGCCTTGAGCAGTGTTAGCAGTGGCGCATGGCGCGGTGCAATGCCCAGCTCGCCCTGCGAGCCGGGCGCGAACACCATGGTCGCAGCGCCAGAGAATATCTCTCCTTCGGCACTGACGATGTCAACGTGGATGGTGTTCTTGTTCGCTTCGGCCATTTCGGTCTGCCTGTTAGCTTACTGAATCGTCTTGGCTTTTTCGGCCACTTCTTCGATCGTGCCGACCATGTAAAACGCCTGCTCGGGCAGGTGGTCGTAATCGCCCTCGAGGATGCCCTTGAAGCCGCGGATGGTGTCTTTCAGCGGGACGATCTTGCCGTCCTGGCCGGTGAACACTTTGGCCACGTTGAAAGGTTGCGACAGGAAGCGCTGGATCTTGCGGGCACGGAACACGGTGCGCTTGTCTTCTTCTGACAGCTCATCCATGCCGAGGATCGCGATGATGTCCTGCAGTTCCTTGTAACGCTGCAGCACCGCCTGTACGGCACGCGCGGTGTTGTAGTGTTCTTCACCAACCACGAGCGGATCGAGCTGGCGGCTGGTGGAATCGAGCGGATCGACCGCCGGGTAAATTCCCAGCGATGCAATCTGGCGCGACAGCACGACTGTGGCATCCAAATGCGCGAAGGTGGTCGCGGGTGACGGGTCGGTCAAGTCGTCGGCCGGTACGTACACGGCCTGGATCGACGTGATCGAACCGGTCTTGGTCGAGGTGATGCGCTCCTGCAGCACGCCCATTTCCTCGGCCAGCGTCGGCTGGTAGCCCACCGCAGAGGGCATGCGACCTAACAGCGCGGACACTTCGGTGCCGGCGAGTGTGTAGCGGTAGATGTTGTCGACGAAGAACAGCACGTCGCGGCCCTTGCCGTTCGCCTGCTTTTCGTCGCGGAAATACTCGGCCATCGTCAGCCCGGTGAGTGCGACGCGCAGACGATTGCCCGGCGGCTCGTTCATCTGGCCATAGACCATCGCGACCTTGGAGTTCTCGAGATGGTCCTTGTC
>JAYVJR010000146.1:0-19550 GCA_043769085.1 Gammaproteobacteria bacterium
GCGCTTGCAACCATGAT
Source organism: Gammaproteobacteria bacterium (assembly GCA_043769085.1). Classification (GTDB taxonomy): domain Bacteria; phylum Pseudomonadota; class Gammaproteobacteria; order Steroidobacterales; family Steroidobacteraceae; genus UBA964. The sequence goes on from JAYVJR010000146.1 coordinate 18, forward strand.
TAGGCGAGCTCTGCCAGTTTCACTGCTACGGATTTCCGCGAGCAATTTTCGCTTCATGTGCCGATACTCGGACGCCTGCTGATGCGCCAGTCCTTCAGGTGCGCGCACCCCGATACGCTGCAACAACTCCTCAGTGATCTGCAGATCGGGCACGGCGCTCTCACGCGGCGCCAAAACCACTGGCGAGATCGCTGACCGAGTTGTGCTTGCAATGCTTGCTTTGGGCTCGAGTGGTGCTGTCTGCGCAGCCTGGCGTGCCATTAAACGGGTCTTTTCGAGCGCTTTTTCAATCAGACTCATGGTTAGCTGCCTCAGCCCTGGACAAACAAGCGGTTAATGAAATTGAACTGCAGCAGCACAACAATCGCCACCGCTAAGCCCACCAGACAGGCCGCAGCCAAAAAAAGTTTGCGAGTATCGATTGCCTCCGCAGCAGTATCATCAGGTCGTTTAACCCGACTGACCGAACCTAACACGGGCACACCTGTTTCCGACTGCAGCAAACTCGCGGAATCAAAAGTCGGTTTAAGCAAGTGCAGACCGAGCGCGGCAGCGATTCCTAGCGCCAATCCGGCCAATGTCCCGATCAGCACGAACAGCGCTCGATTGGGCCACACAGGCGTGATATCAGCACGAGGAGGTTCGATGATTTCAAAACGTACTGCACCAGCTCTTGCAGCCTCATCACCCACCTTGGCCTGCTCCAGGCGCTTCACCAGCGCTTCGTACTGCGATTTGGTCACGCCATAGTCACGATTGAGCCGAGCGAATTCCTGTTCAACTTCCGGCGCTGTATTGACGAACTGGCGCAAATTGGCAATTTCACGTTGATGCTGAGACACGGCTCCGCGCAACGACGCAATCTCCACTTCTGACTGGCTGAGCTGCGATTGCATCTGCTGGTACACCGGGTTGGCGTTCAAAGATCGAATAGCCCCGGACCCCCTTCCGCCACGGTTCAACTCCGCCATCTCTTTCGCTTCGCGCTGCTTGAGCTCAGCAATGGTGCTTTTCAGCGCGACGACTTCTGGATGTTTGTCGGTAAATCTTAGCAGCAAGTCCTCCAAACGAGCCTCGGCCTCCAAGACACGTACCGACACGTCCGAGGACGCGCCTTGTCCCGTGGAGCCAACTCCCGCCGTACCCGCCACATAGGGTTGAGTACGAGCCAGTTGTCGTCGCAGCTCCTCGCGCCGGCTGACCGCAATAGCCAGGTTGGTTTCAGACTGTTGCAAGCCATTGCGCTCAGTATCCAGCCGACTGAAATAGTCGCCCCGCTCACCGGGGATCATGCCGACATTACGCTTCTTAAAGTCTGCCAATCGCCCTTCCGCGGCCGCCAAACGCTTCTCATAGTCTTTGATCTGCCCGACGAGAAAACTCTGCGCTTCGGCCGATCCTGAACGATTGCCGCTCAGCGTGCCTTCGACAAAATTATCTAACAACGCGCGAACGACGGCGATTCCAGAAGTGCGGTCGCTGGTGCGATACAAAATGGAATAGATGTTATCCGGCCGCGCGCCCTCAGAGTCTTTGCGCGTCGACGACGCAACAACATCGATTTCTTTCTGGAGTTGGCCAATCAGCCCGTCCAGCTTCGCTGGCGTGTCTGCATATCGGTCCAGATCGGTCTTGCGGGCAACGGATTCGAGTTGCGGTCGGGACAACAACGCTTCTCGGACCAAGGCAATTTGTGCATCCGCCTGGTCCTCGGTCGCAATGCCGACCAAAACAGGGCGCAACACCGTTGACGGATCGACGAATACTTTGGCGCTGGCTTCGAATTGATTCGGCAACAGCATCACCACAACCCATGACAACAGCGCCACGCCCCACGCAATCGCCATCGCCAACCAGCGACGCCGCCAAATAGCGCGTACAAACCCCAGCAATTGCTCTACGTTTTGATTCACAAGTTCCGTCCTACAGCAGCGCCTGGGGCACGATCAAGACATCGCCTGGTTTCAGCTCCAGGTTGTATCGCAGGTCGCCTTTGTTCAGCATGTCATTCAATCGCACTTTGAATTCGCGGGGCGCGCCGTTAGGCGTTTCCTGCCGCACGATCTTGGCACGGTTGCCGGCAGCAAAATCCGTGAGACCACCGCTGGCCAACACTACGTCCAATACTCGCAATCCTTGTCGATAGGGCAAAGCCTGGGGTGCCTTGACCTGACCCACGACTCGCACCTGACTGAAGGTGCTGACCGCCGTCGCCACAATCACATTGACCTGTGGCGTGCGAACAAACTCGGACAACACCTTCTCGATGTCACGAGCAAGCTGTGACGGCGACTTGCCGATCGCGACCATGTCTTCAACCAACGGGGTCGATATCTTGCCGTCGGGGCGCACCGGCACGGTGACCGAGAGCTCGGTATTGCGCCAGACAAACACTTGTATGGTATCCCCGGGACCGATGATGTAGTCCGCTGTGGGCGCTGCCGCCGGCGGTGCTGCCGTTGCCTGCGCCAACACCATCGCGGGCATCGCCCACATGACTAACAAAATTGATGCCAGAATTTTTTTCATGGGGGTGTACATTGTTTCAATTTAACGCCGTGGATAGGTCCTGAGCCGCCTGCCGCTCGGGGAAGGCGCCGGCCGTTGCCAGCGCACGCGCAACCATGGATTTGGCAGCCGCCTTGTCCCCGGCACCGTTCAATGCGGTGGCATAGCGATACAGCGCGCCTCCGTCGTTGCCGATCGCTGCCAGGGCTGCAGCAAAATAAGGCAAGGCATCGGCGAACTTGCCCTGTCGAACCAGGATGCTCGCGAGTGTTTCGGCGATTTGCGGTTGATTGGGCACCAATTGAACAGCTTTACGCGCCAATGTCTCCGCCCTTGGTGTGTCAGTTTCTGACAGCAACCAGGCCAAATTGTTCAAGGCGGCAGGTTGATTCGGTTGCGCTCGGATGATCTCTTCATAGGTCGCGATCGCCGCCTTGTTGTCTTGCACGCGCAAATAGTGATCGCCCAAGGCTAAACGCACCACAACATCCTGCGGATAACGCGCTAACCAAGCTTTCAAGGGTAGTTCAGGGTCTTTGATGTTGGCACGCGTGCGGGCCGCAAACAAACGCAACACCAGCCCCATGGAAGGCGCGGAACGGAACGCCTGCTCGAAACTGCGGTTGGCCTCCTCCGCTCGCCCCTGGGCGAGTTGCGCATCCCCCAGCGCGATCAGGACATCAATTCGGGACTTACCCTCGGCGGGAAGCGCACTTAAACGATTGGCTGCAGATTGTGATTGTCCAGTACCCGTTTCAATCGCTGCTAACGTCACGACCGCGTCAGTATTTCCTGGCGATTCCTTAACCAAGGTCTGGAGCAATTCACTAGCCTCGCCAGTCTGTCTATTTTCAGCCAGCGCCCGCGCCAATCTGATGCGGTCGCTCGGGTCGCTGCGCTCTTGGCTGGCCTTGCGCAGAAACGGGATCGCCGCCGCGAAACGTCGCGCAGAGAGCAGCAAACTGCCGGCGTCTGCCGCAGCCACGCCATTGGACTTGGAGTTGCTGATCATTTTTTCCAGCACAGCCACGGCGTTAGGCACGCGGTTACCCCGCAACTCGAGAGTCGCCAACGCCAACGAGACCTCCGTCGCTTTGGGATCCAGCAAATTGGTCTCAACCAGAATCTTGCGCGCTGCGCCAAAATCGCCGGCGTCCATTTCGATGCGCGCCATGGCCACGAGTGCGCGAACATTTTTTGGATCACGCGTGATGAGTGCCGAAACGGCCTTCCGCGCATCATCCAAACGTCGATCAATGAGCATGACCGATGCCCGGCCCAAGGTGACATTCTGATTGTCGGGGGCGGCGGTTGCCGCAACGTCTAACGCACGCAGAGCCAGATCGCTACGCCCGATGGCTGCCGTGACATCAGCGACCGTCAAGAGCTGGTCCACTTGAGCAGGATTCAACGCAATCACAGCATCAATCTCGCGTTCCAATTCGCGGCGATTGGATTGCGCCACCAACGCTAACAACTTGACGCGCAATCGTTTCGCAGGCTCATAACTGGCTGGCAAAGCGATCAATGACTGCAATGCCGCCGATGCCGCCCCCGACGACACTTGAGCGACTGCCAAATTCAGACGAGCCTCGTGGTTACTCGGCTCGCGGGCCAACGTCGATTGCAGACTTTCGACGGTTTGCGTTGCGCGCGCTTGAATGCCACGCGCTGCAGTTTGTGCGTCTTTCAATTCGGTGTCCGCAGCCTGCGCGGTGGGCGCATCGTCGACCAGTTCAAGGACTTTGTCGGGTCGGTTTTGCCGCAACAACAGTCGAGCTAACATTCGCCGGGCATCCAACTGCTCGGGAGCGACCGCAATCAGCTGTTCCAAAACCGCCTGCGCCTGCACAATATTGCGCATCTGCAAATGCGCCTCCGCCAACATCATCGGCACGGACCGGTCGTTGGGTACGGCGCGGGCCACCAGCTGCAAATCGTTGACGGCATCAGCCGGTCGGCGCTCTACCATGGCAATTCGTGCTTTCAGCAAGACCGCCCCCACCATGCCGGGCGCCACCTTGCTGAGATTTGCCAGCGCAGATTTGGCTTTGGCGATATCGCCATTGCGCAAGGCCGAATCACCCAGCAAGAAATTCGCTTGCGCGCGCTGCACCGGCGGCCAATCGGGTCGGTCGCTGTTGACCGCCAGCTGCAAGGATTCGATCGCGGTCGCCAAGCGACCTGAAGCCAGCTCCAGGCGAGCCTTGATCATCAGCAATTCGGGCTCATTCGGTTTGGCTTGCAGATAGCCGTTCAATCTTCCCTGAGCAGCATCCATGTCGCCTGTCGCTGCCAGCGCCATGACCAATTCCGTACCGTATTCGATATTGCCCGGGTCCGCGGCCACCAACGGTGTTAGGAGTTCGATCGCCTTGGCGATTTCACCTTTGCCGAGCAGGACGACCGCTCGCAGATTGTCCTTTTGATTCTGATTGAGTTTGCTGCCATCCAGAGCGGCGAGCGCCGCATCCATTCGCCCGGCCGCCATCTCAACTCGCAACTTGACCAGTTGTCCTTCCGCGTCAGGAATCTTCTCGAGTGTAATCCGCGACAACTCCGTCTCGGCGGATTGCGTATTGCCCTGCGCCAATGCGATTTGCGCCAGCAGCACCCGAACGGTGGCATTGTCAGGCTCTTTCTGCGCCACGTTTTTCAAGGCGATGAAAGCTTCGCCGTATCGCCCCGCTGCAATTTGAGTGCGCGCGTTCGCGATTTGCGTCGGTGCGTCCACCCGACTACAAGCGATCAACAGCAAAACGCCCACACACGCGGACGCAAGCCGACAAGTTTTTCGACCAATGAGCTGCATTTCAGTGACCTAGTATAGATTTCTCAAATTACCCACACCTGAACCGCACGACAGAATACTGTCAATAATTCGTGAAATGTGAGCCAGTTATCGTTCGTTCGCCGTTATGCCAAGTCGTTCCATTAAGTCATAGAGCGTCGGACGCGAGATACCCAGCAAATCAGCCGCTTTCGAAACGCTGCCACTGGCCACTGCCAATGCCCGCTGCACGGCGGTACGATCCGCGTCCGTACGGACCTCACGCAGATTAAGCGGCAAGTCGTCGCTTCCTGTGGCCTTTAGACCCAGGTCGGTGCTGTTGATCCACGCATCGTCCGCTAACAACACCGCGGACTTCACTTTGTTCTCCAACTCACGGACATTGCCTGGCCAGCTATGCGCCATCATCGCGTTGGTGGCATCCTCGCTGAAACCCCGTTTATGGCGTTTATGCAGTGCCGCAAATTTATGCAAATAGAGATTGGCTAACGCCACAATATCGGCACGCCTGTCGCGCAGCGGTGGCACATTGACGGTTACCTCAGCGAGGCGGAAGAAAAGGTCCTGGCGAAACCGCTGCTGGGTGATCAGCGCCTCCAGATTCTGGTTGGTGGCGGCAACCACGCGCACGTCCACGGGAATCTCGGTTCGGCCGCCGACACGCTCGATGACCTTCGACTGAAGAAACCGCAGCAGTTTCGATTGCAGCGACATGGGCATGTCGCCGATTTCATCCAGAAACAACGTGCCACCGTCCGCGAGTTCTACTTTGCCGAGTGTTTGTTTGACGGCGCCGGTGTAAGCGCCGCGCTCATAGCCGAACAATTCGGATTCCAACAGCTGCTCGGGGATGGCAGCACAATTGATCGCCTGAAATTTCTGGTCCTTGCGCGGACTCAGATCGTGAATGGCGCGCGACAATAATTCCTTACCGGTGCCGCTCTCGCCCAGGATCAACACGTTGACGTTAGCGGGGGCCACCTTTTCGATGATGCGACAGACCTGCAACATCGCAGGATCCGTGGCCAGCAGACCCTCCAACGGGGAACTACTGCTCGACTGGCGGCGCCGCTCGAGTTCCGTTTCCAATTCAGCGATGCGAAAGGCGCGCGCGACCAGCAACTTCAGCATTTCGACGTCAACGGGCTTCTGGCAAAAGTCGAATGCGCCGTTGGCGATTGCCTTGAGTGCATTGTCCCGATCGGCGTTGCCAGTCACGACAATCACTTTGGTGTTAGGGACAAGCTCCAGAATCTCGCGCAACGCGGCAAAGCCTTCGTCAGTCCCTTCTGCATCGGGTGGCAGGCCCAAATCCTGCAGAACCACTGCCGGCTCCTGCCGGCGCAGTGCCGCGATCGCCTCGCTGCGATCGCGCGCGAAGATCAGACTGTATTCTTCCAGACACCAGCGCAGCTGCGAGGTGATGCCAGGATCGTCTTCGACGATCAACAGGCTGCGGGCATCGGATGTGGTGTTAGCCATGCGGAAAAACCAATTTGAAAGTGGTGCCCTTGCCAAGGGCTGTTTCGACCAGCACATCGCCTCCCAGTGAACGTAGATATTCGCGGGTCTGGTACGCGCCAATACCCATGCCGCGAGCGCCCTTGGTGGTATCGAAGGGCTTAAACAACCGCTCCCTGACGAAAGCGTCGTCCATGCCATGACCGTCATCGGTTACTCGCACCTGCGGCGAGCCGGCCTCGCGGCCTACATCAACATCTACGTTGCCGCTGGAGGTCGTAGCATCCTGAGCATTGCGCACCACGTGATCGAGGACCATCGAAAGCTGCTCCGGATCGGCATTGACTATGACTTCTTCGCTGATCGTAACCCGGGGCACAGGCTGGCGGGTCCCGGCTCGCAACGCGACACGGCGCGCTATATCCGCAAGACTCACGTTGCGGTTCGCGCCGCCACGCATATCTTGCGACAACTGGGTCAGCAGTTTACCCATGCGATCCACTGAATTCGAGATGGTCGCAATGGCGTCGTCGACGAATTCCGGATTGCGTTTGTGTTTGGCGGCGTTGCTGACCACCAGCTGCAGCTGCGCGGTCAGGTTCTTCAAATCGTGCATGACAAATGCGGTCATGCGATTGTAGGCTTCGAATTGCTTGCTGTTAGCCAGGCGACGATCGATGTCCGCCTGCCACAAGTGCGCCGCCAGATGTCGGCCCACCATTTTCAGCAAATCGCGATCTTCGAAATGCAGTTTTCCCATATCGGGCGGCCGCTTCAACAGCAACAAGCCATACATGGAATCGACGTGCAACAACGGAACCACAATCCCATCTGGCCCCAGCACCAGCAGATCTGCCGGCGGCTCCGTGTTGTCGTAGAGCTCTGGATTGGTCGCCATTTCGGCGAGATCTACCACCCAGCCACTGCGACGCATGAACTCCGACAAAGAGTTGTCCGCTGCAATGCCGAGCGAAGGCGCGACATCCGCTTGCCAGTCGGCTGCCTGCAGGTAGCGGCGTTGTTGTTCGTCGATCAGCCAGAGACGTCCACAGCCACTTTCTACAATCTGACACACTGCGCGAATGGCGCTTTGTTGCAAATTGACTTGAGCGGGTCGTGACGAGAGCGTTTGCACGAAACGCAGCCACTCGAGGCGATAGTCATAGCGATTGCGATAAAAATGGGTGGCCACAAAAGCCATTAGACGACGGCGGATGGCACCCGAGAAAATCAGCACCAGCAAAATCGCACCCAATGCTGCGACGAACATGCTTTGCACCGCAACGCCCCAGGTCCCAGCGACACTGCGCAAGTAGCTGGCGCCGACGCTCATCAACACCAGGTATAGCCCGATCAGCAAGAACGAGGTGGAATAAAAGACCACCTGGCGTGACACAAACAGCCCGATGGTCCAGTTGGGGCCGACCGCGCGCAGACCCTTGAAGACAAACAGCGCCGCCAACGCAAACACCAGAGCGCGGCCATGCCAGACGCTAACATCGAACCCCTGTATTGCTATCGCCTGCGCGAGTAGAAAAAAATTGGCAGCCAGCATCATGCCAATGCCAAAAAACAACCAGCGCAGCGCATTCTGCGACACGCTTGTGGCATTGCGAAATACCTGTTCCAGCGCAAATATTCCTAACAGGGGTTGCGAAAGCCCTAACAGCGCCACCCATGCGGCAATGACCGGGTCAGAATCCGGCTGCATCGACAACAACGCAGCCAGCCCAGACACCGCGATCACGCCCCATGGCAACAGGGCCAGCGCCCGATGCAGCCAGCTGCTGTGGCTACGCAGACTGACCAGGATTGCCAGCACATTCAACCAAGCGGCAATTTGCACGGCGTCCAGGAACAATCTGGCAGTCACTGTGAATACGTCGTATCGCGCATGGACCGCGTACAAGCCCGCCCACAAGGCCGTCACCAGGCAGGCGATGCGGACGCGCGCCTCCGGCGCATGCCAGCTCATATTGGGCGTGCGCACGTAGGCGCAGAGCGCCAGAAACGCAAATCCTGTTAGGACATAACCATAGAAACCGATCTGTGCCCCGTTCTGCGCTAGCCAATTCATAATTGCTAACGCGCCCCTTTACCAAAGACAATGACTTCCAGCGTTTGCAGCAAAATCATGAGATCAAACATGAGCCCATGATTCTTGACGTAGTAGAGATCAAATTGCAGTTTCTCGACAGCGTCTTGCTCCGACGCGCCATAGGCATAGCAGAGTTGCGCCCAGCCCGTGATACCGGGCCTGACATAGTGCCGTTCGCGAAAATACGGAATGCGTTCGCTCAATTGGCTGACAAACTCGGGGCGCTCTGGACGCGGACCCACGATGCTCATATCGCCCACAAATACATTGAAAATCTGCGGTAGTTCGTCGATGCGTACCATGCGAATAAAGCGACCAACGCGTGTGGCTCGATTGTCATTTTGGGTTGCCCAGCGAGCTTTGCCATCGCTCTCAGCATCCGTTCCCATACTGCGGAATTTGAAGATCTGAAAGGGACACCCCATAAAACCCACTCGGGTCTGTCGGTAAAAGACCGGCGCACGCCAGCCGTCCTCCAACTTGATCGCCAGCGCTGTTAGCAGCATCAGTGGCCAGCTGATCAGAATCAGCAATAGACTCGCAATGATGTCGAACAGCCGACGCGTGCCTTCGCGCCAGGCATCCTGGCGAAAGCCGCTGGCGAAGATCAGCCAGCTGGGATGCAGCATGTCGAGACGCACCTTGCCGGTCTCGCGCTCCAAAAAGCTAACAAGCTCAATGACTTCAATGCCTGCCAGTCGGCACTCCAGAAGTTCCGCCACTGGGAAGTTGCGGCGCCGATCGTCCATGGCGACCACAATCTCATCGATGCCGCGTTCCTCGCAGGCATTGCGAAGACCACGCTCGATAGACAGCAGCAAGTGTTTCGGCACTGTCGGCGATTCGCCCTCGGCGCTGACAAAACCGTCCAGCTGGTAGCCACGCATGTCGGAGCGGCGGCGTAACTCCGTCAAACTTTGGGCACGAACACCAGCGCCAAAGACCAGCACCTTGCGGCGAAAGATTGCGCTGTCCTTGCTATGTGATACCCAATAGCGCAGCGCCGTCATGATGGCCAAAGCGATAACGGACATCACTGCAAAAACGCGCAATGGCGGCGGTTCCATCCTCAATATCAAAGCAGCCGCTGCCGACAAAGCGGAGCCCAGGACCAGGCCGCCCAGAATCCGAATGGCCGTACCTGAAGTTCGAGCGCGCAGTCGGCGACTATAAAGACCAAACGCGCCCAGCGCGATCAGGCCACTGGCGACCAGCAACGCCAAAAAGTAGGGGTCGACAACCGTTCCGTAAACCCTAGCCGCTAAACCCAGCGAGATAACGACAATAAAAAGCTCACCCACCCCCAGAAGAACCAGAGGCAAGTGCCAGAAAATGCCGAAGAAACGATTGGACATAGAGCGTGTAGTCTATTTGCACGCAATGCAGCAAGTGCGGGAATGTCTCACATTAATGTCAAATCGGCGGGCTGGCCTCGTTCCGCCACTGGTAGGCACAAAGGGTGCTTCAGGTTAATTACATGTTTTACGTGATTTCTGTGAAACACATAAAATTCGTGGTATTTTGATGCTCAAACCTAGGGGCAATCCATGACCAAAGTGACTGCCGGCGAATTCACCCGCGAGTTTGGGCGCTACCGGGCGCTCGCCCGACGCGAGGCGGTGGTTGTTACCCATCATGGCCGCGACGACGTGGTGCTGTTGGCAGCCGATGACTATGCCCGGCTGCGCCACTATGAACAGAGAGCCTTTCACGTCACGCAGCTTCCCATGGCAGTGGTAGATGAACTCGGCACCATGGCTATTCCCGAAGCCGCTTCGAAGTTCAACGACGAATTTCAGCCCTGAGGCATGGCGGACTTCAAGCCCGAGATCGGCCTGGTAATTCGCCACGCATACCTGTGGTGGAACGAAGCGCGAGCAGGCCGCGAAGAAGGTCGCAAGGATCGCCCTTGCGTAATCGTTCACCTGCGCGTTAACGAACTCCAAGAACTCGAAACCTACATCTGCCCGGTCACGCGTACACCGCCAGATTTCCCGGAAAAGGCGATGGAGATAGCCAAGGCAACGAAGGCCCGACTTGGACTGGATGACGAGCGTTCCTGGATCATCACCACCGAAGTCAACCGTTTCATCTGGCCGGGGCCCGATCTCCGACCCGTCCCGGGCGGCGGCTATTCATATGGGCTGCTTCCAGCCACGATGACCCAACATGTTATTCAGCAAATCAAGTCGAATTCGCAGGACAAATCTCTGCTGATTGTCGGACGCATCACATAGAATGAGCTTACCGACACATAGGTAACTCCAGTTGGCGTCCCCAAGGGGATTCGAACCCCTGTCGCCGCCGTGAAAGGGCAGTGTCCTAGGCCTCTAGACGATGGGGACGCCGAAACTACAGTATATGGATGGTGGAGCTAGACGGGATCGAACCGTCGACCTCTTGCATGCCATGCAAGCGCTCTCCCAGCTGAGCTATAGCCCCACAAGAGGCGGCGCAAGTTACGGGAGCGTACCCGCTCTGTCAAGCAATCCCGGACCCGGTCGACAACACCCAAAATGGGCTTGCGGCACGATCACTTACAGTCGTTGCGCCAACTTGTAGAATAGCCGCAACGATCAATATGTTGCGTTGCAGCAACAGACACGCTTGGGGTGCGCATTGGGAAGCTCTGATATCGACGCCTGGAAAAAGGCGGCCGCGAAATCGGCACCGGCTGGCCAGGTCGATTCTCTGGGGTGGCAGACCCCGGAAGGCCTGACACTGAATGCGCTATACACGGCCGCCGATACCTCAGGCCTTCCCCATGCGGACACCCTGCCCGGTTTTGCGCCTTTTGTACGCGGCACCCAGGCGACGATGTATGCCGCCCGTCCCTGGACTATCCGCCAGTACGCCGGTTTCTCGACGGCTGAAGAATCCAACGCGTTTTATCGCCAGGCGTTAGCCGGCGGCGCCCAGGGCGTGTCCGTGGCTTTTGACCTGGCGACGCACCGTGGCTACGACTCTGATCATCCGCGCGTAGTCGGCGATGTCGGCAAAGCCGGCGTCGCGATCGATTCGGTTGAAGACATGAAAGTGCTGTTCGATCGCATTCCGCTGGACAAAGTGTCCGTATCGATGACCATGAACGGCGCAGTGCTGCCCGTGTTAGCCGGCTACATCGTCGCTGCGGAAGAACAAGGTGTTAGCCCGGACAAGCTCTCGGGCACCATCCAGAACGACATTCTCAAAGAATTCATGGTGCGCAACACCTATATCTACCCGCCGGAACCTTCGATGCGCATTGTCGCGGATATCATCGAATACACGGCCAAACGCCTGCCGAAGTTCAATTCGATTTCAATTTCCGGCTATCACATGCAGGAAGCCGGCGCTACGCAAGCATTGGAGCTCGCCTTCACGTTAGCCGACGGCCGGGAATACGTGCGCGTTGCGATGGCGCGTGGCTTAGGAATAGACGAATTCGCCGGTCGCCTGTCCTTCTTCTTCTGCATCGGCATGAATTTCTATCTCGAGATCGCGAAGTTGCGCGCGGCGCGGCTCCTGTGGCACCGGATCATGCAGCAACTCGGCGCGAAGAATCCGCGCTCGATGATGCTGCGCACACATTGTCAAACCTCGGGTTGGTCGCTCACGGCGCAGGATCCTTACAACAACGTCGTACGCACGACGATCGAGGCCATGGCTGCGGTGTTCGGCGGCACCCAGAGCCTGCACACCAATTCCTTCGATGAAGCGATCGCACTGCCGTCGGATTTTTCCGCGCGCATCGCACGCAATACGCAACTGATCCTGCAGGAAGAAACCCATATCCCGAGCGTTGTCGACCCCTGGGGCGGCTCTTACATGATGGAAAAGCTGACCCAGGATCTGGCGGACAAGGCCTGGGCGATCATGGAAGACGTTGAAAAACAGGGCGGCATGACGCAGGCGGTGGGCTCGGGCTGGGCCAAGCGCCAGATCGAAGCCTGCGCCGCGGAAAAGCAGGCGCGCATCGACCGCCGCGAAGATGTCATCGTCGGCGTCAATAAATACCAGTTGGACAGTGAGGCGGCCCTTGAGGTACGCAGTATCGATAACAGCGCGGTCCGCACGGCGCAGCTCGCGCGCCTCGCGCGGATCAAATCGCAACGTAATTCGGCGGCGGTTACCGAGTCGCTCGTCGCGCTGACCGCAGCGGCAAAAGCTAACAAGGGTAATCTGCTGGAGTTGGCCATCACGGCGACGCGAGCACGCGCCACGGTCGGCGAGATCAGCGATGCGCTGGAAACGGCGTACGGCCGTTACCGCGCACAAACTTCGATGCTCTCGGGTGTTTACGGAGCGGCCTTCGATATGGACCAGGACTGGCAGACGCTGAAAACATCGATCGATGCCTTCGCGAACCGCGAAGGACGCAGGCCGCGCATTCTGATCGCCAAGCTCGGCCAGGACGGCCACGACCGCGGCGCCAAAGTGGTAGCCACGGCTTTTGCAGACCTCGGTTTCGATGTCGACGTGGGGCCTCTGTTTCAGACACCCGAGGAAGCTGCGCGTCAGGCGATCGAAAATGACGTGCATGCGGTCGGCATCTCGACCCTCGCAGCGGGTCACTTGACGCTGGTGCCGCAGCTGATCCAAGCGCTGCGCGATCAAGGTGCTAACGACATCGATGTGTTTGTGGGTGGCGTGATTCCGGCACAGGACTACGAACCGCTGCACAAAGCAGGCGTCTGTGGCGTGTTTGGTCCAGGCTCCGTGATCGGCGACACCGCGCGCACTGTGCTGACTGCGATCGAAGCGCGCCGCAAGCACGCTGCCGGCCGCTAATGCCGGCTCCCCAAACTGATCTCGCGACTGAGCTGGCCACGGCAGTGCTGGCGCGCGATCGGCGCGCGTTAGCCAAGGCCATCACGCTGTTGGAATCACAGCGAGATGAAGATTCGACCCCGGCACACGAGCTGCTGGAACGCCTTTTGCCCCACAGCGGTCAGTCGTTGCGCCTCGGCATCAGCGGCGTACCGGGGGTTGGCAAGTCGACGCTGATCGAAACACTGGGTCTGACGCTGATTGAGCAAGGCCACAGGGTGGCTGTGTTAGCCATTGACCCGTCGTCTACGCTCAGCCGCGGATCTATTCTGGGCGACAAGACGCGGATGGAACGCCTGTCGATGCATCCTCAGGCCTTTATTCGACCCACACCCTCGTCAGGAACGCTGGGCGGCGTCGCGGCACGAAGCCGCGAAGCCATTCTGTTGTGCGAAGCGGCCGGGTTCGATCGCATCATCGTCGAGACGGTGGGCGTGGGTCAGTCCGAATCCGCCGTGGCGGGCATGACCGACGTCTTTTTGCTGTTGCAGTTACCGAACGCAGGCGACGAACTGCAAGCGATCAAGAAAGGCGTGCTGGAGCTGGCCGATATATTCGTGGTGAACAAGGCGGACATCGACAGCAATGCGGCTGCCACTACCGCCCGGCAGATGCAAAGTGCCTTGCACATGTTGCGGCCGCGGCAGGCTGACTGGGCGCCGCCCGTGCTCACGGTATCGGCATTGACCGGGAACGGTCTTGATGACTTGAGCCAGGAAATTGATCGGCATTACGAAATCATGCGCGGAAACGGTCATTTCGTGAATAATCGGCAGCAGCAAAATCTCGCCTGGATGCAGCAGTTGATTGACGAAGGTCTCGCACGGCGCTTTCGCCGCTCCGCAGCCGCCGGCGAGCAATATGCCGCCACGGCCCGGGAGGTTGCGGAAGGCAAGATCTCCGCCAGTGCGGCTGCAGCCAGACTGCTAACAGTTTTCGACAACCCATAGAACCAGACCATGCAAGAAATCATCCGACAACTGGACGCCAAACGCGCTGCCGCCCGACTCGGTGGCGGCCTGGAACGCATCAAGGCGCAACACGCGAAGGGAAAACTGACCGCACGCGAACGCGTGGAACTATTGCTCGATGCCGGCAGCTTCGAAGAGCGCGACATGTTTGTCGAACATCGCTGTGTCGACTTTGGCATGGCAGACAGCAAAGTCCCGGGCGACGGTGTAGTCACCGGTCACGGCACCATCAACGGCCGGCTGGTATTTATCTTCGCGCAGGATTTCACAGTGTTCGGCGGCGCCCTATCCGAGGCCCATGCGGAGAAAATCTGCAAGATCATGGATCAGGCGATGAAGGTCGGTGCGCCCATCATCGGACTCAACGATTCCGGCGGCGCGCGCATCCAGGAAGGTGTCGCGTCGTTAGGCGGCTATGCCGAGGTCTTTCAGCGCAATGTGCTGGCCTCGGGCGTGGTGCCACAGATCTCGATGATCATGGGACCCTGCGCTGGCGGCGCGGTGTATTCACCCGCCATCACCGATTTTATCTTTATGGTCAAGGACAGCTCCTACATGTTCGTGACCGGCCCGGATGTGGTCAAGACCGTCACGCACGAAGTGGTGACCGCAGAAGAGCTGGGCGGTGCAATTTCGCACACCACCAAATCGGGCGTGGCCGATATGGCGTTTGAGAATGATGTCGAAGCGCTGCTGATGCTGCGCCGATTTGTGGATTTTCTGCCGCTCAACAACCGCGACAAGGCACCTGTCGTTGCGACCGCTGATTCGGCCGACCGCATCGACGAATCGCTCGACAGCCTGATACCGGACAATCCTAACAAACCCTATGACATGAAGGAATTGATCGGGAAAGTCGTGGACGAAGGCGATTTCTTCGAACTGCAGCCGGAGAACGCCAAGAACATCCTCATTGGTTTTGGCCGCATGCAGGGCCGCACCGTCGGCATCGTTGCCAACCAGCCCTTGGTACTGGCAGGCTGCCTTGACATCAAGAGTTCGATCAAAGGCGCGCGCTTTGTGCGTTTCTGCGACGCCTTCGGAATTCCAGTGATCACCTTTGTGGATGTACCCGGTTTCCTGCCAGGCACCGCGCAGGAATTCGGCGGCATCATCAAGCACGGCGCGAAATTGCTCTACGCCTACGCAGAATGCACGGTGCCCAAAGTCACGGTCATCACGCGCAAAGCCTACGGCGGCGCTTACGACGTCATGTCCTCCAAGCACCTGCGTGGCGACGTGAATTTCGCCTGGCCAACGGCCGAAATTGCCGTCATGGGCCCGAAAGGCGCGGTCGAGATCATTTTCCGCAAGGATATCGGCGACGCGCCCAAGATTGCCGAACGTGCCGAGGAATACCGCCAGAAATTTGCGAACCCTTTTATTGCGGGTCACCGCGGCTATATCGATGATGTGATCATGCCGAGCGAAACCCGCAAGCGCGTGAATCGCGCACTGACCATGCTCGCTAACAAGAAACTCGACAATCCGTGGCGCAAGCACGGCAATATTCCGCTATAAAACCTTCCGCTATAAACATGTTCAAGAAAATTCTGATCGCCAATCGCGGCGAAATCGCGTGCCGCGTGATTCGCAGCGCGAAGACCATGGGCATCAAGACCGTGGCAGTGTATTCCGACGCCGATCGCGGCGCGCGCCATGTGGAGATGGCCGATGAAGCGGTACACATCGGCGCTGCTGCTTCGCGCGAATCCTATTTATCGATGGACAAGATAATCGCCGCTTGCAAGCAGACTGGCGCCGAAGCCGTCCATCCGGGCTACGGCTTTCTCTCCGAGAATGAAACGTTCGCGCGTCGCGTCGAAGAAGAAGGCATCACCTTCATCGGCCCAAAGCACTACTCAATCGCCGCCATGGGCGACAAGATCGCGTCCAAGAAACTCGCGGCTGAAGCCAAGGTCAGCACCATCCCGGGTTTCAACGAAGCGATCCCCAATGCCGCCGAAGCGGTGAAGATCGCGAATAGAATCGGTTACCCCGTGATGATCAAGGCCAGTGCTGGGGGCGGCGGTAAGGGCCTGCGTGTCGCCCGGGACGATGCCGAGGCGCACGAAGGCTTCACGGCTTGCCAGAATGAAGCGCGCAACGCCTTTGGCGACGATCGCGTGTTCATCGAAAAATTTGTCGAAGAACCGCGCCACATCGAAATCCAGGTGTTAGGCGACAGTCATGGCAATTGCGTGTATCTGTGGGAGCGGGAGTGCTCGATTCAGCGCCGCCACCAGAAGGTCGTGGAAGAAGCGCCCTCGCCGTTTCTGGATGATGCGACCCGCAAAGCCATGGGCGAGCAGGCCGTCGCGTTAGCCAAGGCGGTTAAATACCAGAGCGCCGGCACGGTGGAATTCGTGGTCGGCAAAGACCGCTCGTTTTACTTCCTCGAAATGAACACCCGACTGCAGGTGGAACATCCCGTTACTGAGATGATCACCGGGCTCGATCTCGTCGAGCTGATGATCCGCGTCGCCGCGGGTGAAAAACTACCCTTCAAGCAGTCCGAAATCCGGCGCGACGGCTGGGCCATGGAATGCCGCATCAATGCGGAAGATCCGTTCCGCGGGTTCCTGCCATCCACGGGACGGCTGATCCATTTTGAGACCCCGGCCGCAGGCGACGGCACCGTTCGTGTCGACACGGGTGTCACAGAAGGCGGCGAGATCTCGGTGCACTACGACTCGATGATCGCGAAGCTCATCACGCATGGCAAAGATCGCCACGAAGCGATCACGCGGATGCGCGCCGCGCTCGATGGGTTTGTGATTCGCGGCGTTGCCTCCAACGTACCATTCCAGGCCGCGTTGATGCAGCACCCGCGCTTTGTGTCGGGCGATTTCACCACAGGATTCATCGCCGAAGAATTTCCGCAGGGCTTTCGCGCCGAGGATGCCACCCCCAAGGACCCGCAGATGTTTGCGCAAATAGCGGCGCTGGTGCACCACCGCCGCACCGTGCGCAGCGACTCGAACCTGGCCGACTACGTTGTCGTCATGGATGGCCAGCACCACGCGATTCGCCTGACCGACGAAATCTGTGCGCGCTCGAACTGGCGGCCCGGGCAATCGGTGCTAACGGCTAAAATCGATGGCGGCGCGCCGCTGCGAATGCAGATCGATGTAGTCGGTCTGCGCTATCGCCTGTTTCATGCTGGCACGCAGACAGACGCTCTGGTCCTCGAGCCGCGCGCGGCTGAACTGCTGAAGCGGATGCCTTTCAAGGCACCGCCGGACCTGTCACGGTTTCTGTTAGCTCCCATGCCCGGCCTGTTGACTGAAATTGCAGTCAAGTTGGGCCAACATGTCAAAGCCGGCGACAAACTCGCAGTGGTCGAGGCCATGAAAATGGAGAACGTGCTGAAGGCGGCGCAGGACGGCGAAGTCGAAGAACAGCTGGCGAAGCCCGGCGACAGTCTCGCCGTCGATCAGCCGATCCTGAGCTTCAAGAAAAATACCTAACAGGTCTTGTGGTGTTAGAGCGCCGCAATGACCTCGGGCGGCGCCTGAACCAGTTCTATCAGTACACCCTCGCCCGACAACGGAAACTGCTCATTGCCTTTCGGGTGCAGAAAGCAGACGTCGTGACCGGCCGCGCCTTTGCGAATGCCACCCGGCGCAAAACGAACCCCCTGCGCTGTTAGCCAACGCACCGCCACAGCCAGATCATCGATCCACAGGCCGATGTGGTTGAGCGGCGGCACATGGACCGCGGGTTTTGCGTTGGCGTCGAGCGGCTGCATCAGATCGATTTCGCAGGCAGAAGCACCCGAGCCGATGCGCAGAATGTCTTCGTCGACGTTTTCCTGAGCGCTCTGGTAACTGCCGACGGCTGGCACGCCCAATACGTCGACCCAAAGCCGGCGCAGTGCCTGCTTGTCCGGGCCGCCGATGGCAATTTGCTGAACGCCAAGGACCTTAAAAGGACGAGGACTCAATATGAATGGCTCCGGTAGGTCTCGATAATTTGCACTGAACCCCAATATGTCACATTGCGGCGGGACTGAGAGCGAACCGGGTTATAAGTGCCATTCCCACGCAAGCATTTCGTCGCACTAATGCGACATCATGCCATGAAACTGTGCGGCGATTCACTGGGCTCGAGTAAGATTTCGCGCCACACAAAAAATAGAAGTCTTGTTCTAGCGAGCTACAAATGATTTGGACCGCTGTTGTTAGCCAGATGAGGTCAGGATGACCGGAATTCGTGCATCTCGCGCTTTGCTGGCCGTCATTGTCACAATGCTGCTGACAGCTTGCGGCGTTGCCGGTCAAGACGTCGTCCCTGCGGGCCCACCGGCGCCCGGTCCAGATGTGACTGCACCTTCGGTGCCTGGAAACTTGACCGGCACTCGCGTTAGCGGAACTACTGTCAACCTGTCTTGGGCTGTATCGACGGATACCGGCGGCGCCGGGCTCGCGGGATACCACGTTTTCCGCAACGGAACCCAGGTCACTGCAACGGTGGTAACCGTAACGTCATATACCGACCCGGCTGCGACTCTTTCAGGTGCTATCAGCTACCACGTGATCGCGGTGGACTCAGCCGGCAATCGCTCTGCCGCGTCTTCGACGGTCACTATTGCCGCGCAGGCGGATACGACACCACCGAGCGTGCCAACGGGTTTGACAGCGGTAGTGTCCAATTCGACTCAGGTCAATCTCACCTGGAGTGCCGCGACCGACACCGGTGGATCTGGGCTGAACGGCTACTTGGTATTTCGCAACGGCACGCAGATCACGGCGACTCCGATTGTTAGCGCCAGCTATTCGGATCTGGGTCTGGCAGCCAACACGGCGTATCAGTATTCGGTCCGCGCGGTGGATAACGCGGGCAACCAGTCCGCGAATTCGAGTAACGCCAATGTAACAACGGTGCCGGATGCC
>JAYVJR010000147.1:0-2022 GCA_043769085.1 Gammaproteobacteria bacterium
TCGATGCGTTGACGCGGGCTCGCGAACACGTCGAGAGCGCGGCCAGGCAGCTGCAGGAGCGGCGCGGCGGCGAGCTGGTCGCGGAGGAATTGCGTCTTGCGCAGCAGCAGCTCGGTGAGATTACCGGCGCGGTCAGCGCCGACGACTTGTTAGGCCGTATCTTCAGCAGTTTCTGCATCGGTAAATGACCGGCCGCCGCGTCACGCTGCCGCCCGATCAGCGGCTGACTTTGTTAGCAGTCTTTGGAACGGAAGTGGATCTGGTGGAGATCTACGAGCATTCCTGGTTTGCGCGCTTTCACGCGCGGGCGCTGGCGACGACGCGCCGGCGGCGCATCTACCTGCGCGGCGGCGCCCGGCAGTTCTTTGAGCGGCCCGACTTCGTCCTGCACGAGTACTGCCATGTGCTCAGGCAATGGGAGACGGGCGAGCTCACGGTGTTTCGCTATCTGCTCGAGTGGTTCCGGCGCGGCTATTGGGACAATCGCTTTGAAATCGAGGCCCGCGAGTTTGCCGACGATCACCTGCACCGCTTCCGCGCCTTGTTAGCGCGCAACCAGGCTGAATTGTGCCAGCAGAACGCCAAGCGGCCGCGCAGCGCCTGAGCGCGCGCTTAGCGCGACCCGTCGCCCGGCGGCGTTGGCGGCGCGGACCGTCCGGCGACCAGATAGAAAATAATCAGGGCCGCGCCGATCGCAGCCAGGACGCTGCCGGGGAGCTGCAGTTCGGCTGGCATGATGGTTACGCTCGAGATCAGCAGTGCGATGCCGATCCCCAGGCAAACCAGTCCTTGCAGCAAAAATCGTGCAACCGGTTTTTTGCCCTGGCCGGCGTCCTGTTCCGCTTCCGACGCCAGGTCGGACGGTAACTCGATGCCTTTCTCAATGGCGGCCATGCGTTCCAGATGGCGCTGTTCCAGCGCCCTAACGCGCGTGCGATGTCGCGCAACAACAGACACGATGGCCAGGCCGATGCCCATGAAAACCGCCACCAGGGGTATCAGCACACCAATTACCGACACAGTCGTTTCCATATGTTCCTCGTCTAGGTTCCTAACAATGATTGTAACAATTCCACGACGCCCGGCAGCAGCCGGGTGTGCCGGTTACCCAGCCAGAAGCCGAGCACCAGGGCCACGAATATTTCCAGTCCGCTTGACCATAGATGACTGAAATGCGTGTTCATGGCGGTTTAGACTCCGGCTGCCGCCGACCGGCTACAAAAGATTTGCTGAAACCCACGGAGCCGACCACGAGTCTAATAGTGAGCGGGTGACATGGACGATGAAATTCTGCAGTGGGTGCGCGAGGGCCGGCGTGATGACGCAATCGCGCGGCTGCTGCCCGCCTATCGCGAGCGGGTCTTTGCGCTGTGCCTGAGCATTGCTGGCGACCGCGCCGCAGCTGAGGATATCGCCCAGGAGGTGTTCGTGAAGATCTGGCGGGCGTTGCCGGCATTCGACGGGCGTTCTGCGTTGTCGACCTGGATCTATACGATCACGCGCAACACGGCTCTGTCGGCGCTGCGCAGCCGCAGCCGGCGCCCGGCTGGATCGCTGACGGAGCCGACGATGTTAGCTGAAGTCGAGGCGAAGTCGGCGCAAGCGGCCGGTGCTGCTGGCTATGGCGCCATCGAGGCCGACACGGATGCGCGACGGATCGAGGGCTGGGTGGCCCGATTGCCGGAAAGACAGCGTCAGGTCGTGCGGCTGTTCTATCTGCGTGAATGTTCGGTCCAAGAAGTTGCGGCGATGTCGGGACTGCCAGTCGGGACAGTGAAAACGCTGCTGCATCGCGGGCGCGATCGCCTGCGCGTGTTGGCGGGAGTGACGCAATCATGAACCTGGAACAGAAACTACAGCAGCATTTCGGCGCAATCCGAGCAAGCGCGGATTTTGATGCGCGCCTGCTGGCGCGCATCGCCAACACTGCGCAGCCCGCCGGCGATCCAGCTGCACGCCTTGCCGCCGAGCTCGCTACTTACTCGCAAACACGCAATCGTCTCGCCAGAGAACGGCGACAGA
>JAYVJR010000148.1:0-11499 GCA_043769085.1 Gammaproteobacteria bacterium
AGCTGATCGTCACCTAACACCGCGACAGCGTTGGAGAAATCGCCGTGCGTTACGACGACGCGCCTCAGGGCGAGTACATTACAACTACTTCCGCGATTATGACTCCGCGATCGGAAGATACGTCGAGAGCGATCCGATTGGGTTGGATGGCGGGATCAATACCTATGGCTACGTTGGCGCGAATCCAATTTCATGGACCGATCCCAATGGATTGGAGTATGGCGCAGCGTATGGCGCGGTGGGACGCGCAGATGGTTGGCAGCCGCCAGGTCCAGCTGGATCTGTTCGTCCGGAGGTAAAAGCGTATTTGTGCAAATTAATTGCGCAATGCAACGGCAACCTGAAGTGCGTCTTCAATCGAGCGAATGCCGATAGGAAGCGCGATAGACCGGACTCTTGGTATAACCCAACATTGCGTCAAGCCGAGAATTGGGCCTTCACGGCCGGATGGAACGGGTGGCAGAGTTCGGGCTGGGCAATCGGATTCTGGCAACTTCAAAAATACATTCAAATTCCAGGAACGACTAGCAAGAACACACCAGCGTCGATAGACGCCTGGGCAGCCGGCTTGGACGGACGCAATCACTATGGCGATACGCCACAAGAGTTGTCGAAGTGGTGTGATCCCTGTGCAAAGTAACCAACAGTCGAAGCTTTTGTTGGTCGCGATGCTATTCCTAACATTTGCTGTTTGTGGTTTGCTCAATTGGCCTGGCCTATTTTTCGAGCCATTGCCTTGGTTGCCTCGAATCGCAGTGCCGCTACTGTTGCTGTCCGGTCTAGTTGGCGTAGCGACAAGATTCAGGGCGCTCATCATTATTGGCTGGTTAGGCATTGCGTTTTATGTTTTCCTAGTCCTCGCGACTGCAATACCGGGAGAAGATCTTGTTCTAGCATCGCCCACACCAAATGCCGAGAGCGGCTGGTTCATTCTTTTTCGGTTTGCTGCCCAAATTTCTATTGCTGTTGGTCTAGTTATCTGCATGCGACGATTGAGCGGCCCCGGGCACCAGACGCAAGGCGACGTGAATTCAGATGCTCGTTAGGTATTCATAATGTTTTGGAGGCAGTCAGGGCTACATTACAACTACTTCCGCGATTATGACTCGGCCATCGGCAGGTATGTCGAGAGTGATCCCATAGGCCTTGCAGCTGGCGTGAATACGTACGGTTACGTCGGTGGAAATCCAATTTCGTTCGTCGATCCGTCCGGCTTGTGGAGGTTTGGCGATCAGCTGCCACAGGGCTTTGTCGATTTCTCTGGAGGCCTGGGTGACGCGCTCGTGTGGGGCTTCGGCGATGATTTGCGCGACTCTCTGGGAATTGATGGCGGCATCGATCCATGTAGCAAGAACTACAGGTACGGGTTGTACTCTGCACTTGCGGCGGGAGCGAGTCGGTTGGCTTACGCGGGATTGGCAAAAGCTGGCTCTGTAATGGCTTCGTCCGGCGGTCAGGCAAGTGCGTTCAGGGCGGGGCTGAAGGATTTCTTTCGCGGCGGAGTCGGGCGAAATTGGCGGCCGCCGAACCTCGACGGGCTAACGGACGCGGCACTTCGCCGGTCGGCAGGCAGGACCAATCCTGGAGTGAACATCTACGGCGGTGGAGTTGCAGCCGGCGCCGTGGCTGACTTATCGCGATGCGAGTGTCGACAGTGAGCCGGTCTCGCTTCTTCAAGCCAAAGATGTTCTTCGTGATGCTTGGAACCTGCGCAGTAATCGCTTGGCTGGCGACTTTGGTAACTGGACTCAACTTTTGGATTCTCTTCACAATCACCCTCGCGGCAGTACTCACGAATGGCGTCATTGCGTCGATAGAGGACCGCAAATCTCGCCCAAACGACAAGTAGGCGATTGTGCTTTCGACCAGCAAACCTAACGTACGACGAGCGGGTCGTTTTGTTACTTCTCATGTCACTACTGTCCGACACGTTGAGGGTCTGAAGCGCTACAAGGCTTTGTTTTCCGAGGTTTCATGAGATTTCCAGGTGTTAGCGACTTGAACGACGGCGAGCTAAAACAGCAGGCTTCCCGGAAGTATCCGGGAGACGCTGATGTACACAGGCAAGCTGGTGTTCGCGCAGGTGATGGAGTGTGCGCCGTGGCATACGTTTCGTCGTCTGGTGGCCAAGTATCGGGGCGACTTCAATGTTCGCACCTTCACCTGCCTCGATCAGTTTCTGAGCATGGCCTTCGCCCAGATGACGTATCGGGAGAGTCTGCGGGACATCGAAGCGTGCTTCGAAGCGCATGCCACCAAGGCCTATCACCTGGGGCTGCGCGGCAATGTGACGCGCAGCAACTTGGCCGATGCCAACGAGCGCTGCGACTGGCGGCTGCACTGCGAGTTTGCGCAAGCCTTGATTCGGATTGCGCGCCGGTTGTACGCCACCGAGCCGCTGGGTGTGGAGCTGGACAACACCGTCTATGCGCTCGACTCCACCACCATCGATCTGTGCTTGTCGTTGTTTCCGTGGGCGCCGTTTCGTTCGACGAAGGCGGCCATCAAGCTGCATACGCTGCTCGACTTGCGCGGCAATATCCCGAGTTTTATCCATATTTCCGA
The DNA here is from genome assembly GCA_043769085.1 of Gammaproteobacteria bacterium. GTDB lineage: Bacteria > Pseudomonadota > Gammaproteobacteria > Steroidobacterales > Steroidobacteraceae > UBA964. The sequence continues at coordinate 2,566 of JAYVJR010000148.1, forward strand.
CGGTACGTGGCACGATGTGAACGTACTGGATTTGCTGATTCCCGAAGCCGGTGCGTTCTACGTGATGGATCGGGGCTACCTGGACTTCGAGCGCCTGTACCGACTGCACCAGAGCGGTGGCTACTTTGTTAGCCGCGCCAAGCGCAATATGAACTGCCGGCGCGTGCACTCCACACCCATCGATCGCAGCACGGGACTGATCTGCGATCAACGGGTCATGCTCAACGGTTTCTACGCCTCGCAGCACTACCCCGGGCCGCTGCGCCGCGTGCGTTTTAAGGACCCCGTGACCGAGAAGTCGCTGGTGTTCTTGACCAATCACTTCGCCATTCCGGCTTTGAGCGTCTGCGCACTGTACAAAAGTCGCTGGCAAGTCGAACTGTTTTTCAAATGGATCAAGCAACACCTGCGCATCAAGCGATTCTTCGGCACCTCCGAGAACGCCGTGAAGAGCCAGGTGTGGATCGCCGTGGCCACCTACGTGCTGGTCGCCATCGTCCGAAAGCAATTGAAGCTGGATGTGTCGTTGCATACGATGTTGCAGATCTTGAGCGTGACGCCTTTTGAGAAAATCCCTTTAATTCAGCTGTTTTCTGATATCGAAAAAATCCTAACATGCCTCACGACGATAACCAGTTGATTTTGTTATGAAACGTGTCGGACAGTAGTGTTCTCATGTATACAACTACTTCCGCGACTATGACTCCGCGATCGGCAGGTATGTCGAGAGTGATCCGGTGGGATTGATTGACGGACCTAACACGTATGCGTACGTGAAGAGCAACCCGATTGCGCTGACCGACCCGACCGGCTTGGTAGTCCAGCGTTGTTGTCGTAAGGCGCGGATCGCACTCGGGGCGGTCTCGCACTGCTGGATCAAGACGGATACGAAAGTTGCGGGAATGAACGCGACGGCGCAGTGCTCGCTGCCCGGACAAAATCAATCTGATCTGCCTTGGGTCACGCCGGTCGTCGTGTCTGACGCGTCGTGCGAGGTGTCCGAAAATTGCGAAGCAATGGCTGATGTTGATGAGCAGTGCGTGAACCGCGAACTCGCCATTGGGCGGTCCTTGGGCCGTTTTGGAATGCTCAACAATTGCCAGACTTTTGCATGGCAAGTGCTGACCAAGTGCTCGAAAAACCAAACGGTAAGGCCGCCGCCGAGTCTGCGATTCCAGGCGCGATGAATCCGCGAATTGTTCTTCGAGTGGTAGCATGCATCGTCGGCCTGGGTGCGGTGTATGCCGTGCTCGCCATGTTCACCCAAGCGATGCTGGGCGGTGCGTCGGCTCAGGAAATCTGGTGGGATCGCATATACGCCTGGTGGGTCGATTTTTTGGCTACTGGCTGGTTGCTGATGCTGGCGATTTACCTGTGGCGCAGATCGACCCGGAATCCGTCGGCGGAAACTCCGTCGCGTACTCGAAGTGCGTGGCGGGTTGCGTTGTTCCCGCTGGCGCATATGCTTCTTACAGGCTGCCTTTACTTCGCGGATTTTGGTTCCTATGTGGCGGACTACCCGGGCGAGCAAGAGCGCGGATCGACGCCAGCGACTTATTTTGGCGTCGCCACGCTGTTGGCCGTTGGTGCAGCGGCGGTGTTCTGGTGTGCACACCGCCTGAAAGACTCTCGGGGCGAAATCGGAGGCGTGGCAGGATAGGCGGCCGGCGGCTTTTGTCCGACATTGTCGGACAATGCTTTGCACGGCGGAGCACCCAGTGATTTGTTAGGTTGTGGTGGTATCAACCGATCAGCTGAGCGAGGGTGGTGCGCAGCGCGGCCTGATCGCGGGTGGAGAGTTGGCCGAGGGATTTGATGACGAGCGATTGATCGAGGGTGGCGAAGACGGGCTTGATGGCGCAGGGCATGAGTAATTTAGCGGCCTGCCAATCCTGCACGAGCAGTTCGCCGAACGCGCTGACGCGCAACTGGCTGGTGATGGGCATGAGGATCACATCGCGCCGCGCGCGGTGATAGGCGCTGCTCGAGACGATGACGGCGGGTCGCTGCTTGGTGGCGGACTGATCGGTGAAGGGGAACGGCACCAGCAGGACGGAGCCGAAGAGAGGGGCTGCCATAGCCTAACAATCTCGCTCAGAGCTGATCGTAGGCGGCGTCCTGGGGGTTGTCCCAGACGGCCTTGAAAGCGGGCTCACTGGCGTGCGCGGCGGCGCGGGTGAGTTGTCGATCCGTCTCGCGGTGCTGCAAGAAGTCGATGAAATCCTCCACTTCCGCGCGCCGCTCGGGCGGCAGGTTTTTTAACTTCTCGACTAACAACTGTTCGGACTGGGCGTTCATAGGTGGCAACCTCGCAGAATTCGCCGGAATTACAGTCGGATGTTACCGCAAATAGGCTGATCCATCGTGGCGCCTGACCAAAGATTACGCGGATTGTGCCAAAGCACCGCGCACGGCTGCGGTGTCGGGCGCGGGTCGACGAGATTGCGACGCTTGACCAGTGGGACTGTTAAGCCAAAACTCGCGTCTGGGGGTATCAACCGTTGTCAGCACTCGCGCATCAGGCTCATCGTCACCTAACACCGCGACAGCGTTGGAGAAATCGCAGTGCATTCCGACGACGTGCGTTAGGCCGATCACGGTGTCGCACAGCTGGATCAAGACGAATACCCAAGTCACAAGAATGAACGCAACCGCGCAGTGTTCGCTGCCTGAAGAAAATCGATCTGACTTGCCTTGGGTCACGCCGGTAGTTGTGTCAGACGTGTCCTTCGATGTGTCCGAAAATCGCGAAACGATGGCTGATGTTGATGAGCAATGCGTGAGCCGCGACGGGTACTTCGGAATGCTCAACAATTGCCAGACCTTTGCATGGCAAGTGCTGGCCGAATGCTCGAAGAGCCAGTCGCCAAGACTGTCAACAGGTCAGAGTCCGCGGCGCGCCGCGGCGAGCAGGATTTTCGAGTAGAGAATATGAAATCCGCCGAGCGCGCGAAAGCCCCAGGTCATGGTGGGCTCGCCGGTCTCGGGGTCACGCACCGAGCGAATGCCAGAACCGAAATGCAGGCGGGTGACTTTCCCGCTGCTCAGCGGCAGCAGGGCAAGCCAGGAACGCGTATTGCTCTGGTAGTCCCCCAAAAGAATCTGGTTATCCGTGCGGGCTAGCACAACCCAGGCCGACAGCGTCTCCGCTCGTCCACTGGCAAGCGCCCGCACGTCGTCGGCGCTCGACTTCTTGCCAATCAACCATTGGATAAGTCGGCGTTCCATGCGAAATGGCAGGCTGCTGTAGAAAGCCTCGATGTACTGGCTCAAGGTGACGATGCCAGCAACATCGGCAACGAAACAATCCATGTATTGCTGCCAGGCATTGGCATGTGCCGGCGACCGATAACTGCGCAGCAGTGAAAAATCCGGGACCTGGGTTTGAGTGACTGGACCCAGCGGCGATCGCATACTATTGAACCCTGTATGAAACAATAATTGGCTATTGAAGGTATATTAGCTTCAAATTAGCGACGCTCGGCCCTTTGCTTTGACATCCCGAGCGCGCCTGAACGGACCACCTCCAGCAGCTCGGCGCCGTCAGCGAGATCCCTGACAAAGCGTTCAACCTCGAGTTCGCTGGCGGTCAGCTCAACGATAAAACAGTCGAGCCCTGGCTCCAGCACGCGCCCGCCGGTACGTACGACATAGCCGCGAACGGCGTCGACTTGCTCAGGCCGCAGTTTCAGTTTCAGCAGGACCAGCTCTCGCTCCAGATGCTCGCCACCCGTCATGTCCTCGACCGAGACCACATCGATCAGTTTATTGAGCTGACTGACAATCTGGCTGATGACGGCATCTGAGCCCCGGGTGACCAGGGTGATGCGCGACAGGGTCGGATCGTTGGTGGCCGCGACTGACAGACTCTCAATGTTATAGCCGCGAGTGGAGAAGAGTCCGGCGACCCGGGTGAGTGCACCGGCTTCGTTCTGCAGCTGGATGGCGATGATATGGCGCATGAGTCTTCAAGAATACCGGCAGGCATCGGGTCTGCGGCGACATTTTTTTTGCGGTTTCCGCGCGAACTGCTAGGGTTGAGGAATCATGGCCGCCAACCCTCAACCCACGCTGCAAACTTCTTCCCCACACCCCTTGGCTGGTCGCTCGATGACGGGTGCCGAAATGGTGGTCCAAGTCATTGCTGATGAAGGGACGCGCGCCATCTTCGGCTACTCGGGTGGCGCGATCCTGCCGACCTATGACGCTGTGTTTTTGTACAACCAGGCACGCGCCGCACTCGGTGAGCCTCAGGTGCCGCTGATTGTGCCCGCCAACGAGCAGGGTGCGGGTTTTATGGCTGCCGGTTATTCGCGTTCTACAGGAGGCGTGGGAGTTTGCCTGGTGACTTCGGGTCCGGGTGCGACCAACACGGTGACTCCGGTCCGCGATTGCATGGCCGATTCTATTCCGCTGGTTGTCATCTGCGGCCAGGTGCCGACTTCGGCGATTGGCACGGATGCATTCCAGGAGGCGCCGGTGCCGGCGCTCATGGGCTCGGTCGCCAAGCACATCTTTCTGGTGACCGACCCTAACAAACTCGAATCGACCATGCGCACGGCCTTCGAGATCGCGCGCACGGGCCGGCCTGGCCCGGTGGTGGTCGACCTGCCGAAAGACGTGCAGAACTGGCGCGGAGAATTCCAGGGGACCGGCGTGCTGCCGATCCCCGGCTATCGCAAGCGCTTGTTCGCCATGCAAAACGCGGCCATCGAGGAAGACGAGGCTGCGGCGTTTTTTGCGATGCTGACGAGCTCTGAGCGGCCGCTGATCTACGCCGGCGGCGGTGTTGTGAACGGTGAGGCGTCGCGCGAGTTGCGAGAATTCGCCCGCGCATTCCATATTCCGGTGGTCACGACATTGATGGGAATTGGCGCCATCGATACCACAGATCCACTTGCCATGCGTATGTTAGGTATGCACGGCGCCGCGTTCGCCAATTACGCGGTCGAAGATTGCGATTTCCTGATTGCGCTGGGCGCACGATTTGATGATCGCGTCGCTGGTAATCCGCCGAAGTTTGCGCCACGGGCGCGCGCTATCGCCCACATCGATATCGACCGCGCGGAGATCAACAAGGTCAAGCGCGTGGACTGGTCGCATGTAGGTCTGTTGTCGCCAGCGTTGTCGGCGTTGAGCACCTATGGTCGCAGTCACTATCGGCGGCCGCCGTTAGCTATGACTGGCTGGCACAAGCATCTCAAGGAGCTGAAGGCCAAGCACGGCATGAACTATGACCGGGCATCAAATCTGATCCAGCCCTATTACGTCATCGAGGAACTCAACAAGCGAACGCGCGGTGAAGCGATTGTCAGCACTGGCGTTGGACAGCACCAGATGTGGGCCGCTCAATACATTGATTTTCGCGAACCGCGTCTGTGGTTGACGTCCGGCAGCATGGGCACCATGGGGTTCGGTCTGCCGGCGGCCATCGGAGCGCAGATTGCCAACCCGGGCAAGCTCGTCATCGACATCGACGGCGACGCCTCGATCCGCATGAACATGGGCGAACTTGAAACCGTGACCACCTACGACCTGCCGATCAAGGTGGTGGTGCTCAACAATTTCGGCGACGGCATGGTGCGCCAATGGCAAAAGCTCTTTTTTGAGAGCCGTATGTCAGGAAGCGATAAATCGCTGCACAAAAAGGATTTTGTGAAGGCCGCCCAGGCAGATGGCTTTAAATATTCGGTTCGCCTCGACAAGAAAGCGGACGTCACGCGCGTGGTCGATGAATTTATCAGCTTCAAAGGCCCGGCATTTCTCGAAGTCATTATCGATCCGGACGCCGGCGTGTACCCGATGGTCGGCCCCGGTCAGTCTTACGAAGCCATGATCACCGGCGATCACATTGCCGCCCGTGCGGCGGCGCCGCGTGACACGCAAGGACCTGGTCCGTCTGAGATGTTCTAGCCATGAAGTATCTGCACACCATGGTGCGCGTCAGCGATGTTGACGCCTCGCTGAAGTTTTTTTGCGGCGCGTTAGGTCTCGAGGAAGTTCGGCGCAAGGACAACCCGCAGGGCCGACACACACTGATTTTTTTGGCGGCGCCCGGTGATCATGCTGCGCAGGTTGAACTGACCCACAATTGGGATCCTGAGGTCTATACCGGCGGGCGAAACTTTGGGCATCTCGCCTACGAAGTCGACAATATTTACGCCACTTGCCAGCGTCTGATGGACCTTGGCATCACCATCCTGCGCCCGCCACGCGATGGCTTCATGGCATTTATCCGTTCACCCGACGGTATCTCGGTCGAGTTGCTGCAGAAAGGCGAGCGACGCGCGCCGGCCGAGCCCTGGGCGTCGATGCCTAACACCGGCATCTGGTGAAGTGATCCGGATCGTCCGCCACAAATACTGCAAAAACTAAGGAACCGAATTCAACTAAAAAGTTTCTGCTGCGCAGGTCGAGCCAACGCCGCAGAGCCGCGAGCTTATCAAGCTATTGCAAGCCGATGGTTGGCGGCTCAAGCGTAAGCGCGTAGCCACCATCAATTTGTGCATGCGAGCAAGCTGGCTTGAAGTGAGGTAGTGGATTTATGCGATATCCCATTGCCTTTGAAACCGGTGACACCAAACATGCCTTCGGGGTGGTGGTCCCGGATTTACCCGGCTGCTTCTCTGCTGGGGAAACATTTGACGATGCGCTAACGAATGCGCGTAAGGCCATTGTGCTGCACCTCGACGGGCTGTTGGATGATGGAAAGCCGTTTCCTGAAACATCACCGATCGATCAGCTGCAAAAGAAGCGCAGCTATCGTGGCTGGACCTGCGCAGTCGTTGATGTCGACGCCAATGAGCGTGGAGACAAGGCCGCAAGAATCAACATTACGCTGCCACTGCGCATTCTGCGTGCTGTCGATGCTTACGCCAGGAAGCAAGGTCAGACCCGATCTGGATTTATCGCCCGAGCGTCGTGGTTGCGCCGAACTCGCGACGGTCTTTCATGGCATGGGCGGCGATGCAGGAGCGCGGGCCGCTGCTCTGGCAGCCGTCAACAATCACCTTCAGGATGGCCTGACTCCGACAATGTTGATTTACCTATCGGAACCTGCACGGGCCTACAAACTTTTCGAGAAAGACACAACCGGTCTTTCGGATACTTTCTTTAGCTGGGTTTGGACTCCGTCCGCCTACTCTCGACGAGCTCGTCAGGACGCATCGTTTCAAGGATTCGCCAAAACCATGGGTATGGTGGATTACTGGCGGAAAAACGGCTGGCCCGATTGATGTCGAGCAGCGCCAGAAAAAGGTCCGGATGCGTTTAGTTGTGATTAAGTCGTTGCGCTGGCGTTAGGTCCATGGGTTCAGTAGCGACTTCACCGTCGACGCAAAGTCAGAGATGTTGCGTGTCACAAGCGTTAGCGAATGCACTTCTGCCGTCGCGGCCAGCAGTGCATCCATAGCACCAATGGGTCGCCCCTGCGTTACACGGCGCGCGACCAGCCGCCCCCACTCGTCTGCCATGGCGAGTTCAATCGGAATTATTCGCCCGTCGAATCGCAGCGTGAGATCGTGACGCAGCCATTGGTCCAAGCGAACGCGGCGAGAACCCTTAAGCAGTTCGATGCCGTGGCGAAGCTCTGCAAGTGTTACAACGCTCAGGAAAACCTGATCTTCGTCCGCATTTGCAAGCCAGGCCATGACTCCGGCGTTAGGTCGCGGCCTGGTCCATTCGGAAACAACATTGGTGTCGAGCAGAAAACTCACAGATTGGAGGCGCGCAACCCGTGTTTCGAGCGCCTTATTTTCAGCTTGGAGCCGCGCAACGGCGACGCGGCGAAGAACTCGGCGAGATTACCGCTGCGCTTTGTCTTACGTTCCCATTCCTGGACGGCAACAATTACAACCGTGTCGCGGCCGTTGCGAGTGATCGTCTGCGGACCTTGAGTCTGAGCCAGATCAATCACCGCGCTGAATTTCGCTTTCGCTTCGGCTACAGTCCATTTGTCTGTATCCACTACCCACCTCGTAAATTATAGTCACGATAGTCATTATAGTCATTATGTGCATTTGCGCAAGTTCGCAGATCGTATGCGACTGGCTGGTTTTATTGATTTTCGGTGCCGCAACTGAACAGAGAGACTTCGAATTTCAAGGCCTGATACCGGCCATTCGCTGCGGGCAGGATGCTGGAGTAAACTCTGCCGCGCTTCGAGCACTGAGCGAGGTACCAACATTCGCAACCAAGCATCTTCGCCTGCAATTCTGAGCGCCGCAGTCCTGTGGAGCCTGGCAATAGTCGCCTGCTCCGACAAACCGGAGGAGACTGCAGCCTATCAATCGGCCTGTCAGGGCGCCCCTCTGCGCACCATTGAACAGCGCAACCGGGCTATGGAGGATGGCTACGATATCAATCGTCGATACGATTGCATTGACAAGGCATCGTTTCTGGCGGCCCAAGAGCAAAAGGCCCAGTGGGCAGCCACCCATGCGCTGGAGGCCATCGCGCAACGGGAAGCTGAATATTCACGGATACGGGCGAGTTATGCGGTCGAACAGGCGCGCGCAATGGCTGTGGCGGAAAGCGCAAAGCCGGAGGCGCTGCCACAAGTCGAGATACGCGATATTGATGTCAACACCGCGTCCGAAGCCGATATGGCCGCAGTCATCAGTGTCGGACCTATCATCGCTGCGCAAATCATCGCGGAACGCAGAACGCGGCCTTTCAAGGACTGGGCTGATCTGGTCAACAGAGTAACGGGCCTCAGCGCCGCAGTGTCCGCTTACGACGCGTCAACCTGCGGACTGACCGTGGACCATGTTAGCTTGCAAGGCGCGCCACCCAATGCGGTCATGGCGGCACTGATCTCGCTGCGACGCAGAAGGAACTAGTGGACTGTAACAGCTGATTGGGAAGTGATGCGACGAGTGGGATCGAAGTATTTCCACTTGACGGTTTTCGGGGTCTGGTTGTAATGGCGGATAT
>JAYVJR010000149.1:0-2068 GCA_043769085.1 Gammaproteobacteria bacterium
GGGACGTCGATCTCGAAACGCACAGCGACGACTGACGCAACGCCCATTGCGGCAACGCGCTCCGTCGCCCATGCACCTCCGTGCCTGGCAATCAAGCTACGCGCCATTGTGGATCAGTCGGGCGGGCTCAGATGCCAGTCTATGTACCCAGGTAACCCTTGGTTTATCGGGGGCCATTCCGGACGCAAGCCCCTTGCGAAGGTGTACCGCTCTGGTAGCTTCGAGGCGAAATAATGAACGCGCGTCGCAACGACGCCCCGAAGCTTGTCTGGCCGGGAGAATGCCCATGCGTCTGATCGTGCTCTTCGGCTGCCTCACAACGCTCTTTCTGTCGCCACAGGTGATGGCGTCAGACTTTGAGGAGGCAAAACAAGACGTACCTGACTCCGCCCACCACGCGTCAATGCGAACCGCAGAAACACAGCGGGACTTTGCACGAGCAAAAGCTGCGATGGCCGCCGCAGTTCTCGCACACGCCGAATGTGTCTCCACAGCGCTAAAGGGCGATGCAGACGCTGCACAGATCGCGAAGGGCTGTCTAAGTACGCGTTCGGCCGTGGCCGCACTGCTCCCGACCGAGTTCGCGGGCATGGAGATTTCGGTACTTGAGCAGCGTATAGCGACCACCAGTGCTTCGGCGAACAAATAACAACGACAACATGGAAGTGGGCGTTATGGCACGTCGAATGGTTTCACAGCTTCGCATCATCCTGTGCCTACTCGGTGTGTTGTTCACACCTGCGGCATTGGCCGTCGACCCAGTCATTTCTGGATCACCAACAAGTTCAGACGGCACTGTTGCGCTGAGTTGGCCTGCGAACTACCACCTCCGTCTTGCCGACATGGACTGGGTCATTACGGCCTATGGAGGGCCAACCAGCACTACGCTCACAAACCTTCCATCCGGCGTCTACAAGTTCAGGCTCGCGTATTGCGTGGAGACCCCCGCTCCGCCGTTCGGCACGTTTACCAACTGTTCTGACGTGCCGAGTAGTGACAAAACGGTCACTGTCACGCGCGACGTTGAGCCTGTGATTGATCCAAACCCTTCCGCAGCGGGCACCACAGCCTACTCGACAGGGGTGTCGCGGCGCGGTTCTGCAACGATCATCGTGCCGCTCAATACTCAGCCCACCGTCCACGGTGCAGGTTTTAGCATCGCGCTCACCTATGACAGCGCGCGCGAGTTCGACCGTGTGGACAACCACATCACTCAGGACTCGCTTGGTTACGGATGGTCGCTGTCAGGGCTTTCGTACATCCAACGCTGTCGCTTAGGTGTTGGCGGAACGGTTGATGGCACAACGACAGATCGGCTATGCCTCGATGGTGAGCCACTCATGCCTATGGTTGGCAGCTATTGGGCTGCGAACACTGAATACCGTACTGAACGGAATAGTCTGATCAAGGTGATCGCACGGGTCACGGCGGCCGGCGTGCAGTGGTTCGAGCTGTTCTACCCCGATGGCGCTGTCGCCACGCTTGACACACAAGTCGTAGCCAGTGGTTGCTGTACAACGTTAGGGGGACAGGTCGCCCGTCCGCCGTTCATTTGGGCGGTGCGTCAATTGGTGGCTGCGACGGGCGACGTCTGGACTGCGGCCTACGAGATATTCGACGGCTACGGCGAACTGCGCCCGAAGACCATCACGCATGCGCAGGTGGCAATCGACTTCAAGTACGGGCCGCGCACGGACTACCTGCCAATTTCGACAAACGCCACTTGGTACAACATGCACCGGCGGCTTGGGCTGCTCAACAGGATTGTGGTTTCCAAGAGTGGCTCGCCCCTGCGCGAGTACCGTCTCGACAGTGCGGATACCGGACCGCAAGCCCGTCTGGAAAAAATCCAGGAATGTGGATATGCGCGCGATGCGGCCAACGGTGCGGCGCCCGCTGCGTGTCTCAAGCCCCTGGTGATCAATTGGATCAACCAGCCGAGCCCGGTCGCACCACAGTATCCAATCCTCGTGAGTTCGATTACGGACGGCCTTGGCGCGCTAACGCAGTTTGTTTGGAACACCAGTACGCCCACAGGCAATCCGTATAGCTACACCGAAGCGCCTTT
>JAYVJR010000150.1:0-2022 GCA_043769085.1 Gammaproteobacteria bacterium
ACTGTATCAGGCGTTACTGGCAGACGATTGCCGCCGCGCCTAACAGGCAGCCGGCGGGCGACTGGACCGCAGTTGCGCCTCCTTTGGGCGGGGCCGGGCTGGTCTGGGCCTATAAAGGCAACGTGCTTTACAGCCACGCTCGCGACCTGGAGCCGGGCGCCATCGGCGGCGACAAATGGGCCGCGGGTGTTGGCGGCGCGGGGGGCGGTTGGGTGCCGCTGCTGCGGCGCCGCGATTTCGACGACTAGGCCTGGCTAGCGTTTGCGTTGCCGGCGCAGCTGGCCGCGCAGTTCGCCATCCTGGTAGCGCGTCGTGTGAATGTTCGCGTACACGCGTCCGGTGATCAGGTATTGGAACACGCCGTCGGAGAGTACCTCGGAGCCCTGGATCGGGCTTGCCAGCCCGCGCACGCCGAGATTGATCACCTGCCCGGCGTTAGCTCCGACGTTTTCCGGGCCGTACAGCCCCGCTGCGATGGGTTTTGACGTCAGCCCGCGATATGTCACTTTCCAGGTGAGCTTCAGCGTGGCGCGCTCGAGGCGCACCTCGGCATAGCCGGTGGCCGGGCTCTCGGTCGGCGTGCTTTGGTCGTCCGCGGTCAGGTTAGCGGCGAAAATGATGTCATCTTCGGCCGTTTCGGCGCGGGCTATTGTTAGAACTGCCAGCGCACTCAGGGCCAGCGCAGCGCGGCGCAGATGCAGGTTCGTTAGCACGGGACTCCCGGGTTGCGGCGGTCAGGACGGGCGTTATCATGAACCGCCCTGCGGGTGAGCGCACGCGGCGCTCATCGGTCATTGCATGCGATGACCACTGCTTGAACCCTCGCGAGACGCTCATGGCGTGACCCGTCAGGCAGTCGCACAATGGCGCTTTCCAGAGGAACTCGGATGATCACCGGTTCAACCCGTTACAGATTCGGCAGTTGCCGCTCGGTGACCCGGATCGCAGCGTTGGCCTTGATGGCAGGTGTTTGTCTGGCCGCGGTGCCAGGCAGCGCCCCAAAATCACGGACGCTGGGATTCGTCATCACCATTCGCAACATCGCGATGAATGAGTCGCGCTTTGTCGATGAATGCCCGGAAGGTTTCAACGTTGGCTACGACGAGATCTGGTGGCGCGGACTTTCCAAGGTTGATCGCGCGCGGCTCACCAGCAACGGCTTGAAGGTCAGGCTGGACCGCTATTTCAACGCCATTCGCCGCGGACCTAATGGCGAAGACGTGTGCATGAACCCCACGGTGGTCAAGGATCCGCCGCTGCTGCTGGCCGAGAGCAAGGAATCCTACGGCATGAACCTGGACGGCACCGCGAATGGCGAGCCCACGCTCAAGTCCTGCAAGCACCAGAAGTTCGTTGGCGTTGATGGCACAGCGGGTGTCGATAACCAGCTCTATCGACTGCTGGCCTGCGTCTATGGTTTTCGTTCCTATGGCCAGTACGAAGCCAACGAAAACGAGAACCGCAAGTCCAACGGCAACGGCATGACCCTGATCGAAATCACCGATGTCGACGACACCCGCAATGACGCCGACGTCAAGGTGACATTCTATCGCTCCATCGACCAGTACACGCTCGATGCCGGCGGCAAGTTTGTGCCCTTTGCGAGTTACCGCATTGATGCGCCTAACGGCCAGCCGCGCTATCGCAGCTCGCTCAAGGGGCGCATCAAAAATGGCGTGCTGACGACCGAGGCTGGCGATGTGAATCTGCCGTTCTATGGCAACTACACTTACATGAACCAGTTGTTGCGCGACATGCGACTGCGACTGGAAATCGCGCCGGATCTGGCCACCGCGAAGGGCATGCAGGCCGGGTACTACGACCTCGACCAGCTGATGTTCTACATCGGCGGCCTGGGACCCATTTCCTCCACGGCGATCTCGGATTGTCCAGCGATCCATGTCGCCGCACATGAAATCGCCGATGGCTACCCGGATCCGAAAACCGGCGCTTGCACGTCGATATCATCGGCATTCAATTTCAGCGCGGTGGCGGCGTTCGTGGTCCATCCCGATGCGAGCC
>JAYVJR010000151.1:0-12553 GCA_043769085.1 Gammaproteobacteria bacterium
ATTGCAGGCCTAACAACATTATCCTGCAATATCAGACCCCTGAATACCGCTTTAATTCCCTATAAATATAGCCTTTTAGGAGATTTTCAGGGGCGACTAAGTAGTCAATTGCTTGCGACACCAGTCGGCGTCCAACACCCCTTGTGCACAATCCGAGGCGTGCGACTCGGTCGACTGAGATCCGCGAACGTCAGCTTTGCCGCGGTCAATTTAAGGCTGCGAAGGACCGCTTCGGGCCGATCAGAGACGGCCGCCCTTGCGCCGGACCACCGTTCGCGTGGAGGAACGGGAGGCAAGCGCCGCGGCACGACGAGTCTTGTTGGCTCAGTCGCCCTGCGCGGCCTTCATTTTTTGTGAAACCGAGCACTTGAAATCGTGCGCCATTTAACGTAATCGACCAAAAAGCCCTCTAGACAATCCATAATTGTGTGTTATTTTCACAATTGTGGAGTTTTCGCTGTCTATTGCCCAGGGGAGAATGTTGCCATGTCTATCTCAATCCAGTCCCGCGCAGCCCTGTGCGCTCAACTTGTGTTCTTGTTGGCGGCCCCCTTTGCCGCAGCCCAGACTGTCAACGACGGCCACTTCAAAGAATGGCAGCAGTTCAAGAACTACGCTGGCGTGACCTGGAATTCTCTGGCGGCACGCTGCCCGCTCGACGGCCTGACAACCTGCGACCTAACACCAGGTGGTCAACGCGGAGATTGGGTCTGGGCGACCGGCGAGCAGGTGCAACAGTTGTTGAGCTACTACGCGCCAGAACTCGCGACGCAAACCAGTTCGAACAACTTTGTGGCGGCTGAAACTTTTCTGTCCGCCTTCCAGCCGACTTTTTCGTTCTGCGGCACTTACTCCTGCGGCGCCAGCGGCGCCGGCTTGACGAGCTCAAAGGATAACAATGGAGTACCGATCGTCGGCAATGCCGGTTGGGGCATGACCAACGTGTCCATCTCTGGCGGCCTGGGCGTCGGTCCGAGCGGTGATCCTGCCGTGGGTAACAGCGGAGTTGGCGCGTTCTTTTTCCGTTTCACGGGTCCGGGGGTCTTTGCCTATGACGATTCAGGCACGGTGGCTTCACCCGCAGGAGGCGCCGCGATAGCTAACGTTCTGGCCAACGACTGGATTGCCGGCGTGCGCGCAACAGTGCTGAATGTCAGCCTTTCCCAGGAATCGAGCAGTGTTCCGGGCATCACACTCGACACCACCGACGGGTCGGTCGATGTGACGAACGGTACCGCGGTCGGTACGCACACGCTGATTTATTGGATTTGTGATTTGGCCAATCCGGCCGATTGCGATGACGCAACGGTTACTGTGCGGGTCAATCCCTATGTTATTAATGCAGTCGACGACAGCGGCGATATTTCGCCGGCAGTCGGTGGCGCGGCCATCGCCAATGTGCTCGCCAACGATTTGTTAGGCACACAGCGGCCCACAACCAGCACCGTGCAACTGAGTACTGTGGCGCTGTCGCCGGAAGTGGTCGGCCTGTCACTCGATACGACTACCGGCGCGGTGCAAGTGAGCCGCGGTATCGCGCTAGGCACTTACACGCTTGTCTACCGGATTTGCGAAATCGCCAACCCGGGCAATTGCGACACGGCAATGGCGAGCGTTACTGTGCGGGAAAACCCCATCAATGCGGTTAATGACTATGGTCGTGGATCGTCAAAGGTGGCCAACACGGTGATCGCGAGCGTGCTGGCGAACGACACGCTGAACGGTCAACGCGCAGCGACACCCGCTGTTGTGTTGAGTCGGGTTTCGCTGGTACCCAATGCCAGCGGCATCACCTTGAATCTCAGCAGTGGCGCAGTAGCGGTCAAAGCCAAGACCAGCAGCGGCACCTATGCGCTGACCTACCGAATCTGCGAAGCGGCAAGTCCGGGCAATTGCGCTACGGCCGTTGCGAGCATTGAGCTGAGCGGCAAGTCCAACTGATGTGACGTATCCGTCAGTGTCACGCCTGTTGCAACCGGGCGTGACACTGACCGGAGACCGGGGCGGGTAGAATGGCGCTATGAAACGCGCTATCGCCATCGTTGAAGACGAACCAGCCATCCGAGACAACTACGCCGCCGCGTTTACCCGCGAAGGCTATGTCGTCCATACTTTTGGCGATCGCAAGACAGCGTTGACGGCGTTCCACGCACGGCTGCCGGATCTCGTCGTCATCGATATCTCGCTACAGGACGAGCCTGAAGGCGGCTTTGATCTCTGCCGCGAGCTGCGTGGCATGTCAGCGGAACTGCCCATTATTTTTTTGACAGCGCGAGACTCTGAGCTGGACGCGGTCTCGGGCCTGCGTCTTGGCGCGGATGATTTTTTGACCAAGGATCTCAGCCTGCCGCATTTGTTAGCGCGCGTGAACGCGTTGTTTCGGCGCATCGACGCGCTGCGTCGGCCACCAGCCGAGGAGCAGGTGCTACGGCGTGGCGCGCTAACAATGGACGCGGAACGCATTCAGGCGACTTGGAACGGCGAGGTGGTGCTGCTGTCCTTGACGGAGTTCTGGATCGTGCACGCGCTCGCGAAGCATCCGGGCCACGTTAAAAACCGTCAGCAATTGATGGATGCCGCCAATGTCGTTTTGGACGACAACACGATCACGTCGCACATCAAAAGGATAAGGCGCAAGTTCCAGGTTCTGACGCCCGAGTTTGACGATGTGCAAACTGTTTACGGCATGGGCTACCGCTGGGTGCCTCAGGCTTGATTTGAGCATCCGCGCCAAACTGCTGCTGTTAAGCCTCGCTACACTGGCGTTGCCGTGGGCTGGTTGCCAATACGCCCGCGAAATGGAATCGTCGTTGCGCGACGCGGAACAGCAGGCTTTGTTAGCTGTCGCGGCGACGCTAGCGACGTCCCTGCAGGGTCGAACGGATCTTCTGTATCGAAACCACACTGCACCCGGCGGCGGCGACAAAGGCTTGACCGCGATACCTCTGGTCATCGAGCCAACGCTCGACGGCCGGGCAGATGACTGGCCCGGCGCACCACAATCCTGGCGTGGATATGCAGGGCGCAATGGCGATGAATTCCGGGTAATGGCTGGCGGATTCGATCGGTATCTCTATTTGTTAGTAGAGGTAAAGGACCGCAACTGGATCTTCGATGCCAGCAATGACGCGGCACTGGATCCTCTGGCGTCAGGCGATCGAGTATGGATTGCATTCGATCGGCCCGAAGGCGGGCGAGCCGAGTATTTTCTGTCGGCCACCGGCACGGGCAACTTGCGCGGCAGACATATAGAACGTGGCGACTACGGCCAGTCGAGGTTGATCGATGAACCGCGCATAGCAGGCGCCTGGTCGCGCACCGCGGCGGGCTGGCGCGTGGAGTTGCGTGTGCCGTACGCGATGGTGGCCGGCAAGTTCGGTGTGGTCATCGACGACCGAGATCAGCGCGGCACTGCCGCGGTCAGTTACGGCAGTCTCAACGTTCGCAATCTGGCCGGTGGCACTCAGCTGGTCGCTGCGTCACCGCAATTGCGCGAGTACCTTGAGAATTTTCGGCAGCCCGGAGTGCGCATCGCGGTGGGCACGCCGCAGGGAGCCACTCTGTCCCAGGTCGATGCACTGCCGGTGCCTGGCGCCCTGAGTCCCCTGCAAAGCTTGTTGTCGCGCGTCTATCGGCGGTTTCTGGAGCGCAGTGCGCTGGCGGACCGCGTCCTCGACATCAAACCGTTTCAGCTCGATGCTGCGCTGGCCGCCAAAGCAGCCAGTGGCCGCGTGGGCACGGCGCTGCTTGCGACGGCCGACGAACGACGACTGGTGGTTGCTGTGGCCGCGCCGATCAAGTCACGCGGATCCAATCAGGTGTTAGGTGTGCTGCAGGTTGCGCAAACATCGGATCGATGGCTGTCGTTGCGAGACCGGGCGCTGACGCGTCTGTTGAATTTGACTTTGCTCGTTACTTTGGTCGCATTTCTGGCCTGCCTCGGCTTTGCAACATGGCTTGCGCGCCGTCTGATCGGTCTGCGCGATGCTGCTGGCAATGCTCTGTCTAGAGAAGGCACCATCCGGGGGAATTTTCCGGGTGTGGATGCGCCGGATGAACTCGGCGACGTGGCGCGCAGCTTTTCTGAGTTGCTCGGACGCTTGGGCAGCTATACCCACTATCTGCGCACGCTGGCAGGCAAGCTGTCCCACGAAATCCGCACGCCACTGACGATCGTGCGCTCGTCGCTCGACAATCTGGATCGTGAACAATTACCCTCGTCTGCTCGCGACTACGTCGCCCGCGCGCGCGCCGGATCTGAACGGCTGGGTAATATTGTGGTCGCGATGGGCGCCGCAACGCGCGTAGAAGAAGCCATTTCCCAAGCTGAACGAAGCCGATTTGACCTGCGGGCGCTGCTGTCCGGCGCCTGTCAGGCCTACTCCCATGCCTTTCCCCAACGAAGATTTGTGTTGCGGGCGCCACAAGACGCCGTCGGCATTCATGGTGCGCCAGATCTGATCATGCAGATGATGGACAAACTGATCGACAACGCCGTGGATTTCAGCCCCGCAGATTCGTTAATCGCGATCAGCTTGGAATCGAATGGCGAAATTGCAATTATCGACGTCGACAACACCGGTCCGGCACTACCTGATGGCGCCGAGCAATTGATTTTCGAATCGCTGTGGCAGGCGCGCCAGGATCGCGACGGCAAACCTCACTTCGGGCTCGGACTTTACGTCGCGCGACTGATCGCGGAGTTTCATGGCGGCCAGGTTTTAGCTCAGAACCTCGCGGATGCGAGCGGTGTTAGGTTTCGAATCACGCTGGAGCTGAACAGGAACTGAATAACGTCATTACATAATCGGACGTAAGCTATTGTTCAGGAAGGGTTTTTTTCCTGAATATTATTGCTATCGCCAACTTGTTTGTCGTACGATTAATCGACAAAGAGAAGTTCAATTCGTCATTGCAGAAACACAGTGACGAACTTTCGGAAAACAAGTTTGGGATTTCAGGGGAATCACTAGATGAGCGACAACAATCGTAAAGCGGCGCTGTCCATTTATGCGGGCGCGTTCGCGACAATCCTGTTCACCGCAATCGTATTGGCGGGTGGCAACGCTGGCGTTAGTAAGTCTGATTCGCTGGCGACCGAGCTGGCCAAGAACAGCGAAGCGATTCCCACCAAGTTTTCAGAAAACCTGCTTTGGGATGCCAACAAATCACTGGTGATTTCCGAAGACCACTCCGCCTATGCTGCATCCGCAGACGCTACGTTGGAAAGCGCCCGTCGGTCGTCATTGCAAAATTCAATGGGCGACACCGCTGATCATGAGTACGGCAACACAACTCTCCCCTCAACTCACAACGCCGTTTTCAGCAACTACCCAACCGCCAATGTTGCCGCGGACAAGAGTTTTATCGAACTCGTGGTAGCTGATGAAGCAAGCGGCGAAGTCGACGCGTCGAAAGCGGAGCTGGTGCAGTCACTACGCGAGTACGGCCAGATGAATCAGTTTGCGACGTGGCGCTCGACGTTTAGCTCAGGTATGGCCGACTACCGCATGCTGTCGCCTTCGCTGGCGTCATCGGGCTCGGCTAGCCGCGGCAGTCTCGCAACGATCGCGTCGATCCCGGTTGTCGACAGCAAGGCTCCCGCCACAATTACTGTTGCTGCGAGCAGTGCCAACCCAGACCTGGGTCCATCAGTACTGCAAATGGCGATCGACCCGCAGATCACTGCCGTAACTCAAAATGCAGCTGAACCGGTTCCCGAGCCCGGCTCCATGGCGCTGCTGCTGATGGGCCTGTTGCTGATCGCCTTGCGCGGACGGGCTTTGCGAGCCGGCTAGGTCCGGGTCACGCCAAGCGTCGCGAAAACGAGACATTGTTTCGGTGTCGAATAAGTTTACAATCTGCCTCTGTTGAGACAGTTGCCAATCTTGTAAGTATTGGTTTTCAGGGCAAATTTCCTCACTGGCACTTTTTTTGCTTGGTGATTGGTCAGCTCCGAAAACAAAGGTGATGCAAGAAACGCACAACAGCGGATTGAGGTCTTTCGAACACAGGCACGGAAAGGTGGCCGCCATTTGCGCGCTACCCGAAGCGATCTAAAGTGTGATTACACACGGGCCGTTAAATTTGGCCGGGGCGCAAGCTCCAACGCTTCAGCCGCAGTACAAGATCTTGCCTGTGTGACGGATGAGACGAGATGGAACGGTAATCTGGTGCGATCCGGTTTCCCACCTCTCGTCCGGCTGACACCGATGGCCTGCCGCCGCGTTTCTTGTGTTAGGACCCTGCCCGGGCAACCGGGCGGGGTTTTTTGTTAGTGCCAGACTACGGCAGTTGCGTGGAGCCCATCAGGAAGCGATCGCACTCTCGTGCTGCGCCGCGGCCTTCGTGAATCGCCCAAACAACCAGACTTTGTCCGCGGCGGCAATCGCCCGCCGCAAACACGCCCGCTGCGCTGGTCGCATATTTTTCATACTCAGCATCGATATTGCTGCGCGAGTCGACCTTCAAACCCAGATCCTTGACCATACTCTGCTCGGGACCCAGAAAACCCATCGCTAACAAAACCAAATCAGCAGGCTGTGTTTGTTCGCTGCCCGGCTGTTCGATCGGCCCGAACTGACCTTTGTCGTTCTTGCCCCAGCGAACCTTCACGGTTACGACTTCTTTGACTGTGCCCTTGGCATCGCCATTGAACTTCTTGATCGTCGTCAGATAGACGCGAGGGTCGGCGCCGAATTTCGCTGCGGCTTCTTCCTGGCCATAATCCAAGCGGTAGACGCGCGGCCATTCCGGCCAGGGATTGTCCTCGGCCCGATCCATTGGCGGCTGGTCCATGATTTCAAACTGCGTCAGCGATTTGCAGCCGTGACGAACCGCCGTGCCCACACAATCAGTGCCTGTGTCGCCACCGCCGATCACGATTACGTTTTTGCCGCCGGCGTGGATGGCGCTGCTATCGGCCTTGCCAGCTAACACCGACTGCGTAGCGACGGTCAGATATTCCATCGCAAAATGCACGCCTTGAAGCTGCCGACCGTCAACTGACAAATCGCGCGGCTGGGTCGCGCCCGTGCAGAGCACCACCGCATCGAAATCTTTGCGCAGCAACGGCGCTTCGACGTTTTCGCCGACGCTCGCCTTGAACATGAACCTGATGCCTTCGCCTTCGAGCTGCCTGATGCGGCGCATGACGACCACTTCTTTCTCAAGCTTCATGTTAGGAATACCGTACATCAGCAGACCGCCCGGACGGTCGGCGCGTTCGAGCACGGTGACCAGGTGGCCGGCCCGATTGAGTTGCTGTGCGGCGGCAAGGCCCGCGGGTCCCGAACCGACCACAGCGACTTTCTTGCCGGTACGCACCTTCGGTGGTTCAGGAAGCACCCAGCCTTCCTCGAAGCCGCGATCGATAATTGTGTTCTCGATGTTTTTGATGGTGACTGGCGGCGCATTGATGCCCAACACGCAGGATCCCTCGCACGGTGCCGGGCAGACGCGACCCGTGAACTCGGGGAAGTTGTTAGTGCGATGCAGACGATCCAGTGCTTCGCGCCACAGTCCGCGGTAGACAAGATCGTTCCATTCGGGAATCAAGTTGTTGAGCGGGCAACCTGAAGCACCGCCGTGCATCAATTTGCCCGTGTGGCAGAACGGTACACCGCAATCCATGCAACGCGCGGCTTGATTGCGCAGGCGCTTGTCATCCATGTGGTGATGGAATTCATTCCAATCAACCATGCGTTCGCTGGCCGAGCGGTCCATCGGCAGCTCACGCAGGTATTCGACAAAGCCGGTGGGTTTTCCCATCAATTGCCCCCGACGCGCGACAAATCACGCGCGTTTTCTTCGAAGGCGGCCATGATCGCGTCGTCGCCCGATAGTCCCTGATCATGCGCTCGCTGCAGGCAAGCTAACACGCGCTTATAGTCTTTTGGCATCACCTTGACGAAGCGCGGCACCATGATTTCCCAGGCGGCTAGTACGCGACGTGCCGGCTCAGAGCCTGTGAGGTCCAGATGCCGCTGAATGAGCGCGCGCAGTGTCGCGATTTCATGGGCGTCGCTCAATCGTTCTATGTCAACCATCTGGGTGTTGACGCGCTTCGGGAAATTGCCGGCTTCGTCGAGCACCAGGGCTACACCGCCTGACATGCCGGCGCCAAAATTCCGCCCCGCAGGACCTAACACAACCACGGTGCCGCCGGTCATGTATTCGCAGGCGTGATCGCCCACGCCTTCCACGACCGCCGTCACGCCGCTGTTGCGAACACCGAAGCGTTCGCCCGCCTTACCGCGAACATAGACTTCGCCATCGGTCGCACCATAAAGTGCGACGTTGCCAATGATGATGTTGTCTTCGGCCGCGAAGCGGGCGCGTTTTGACGGGTAAATCACCACTTTGCCGCCGGATAATCCTTTGCAGAAATAATCGTTCGCGTCGCCCTCCAGCGTGAAACTCATGCCCTTCGGCATAAATGCCGCAAAGCTCTGGCCTGCCGAACCGGTGAACTTGATCTTGATTGTGTCGTCCGGCAGGCCCTTGGCGCCCCACTTGCGGGTGATCTCACTGCCAGTAATCGTGCCAACCACACGATTGACGTTGCGCACGGCCAGTTCCGCGCTCACTTTGTCACCGCGCTCGATGGCCGGTTTGCAAATTTCCAGCAGCTGCGTCATGTCCAGTGACTTGTCGATGCCATGATCCTGTTCCATCTGCTTGTATCGACCGACTTCGTCCGCGGCATCCGGCTGGTAGAGGATATTGCTGAAGTCGAAACCCTTGGCCTTCCAGTGATCAATCGCTTTGCGCGCTTCCAGACGGTCGACGCGGCCCACCATTTCATTGATGGTACGGAAGCCGAGCTGCGCCATGATTTCGCGCAAATGTTGGGCGACGAAGCGCATGAAATTGACCACATGCTCGGGCTTGCCCTGGAACCGCTCGCGCAGCCGCGGATCCTGGGTAGCAACCCCCGCGGGGCAGGTGTTCAGATGACAGACGCGCATCATGATGCAGCCAGTCGCCACCAGCGGCGCAGTCGCAAAGCCGAATTCCTCGGCGCCTAACAAAACGGCGATCGCGACATCGCGCCCGGTTTTAAGCTGGCCGTCGGTTTCCACGGTGATGCGGCTGCGCAGGTTGTTGAGCACCAGCGTCTGGTGCGTCTCGGCAAGCCCTAATTCCCAGGGCAGACCGGCATGGGTGATCGAGGTCAGCGGCGAAGCGCCGGTGCCACCGTCGTAGCCGGAGATCAGCACCACGTCCGCATGAGCTTTGGCAACGCCGGCAGCGATCGTGCCCACACCTACTTCCGCGACCAGCTTCACGCTGATACGCGCACGCGTGTTGGCATTCTTGAGATCGTGAATAAGCTCGGCGAGATCCTCGATCGAGTAGATATCGTGATGTGGCGGCGGCGAAATAAGGCCGACACCTGCGGTCGTATGGCGGGTCTTGGCGATCCAGGGATACACCTTGGTGCCAGGCAGCTGACCGCCCTCGCCGGGCTTAGCGCCCTGCGCCATCTTGATCTGAATCTCTGTTGCGCTGACCAGGTATTCGCTGGTGACACCGAAACGGCCAGAGGCGACCTGCTTGATGGCCGAATTCTTGCTATCACCGTTAGGCAGCGGCACGTAACGATCCGGGTCTTCACCGCCTTCGCCGGTATTGGATTTACCACCAATGCGGTTCATCGCAATGGCCAGCGTCTCATGCGCCTCTTTGCTGATCGAACCGTAGGACATTGCGCCTGTCTTGAAGCGCTTCACGATGCTTTCAACGGATTCAACTTCGTCGATCGGCACCGACTCGCTCTTCTTGAAATCCAGCAAGCCACGCAGAGTCGCGTGGTTTTTGGCCTGATCGTCGATCAGGTTGGCGTAGGACTTGAAGACCGAATAATTGCCGGTGCGCACCGACTTTTGCAGACGGTGTATCGATTCCGGATTAAAGAGATGAAACTCGCCGTCGGAGCGCCACTGGTACTGACCGCCGGCCGCCAGCACTGCGTGCTCGGACTCGCCGCGCGCTGGGAAAGCCTGCGCGTGGCGCATCAGCGCTTCGCGTGCAACCACCTCGATGCCGATGCCGCCGACGCGCGATGACGTGCCCGTGAAATACTCGTCGATAACGTCCTGCCGCAATCCAACGGCCTCGAACACCTGTGCGCCGTGATAGCTCTGAACCGCGGAAATGCCCATTTTGGACATGACCTTGACCACACCCTTGATCGCACTTTTGGTGAAATTTCGACATGCAACTGTGTGATCGACGTTAGGCAGCAATTCCTGGCGGATCATGCCGTCCAGGGTCTCGAAGGCCATGTAGGGATTAATGATGCTGCAGCCATAGCCGATCAATAACGCGAAATGATGCACCTCACGTGCATCGCCAGTCTCGATCGCGAGCGAAACGCGCAGTCGCAGCCCTTCGCGGATCAGATAGTGGTGCAGCGCGGACACTGCTAACAACGAAGGAATGGGGGCAAAGTCCTTGTTGACGCCGCGATCGCTGAGGATCAGTACGTTGACTTCGCTTTCTTCGATGGCACGCCGCGCCATCACGCACATCTCTTCCAGTGACTTGGTCAGTCCTTTCTCGCCGCGCGCCACGCGGAACAGGATGGGCAGCGTTTCCACTTTGATGCCTGGCAGCGAAATGCGCCGGACCTTGGCAAACTCTTCGTTCGTCAGCACCGGGCCCTTGAGCTCCACTCGACGGCAATCGGTGGGCTGAGGGTTCAACAGATTGCCCTCTGAGCCCAGCCAGACTTCACTCGAAGTGATGATCTCCTCGCGGATGCAGTCGATCGGCGGATTTGTCACCTGCGCGAAAAGCTGCATGAAGTAATCGTAAAGCAGCTTCGACTTGTTCGAGAGCACCGCGAGTGGCGTGTCCGTTCCCATCGAACCGACGGCCTCCACGCCATCGCGCGCCATCGGGACCATGAGCAAGCGCAGGTCTTCGAATGTATATCCGAATGCCTGCTGGATTTTTAGCAACTCGGCGTGGGATGGCGGGATGGCCTGCTCGGGATCCTTCACGTCCGCGAGTTCGACCATGTGTTTGTCGATCCATTCGCGATACGGATGTTCCGCGGCGATTTGATTTTTAATCTCATCGTCCGGCACGATGCGGCCCTGCTCCATGTCCACGATGAACATGCGGCCCGGCTGCAAGCGCCCCTTCTTCAGCACGCGCTCCGGCGCGATCGGCAGCACGCCCGCCTCGCTCGCCATGATGACGAGATCGTCCTTCGTCACGTAGTAACGCGAAGGCCGCAGCCCGTTGCGATCAAGCGTCGCGCCGATCATCGTGCCATCAGTGAAAGCGACCGACGCCGGCCCGTCCCACGGTTCCATGAGACAGGAGTGGTATTCGTAAAACGCCTTCTTCGAGTCGCTCATCGACTCGTGCCCTGCCCACGGCTCGGGGATCATCATCATCATCGCGTGCGGGAGCGAGCGCCCGCCCATCACGAGCAGCTCCAGCACGTTGTCGAACATCGCCGAATCAGATCCGTTCGGATTCACGATCGGCAGGATCTTTTTGATGTCGTCGCCGAACAGCGGGCTCGCGAGCAGCGACTCCCGCGCTTTCATCCAATTGATATTCCCGCGCAGCGTGTTGATCTCGCCGTTGTGCGCGATGTAGCGGTACGGATGCGAACGCTCCCAGCTCGGGAATGTGTTTGTCGAAAACCGCGAATGCACAAGCGCCAGAGCGCTTTCCATGTCTGCGTCCTGGAGATCGGGAAAATACTGCCCGACCTGCACCGGCATCAGCATTCCTTTGTAAACCGCCGTGCGGCACGAAAGGCTCGGCGCGTACCAGAAATTATCCACGCCCGCACTGCGAATCTGCTGATGCGCGCGCTTGCGGATCACGTAGAGCTTGCGCTCGAAAGCGGTGTCGTCCGCGAGCCCCGGGCCGCGCTGGATGAAAACCTGCCGCATGAACGGCTCCGACGACTTGGCCGTGTTGCCGATCATCGAATTATCCACCGGAATATCGCGCCAGCCGATCACCGTCTGTCCCTCTTCCGCGACGATCCGCGTGAAAACCTCCGCGCTCTTCGCGCGTTCCGCCGCATCCGGCGACGAGTACAGCATTCCTACGCCATACTGCCCCGGCTCCGGCAACGCGATCCCCGCGACCTTCTTCAAAAACTTGTGCGGCAACTGCATCAGTATGCCCGCCCCATCACCTGTATTCGTCTCGCAACCACAAGCGCCGCGATGATCGAGATTTACGAGGATCGTCAACGCCTGCTGCACGATCTCATGGGACTTGTTGCCCTTCATGTGAACCACGAAACCGACGCCGCACGAGTCATGCTCAAACTGCGGATCGTATAAGCCCTGTTTCTGCGGTAGTCCCTGATTTTTCATGGTAAATGATGAGCGCCGCGAGCGATGCACGAAGACGCCACCGGTTTTACCCGATCAAATCCCTGTTGGAAATTGTGCGCCCTCTCGCTATTTGCGGGGTGCCCTCGGCGACCGAAAATTACAACGGCTGCCGGAAACACCGGCGGGGATTTAAGAGTTCATTTGGCATTGGTCAAGGCGTGGTTCGATCCTTTTTT
>JAYVJR010000152.1:0-4078 GCA_043769085.1 Gammaproteobacteria bacterium
CGATTCCGAGTACGGGAAGTTTGCCTGGGTCATCGATCCAGAAGGAAACAAGGTAGAACTTTGGCAACCTCCCGCCGGCCAATAATCAGGGCAATCGGCATCAGCACGAATCTGCGGCCTAACCCTTTGTTGCACCGGACTCGTTACGACACTCAAGCGAAAGGCTACGGACCTGTTGGCAGAGCTAGACAAGCACCATGAACCCATACCTGTCACTGAGCATGGCCGCCCGAGCGCCTATCTTGTAGACCTTGAATGCTACGAGTTGCTTCTGAAACGCATGGCACGATGGCTGGAGAAATTTGGTCTAAGCCAGCGTTGGACAATTTAGACGCAATCACCGACTACCTTGCGCTCGACAATCCTCGCGCGGCGTCGGGGCTGGTACGACGCATCTTCAAGCATGTAGATCAACTGGTCGAGCACCCGCTTTGCGGTCCCAAAGTGTCAGAATCGCGTGGGTGGCGCTATCGCCTGATCAGCGAGCGGCCCCGCGGAATCATCTATCGCTTGGAAAGGAAACGTGCTTATATTTTGCACGTTGTTAGAGCTGAACAGCGCTTGGACGAAAGAAGAAAATCAAGTGACGGCTAACAATCCCATCACTCGACCGCCCACGCGCCCGGTAGCACGTTCGAAGCACTACCCTCGATCCAATGGTGTGGAGAGGGATAAAACGCACTATCCGGGACTTGATCGTGTTGCCTGGGCGCAGGCATAGTGGCAGACGCGACGACACTGGTATGCCGATGACTTCCAGAAAATGATGGATGACACAATTGCAAATTGGGCTGGTGAAAACACTGCTCTAGCCCCTGTGGCTTGCCGCAGTCTTCACGTCGTTGTGGGCCGGTGGCACGCTGTATCAGATACTTGTGATTGTGTCGCTCTGGACGGCGTTACCTCCAGCGGCGGATTCTTGCTGACCGGTTCCGTTTCGTCGTGGGCTGCGTGATTTTCCTGGCGCTGCTGCAGGCGTTTCGCCTTCCGGCTCCTGTTGCTGAACGGAGCCTTTAGGCGTCGCAATCAATGCATCCGGGATTACAGGCCGCTTTTCACGCCGAGGTGCAACACGCCGAGCGTGCTCTGTCCAACGACCGTCTGGCTGAGGCTTTTGCGCATCTTGAACGTGCCCACGTTCTGGGACAGTGGCATGTCAGACCGCACCTGTTAGCTCATTGGGGCATGCTGCGCATCGGATGGCGCAGACGCGATCTGCGGGAAATTGTCGGACAGTTGATACGCATTCCTGGAGGGGTGATCGGATCCGCGATTGGTCGCGTACCGCGTGGCAATACTGGAGGGTCGAATGTCAGCGCATTTCGATCGCTGCCCGTGCCACCAGACCTCAGAGATCTCCTGACTCTTGATCGCCGTTCGCGCTTGGACTGAACTCCATGGATCACGCCTAACAATGTGTTGGAAAATGACGCGAGACGCATCATGTCATTTCGAGTTGCCGCGATTGCTGGGACTGCCGGTATTGGGTGCGTAGGTCGCTTTTCCCAGTAGCGCGCGCGGTCCGTCGGGGATCTACTCTGAACACCCACTCCCGGATCGCCATCCGGCCGCTGTCGGCCACGAGCTAAAGTTCGGCGAACCTGATTGTTAGCCGAAAAGCAGCCCTAAATCACATAGGCCATTTGACGCGATCCACATTGAACTCGACATCCAAGCGAGCTGCCAACGCGGCGAGATGTTTGTCCATCGTCCAGAGCAGCGCGTCGTGTGTGAGCAACGCGGAAGCGAGCAAGGCAACATCGGTAGCGCCACAGCCGGAGTCGTAGCATCGTTTGCTTTCGATCAATGAAAGCACTTCATCGGATGTTGCGACGACCGCTGGCTGGAGTTTCCTGAGATCGCCGAGTGTTCTGTCACGAGGCGCCGGCGGAGTTCCGCAGGCAAGTTCAATGCGGACCAGCGGATGGCAAATTATCCTATCCAATGCGAGCAGCGACTGAAGCACCGGATTCGCCTGCCGGAAATGCGCGACCCAGACCGACGTGTCTGCAAGGACCGGATTCACCGGCGTTGATTCGGTTCCGGTCGCCGTCGCGGAATGTCTTTCATGCTTGGGGCCCTGCCGCCTAACGCAGCAAGACGTTTGCCCGCTTGCACTCGGACGAAAACCTTCATCGCTTCGCGAAAGAGGTCACTCTTGTCCATGCCGGGGTCGGCGGCGGCCAACGCACTCTGATACAGCTCATCGTCAATCGTTACTGTGGTTCGCATGGCTGCCCCCGATAGCATCAGAATTGATGTAAGTTAGCATCTAATTCGGTGCGACGCAAGGGAGGATTGTCAACATTGGACGCCGATGGGCAACAAAATTTCACGCATTGCGCTCGTGCCACGGCGTTAGGCGAATCAGGCGCACTGCACATGTTCTGATCTAACGGCCCGCGATGGCGTCGCTGAACTCTGTTACAACAAATGTCGCGCCGGGTTCGCCGTAGACGTAGAGCGTGCAGTGGCCCCATCCCTCGGGCACGGTCCAGTTCTTGCCGGCCACCATCTGGTCGCCGAACACCTTGCGTTCGCAGCGCACCTGGAATTGCCGCAGCGTGCCCTGCAGCTCCGAGAATTCGATCGAGCGGCGCAGCAGATGGTGGGTCCAGACAAAATCCTCGCTCCACTCGACCCGACGAATCGCGCCGCGTGTGGACAACGGACGGTTGCTCGCTTGTACCCCAAGCAGGTCGCGGTGGACGGTCTCGAACCCCGGCCAGTTTGGCAGCGCCGACTTCAGAGGGATCATCTTTTGATAGGTCGCGAACGCGTCGGCCACCTTGCCCGTCCGCACCTGCGCAATAAACAAATTGCCGAGCAGGGGCGCGTTCACCTTGTCACCCAGAATCCCACTGCCCATCAGTGCACGCTGCTGGAAGGACACTTCGTCATCGAATTGTTGAGCGCGGCGCGCCAGTGTGGCGCGCTGCACGTTGAGTACCGTCTGCTCGTAGATATTGAGCGGCAGGTCTAGGAGCTGATCGATCAGCGCTTGCGCCGCCGTATCGTCGTTGCCGTAGACAAGCTCCAGGAGTTTCCTGAACTCCCGCGCTCGCTGGTAGTCGACACCGACCATACCGTCGTTGAACCGGAACACGAACGACTGGCGATTGTTGAGCTGAGCCGTCGGCTGCCGATCAAGGGTGGCCGGCTTGAACCTCCAATTCCTGAGGGCTTTGATCGCGACGTCCGCGAAAGGCTTGGGCCCGATCTGATCGAGTACCACGATATCCGACACCCGGCCCTCCGCGGTAACGTCGTAACTCACGAGCAACCAACCCTCCTTGTCGTGTATTACTTCGCTGCGCGGGTACTCGGGCGCCGCATGCGCCAGCAACACGGCGGGCGTGCCCACGACCACCGTGGACGCGTCGGGCGGCGGGTCGGCCGCATGGGTGACAGCGAGCGCGGTGACGCCCAGTGCGATCCGCAAAATGCCCGTCCGGAAGCTCATGTGATAATCATTGTATGTCGGACCGCCAGGCCTGCGCGAGATGGCCATTGTTGCGTTGGGCCTATCGGCTCTCAGGATCTGCGAATAAGTCCCCGGGTCGGCCGACACGTTCGTTGACGCCATCGCCAATCTGGTCGCGGGGAGGATCACCTACCGGATGGCGCCCATCTCGCTCGTCCTGCCGCAGATTCGAGACGGCCGGCGTGGCTGGATTCGACTTTCCGGCTTGGCATGGAGTATGGGCCCCGGCCGGTACTCCGGCCCCTGTGGTCGACAAGCATGCAACGGACATCAGCCACGTGCTCGCCGGGCGCGCACTGCAAATCATCCGAGCGTCGACTACACCGCATCCAAGGCCGCCTTGAAGCGACACATAGCGCAGCTGACGGTTCCCGCGGCATGCGACTTTGCGCACGGTCGGATTGAGAATTACACTACGGCACAAACAACAGGAGACCTAACATGCCCACTGGCCAGGTGCAACTGCAGCGCGTACTGCGCGCCAAACCGGAGAAGATATTTCGCGCCTTCCTGGAAGCCGACGCCATGTGTAAGTGGCTTCCGCCTTAAGGATTCATCTGCCAGGTGCAGCACATGGATCCCAGGGTCGGCGGC
>JAYVJR010000153.1:0-10627 GCA_043769085.1 Gammaproteobacteria bacterium
CTGATCGTCGATGGGCACAACGATCTGCCCATCACCTTGCGGCAATACGAGAAATCGCCGGGGGACGTCGTCGCCTATGACCTGCGCCAGCGTACCAGCGGCCAGACCGATATTCCGCGTCTGCGCGCCGGCGGTATCGGCGGCCAGTTCTGGTCCGTCTATATCCCGGGCGAAAGCGGCACTGGCTTCGCAAAGATGCAACTCGAACAAATCGATTTGGCACGGCGAATCATCGAACGCTATCCCGACGTGCTGCAGCCAGCCCTGACCGCCGCAGATGCACGCAAAGCGATGCGGCGCGGCCGGATTGCTTCGTTTCTCGGCATGGAAGGTGGCCACGCAATCGAAAACTCTTTGGGCGCGCTGCGTGCTTACTACGCACTAGGCGTGCGCTATATGACGCTGACGCATAACACACATACCGACTGGGCCGATTCGGCGGCCCAGATACCGAAGAGGCATGACGGTCTGACACCGTTCGGTGAAGAAGTTGTGCACGAAATGAATCGCCTCGGAATGCTGATCGATCTTTCGCATGTCGCTGATGCCACGGCACTCGATGCTCTGCGGGTTTCCGAGGCGCCGGTGATGTTTTCACACGCCGGAGCTCGCGCGCTGTGCGATCTGCAGCGCAACGTACCGGACAACGTCCTGCTGGAACTGAAACGCAATGGGGGCGTTTTCATGATCACCTTCGTCGCGGCGTTCGTCGACTGCGAAGTTGCCAAAATCACTCAGCCGCTGATGGCGGGACTCGGACTCAGGTTGCGGCAAGCGAGCAGCGACGCCGAACGAAAGAAAATTTACGACGAACTTGAAAACCTGCCATTGCCACCCACCGCCATCGGCAAAGTAGCGGACCACATTGAACACGTGCGTAACATCGCTGGCGTGGAACATATCGGACTGGGCGGCGATTTCGATGGCGCAAGCTGGTGGCCCGTGGGTCTGTCGGATGTATCCATGTACCCGAATCTGTTTGCGGAATTGATTCGCCGTGGCTGGACTGATCGGGATTTGCGCTTGTTAGGTGGGGAAAACATACTTAACGCTCTTGAACGCGCGGAACAAATCGCCCGCAAGCTGCAGACCAGCCGACCCGCTTCGACACTGCAGTACAAGGCCCCAGCAACTTCTGTTAGGTAAGTTAGGTTAAATCGCGCTGGCGTTATGACGTAACGCCAGGCTTTGTTCCCCAAGAACCGAACCGCACGCACAGATTGCACAGCAACTGCAATCTATTGTGCTCGGATGCGCTCGCACTCTTGCACGATTCTCGCGGTTCTGAGTTTGTGCGGAAGCTATTCGCACGGCGAAGACTTGACGGATCTCAATCATGCTTTCCAGTCAGCCTGTCCTGCCGCGGCCGGAACATCCCTGCAGCACGCGGCCACACTGGATGAGACGGCTGGCGCGATCGCAGACGGCCTCACCCTGGACGACGCAATACGCAGATCGCGCTATCGGCAGGAAACCTCGATGGCGGCCACTATCGTGGGCAAGCCCGCGGCCCCGGACAAGTTGAACCAAACCGCGAGACAGCTGTTCGCGCGCTTTTGCCAGGAGTTTGTCGCAGAGGGCTTTTCGGAAGTCGGGCAATATCGCGATGGCGACAGGCTCTACCTGGTCTTCGCTCGACCTCGCCGCAGCATTACCGCCGATGACATCCCCGTGATTCGCGCGCAGCTGCTCGAACTTGTGAACCAAGCGCGCAGCGTACCGCGACAGTGCGGCGACAAGCCGTACGCAGCCGCGAGTCCGGTCCGATACTCGAACGATCTCGCCCGCGCGGCGGTCGTGCACGCTGCTGACATGGCACGGCGCAACCAGCTGGATCATCTGGGCAGCGACGGCAGCAATCCCGGCGAACGCATCTCGCGTGCGGGGTTTCGTTGGCGCGTCGTCGGAGAAAACCTGGCGTTAGGCTTCGACAATGCCGCAGAAGTCGTGCGCGGCTGGTTGGACAGCCCCGTCCATTGTGAAAACATCATGGACGCCCGTTTCGAGGACATGGGCGTCGCATTCGCCATTAGCAGCGGACCCGACGCAGTTGTCTACTGGGCGCAGAGTCTCGCCGCACCTGCATCTCCCAAGCCAGCGCGAGTGACGGCCAGCCGTTAGTGGCCAACGACGACGATCGGCGCTGGCCAAGCTGACGCCCGCGCCGGCGTGCACTCCTCTACAATTTGGCGACATGCCCATCGCCCGCGATACTCAAAAACCACAGCACTATGCCGACAGCCGCCGTGGAGTTCTGCTGATGCTCGCCGCTGTCGGCGCCTTTGCGGTGATGGACACTCTGCTCAAGGTACTGGCAGCGCGCTATCCCGCCGCGGAAGTAACCGGCTTGCGAGGCCTAGCATCGCTGCCGTTCGTTCTTGGGTTGTACGCATGGCGTGGCGAACTTGCCAAGGTTCGTATGAATTCACCTGGCCTGCATCTGCTGCGGGGTTTGATCGCCATCGCCCTGATGATGACGTTTGTCTACGCGGTCAGCAAACAATCACTCACCGGTGTCTATGCCATTTTCATGATTGCGCCGGTCATGGTGGTCGCGCTGGCGGCCATTTTGTTAGGTGAGAAAGTCGACGGCGGCAGCTGGTTCGCCGTGCTGCTGGGTCTGGCAGGCGTGTGGATCATGCTGCGACCGACATCGGCTGACTTTGCCACGGGTGCGTCGCTCGCGGCGCTGGCCTCGGCCGTTGCCTATGCACTGGCCGTGCTCACGGCGCGGCACCTGACCCGGACGGACACCTCCGAGTCGATGATCGTGTCATTCCTGGTCATGGTGAGCATTGGTGGCCTGGCATTCGCCTGGCGCGATTGGGTACCGGTGCAAAACAGGGACTGGCTGCTGCTGATTGCCATCGGTGGCATGGGCGCTGTGGCCCAGCACTGCATCACCGATGCCTTTCGATATGCCTCTGCCGCCACGTTAGCGCCGATGGAATACACGGCATTGCTCTATGGCCTGGCGATCGATTTCGTGGTGTGGTCGACCGTGCCGTCGCCAGTCGTGTTGCTTGGCGGGTTGCTGGTCGTTGCCGCTGGACTCTTTGTCGTGCGGCGCGCCGCGCGTTAGATCCGTGACACTTGCAGATTGCGCGGGTGCCCGTCATCATCGCGAATCTATTTTTCTCAGGTGTCATTATGCGTAATGGGTCTTTGGCTGTTGGTGCCTTGATACTACTGTCGGCGGGCGTTGTCGGCTTCGATCGCGCGCAAGGCCAAGCACCTGCCACTGGAGTTGCGCTCAAGACCGAGCAGGACAAGACCTGGTACGCGCTCGGCGTGCTGCTCAGTCGCAATCTGCAGACATTTTCGCTGACACCACAGGAAG
The DNA here is from genome assembly GCA_043769085.1 of Gammaproteobacteria bacterium. Classification (GTDB taxonomy): domain Bacteria; phylum Pseudomonadota; class Gammaproteobacteria; order Steroidobacterales; family Steroidobacteraceae; genus UBA964. The sequence continues at coordinate 3,341 of JAYVJR010000153.1, forward strand.
TCGCGCTCGTCACCGCCGGGCTGGCTGACGGCGTGCGCGGCCGCACGCAGCTGGCGAACGCTGAAACCTATGGGCCCAAACTGCAGCAGCTCGAGCAGACGCGCCGCGACGCGCTCGCGGTCGGCGAAAAAAAGCGCGGTGCCGACTATCTCGCCAAGGCCGCCACCGACAAAGGCGCGACCAAAACTGCGACCGGCATTGTGATGACGACGTTGCGGGCCGGCACCGGCGCCAGCCCCAAGGCCACTTCTACGGTCAAAGTGCATTACGAAGGCAAACTGACCAACGGCAAGGTCTTTGACAGCTCTATCGCGCGCAATGAACCCGCGAGTTTTCCGCTGACCGGCGTCATCCCGTGCTGGACCCAGGCAGTGCAGTTGATGAAGACCGGCGGCAAAAGCCGCATCGTCTGCCCCTCAAACCTCGCCTATGGCGACAACGGCTCGCCGCCTAACATTCCGGGCGGAGCAACGCTGGTATTCGAGGTCGAGCTGCTGGCGATCGAGAAGCCCTGACAGAATCAGGCCTGACAGAATCAGGAGAGTCTCACTTGATGGTGCGGCGCAGATCGGCATAAACCCTACCTACCCACTGATCAGGCTTCCAAAAACTCCCCGCCCACTTGGCATCGAAGTCGGCGGTGGGTTTGGCTGCGACCACCTGCTCCAAGGTCTTCTTCTGCTTGATCATTTTCAGAACGCGTTCGCGTACCGTGACCATCATGTCGCGATATTCCTGCAGGCCTTTTTTGTTAGACAGCGGGCCATGACCGGGCATGATCTGGGTGTTATCGTCGATGCTGGCTAACGCCCATTCGACTGCGGCGATCATGCCGTTATAGGTGCCGCCGCTGTTGTTGTCGACGAAAGGGTAATCGCCAACGAAGAAATTATCGCCCATGTGCAATACGTTGGCCTTGCGCCAGCGAATGATCACGTCGCCATCGGTGTGCGCGGCGGGCAGATGGGTAACTTCCAGATCGTCGCCGTTGTAATGCAGGGTGGTGGATTCTGCAAACGTCACAATCGGCAGCGCGGCCGCTGGCGACGCCGCTGTTTCGCGGCCCGACAGCGAACCGATCTGTTTCGCAGCCATGCGTTTGCGCACATTTCCCTGGGCAACGATGATGGCGCCATTGCGGCCGAAGGATTCGTTAGCGCCGGTGTGGTCGCCATGCCAATGTGTGTTGATGACGAAACGAATCGGCTTATCCGACAACAGGGCGATGGCAGCGCGGATTTTTGGCGCCAGCGGCGCAAACTGATCGTCGATGATGGCGACGCCATCATCGCCGATTGACACGCCGATATTGCCGGCCACCGGCGATGACAACATGTAAATATTGTCGGTGACTTTGGTGACTTTGAGCTCGACCTTGCTCAGATCCTGCTGCTGAGCCATCGCAACAGTCGTGAAAAATCCGACCGCGCACAGCCATTGGATGATTTTTTTCATGATTTTAATTCTCTGCAACCAGATTTATTGATGAGATTCGGCAGTTGCGCCCATTAGCGCCCAGAGTTTCGCGACATGTTCGCGCTCCGTCAATGCACTGCCGATTGACACACGGACCACCCAGCGCCCGTTCAACAAGGTCGGCGTCAGGTAGGCCTTGCCGGACTCGTTGATCGAACGCACCCAGCTGAGTGTATGCGCATCCAGTGCGCTGTCCGTCAGTACTGCGCCACTCTTGTCCCTCGGTACGTGCCTGACGACAATCGTCTGCAATGGCACCGGCGCGAGCCGTTGCCAGCCTGCAGCCTGCGCGACCGGGGAATCCACCTGCGCGGCAAACCACTGCGCGTTGTCCAGATCGCGACGCAAGCGCACCTGCAGGCCGGAAACGCCCTGTTCGCGAATCAGGAACCACAGCTTGAGTGCGCGCATGCGCCGACCTAACGGAATGCCCCAGTCACGGTAGTTCGGCGCCGCACCATCGGCGGCCGTCTGCAGATAGCTCGGATTGGTCGACATCACACGCACCAGATGCAGCGGATCGCGGACGAAGTAGACGCAGCAATCGAACGCCGCGCCCAGCCATTTGTGGGGATTCACGACCAGAGAATCGGCGGCGTCGATGCCGGCCCACCATGCACGGCACTCCGGCAAAATCATCGCTGAGCCGGCGAGCGCGGCATCGACATGCAGCCAAAGACCGTGCTCGCGTGCGAGTCGGGCGCAATCCGCCACCGGATCAATGGCGGTGGTGGCCGTCGTTCCCACCGTCGCAACGATCGCGCAGGGTTGCCGTCCTGCCGCCAGATCGGCCGCGATGGCGGACGCCAGCGCATCGGCACGCAGCGCAAAGAGCTCATCGGTTGCGATAACCCGAAGCTGCTCGCGGCCAAACCCCGCTAACAGGGCCGCCTTGTCGACCGAGCTATGCGCCTGCGCACTGACATAGATCACCAATTGCCTGGCCACGGACTGCAACCCGCCGCGCGCCGCGGCATAGTGCGTGGCCTGCTCTCGTGCCGAAATCAGCGCCACCAGGGTCGCTGTGGAAGCCGTGTCTTGAATGACGCCCTGCCAGCCGCTATCCAGACCTGTCATCTGTCGCAGCCAGTCGCACACCCGCTGCTCGAGTTCGGTGAGCGCGGGGCTCGACTGCCAGTTGAGGCCCAGCTGGCCAAGTCCTGTGGACGCCAGGTCGCCGAGCACGGATGCTAACAAGCCGTTGCTGGGGAAATAGCCGTAAAAATCCGGCGATTGAAAATGCCCGCAGGCCGGCAGAATCAGCTGCTCAAGATCCGCCGCAATGCTTTCGAATGCTTCAGGCTTGACGGGCGGCGCCGTGGGCAGGCTGGCAGCGAGCGCGCCGACTTCGCGCCGTGGCAACACCGGAAACTCGCCGCGGCCGAGACGCTCGCGGTAATCCGCAATCCAATCGATCAGCGCATGCCCGTGGTGTCGAAACTCATCCGGTGTCATTCGCTGAAACGCGCAGCCGGTGGTGGCAGGTGCACTTTGGGTGGTGGCAACGGTTTAACCATCCAGGCGGCGAGCGCCGGGATCAGGATGATGGCACCGATCATGTTCACCAGAAACATGAACGTGAGCAGCAATCCGATATCCGCCTGGAATTGCAACGGCGATGCAATCCAGGTCACGACGCCAATCGCCAACGTGATGCCCGTAAAGATGATCGACGCGCCGGTGACTTTCATGGTCTTCTCGTAGGCGAGGCGCACGCTGTCGCCGGCTTTGAGAAACTGCTGCATGCGACTGAAAAGATAGATGCCGTAATCGACACCAATACCAACGCCTAACGCCACCATCGGCAGCGTGCTGATCTTCAGACCAATGCCCGCAGTCGCCATCACCGCGTACGCCAGCACCGACACCAAAGCCAGTGGCAGAAACACCAGCACCGTGCCAGTGACGGATCGGAAGGTCAGCAGACACATGAGGATCACTGCGGCAAACACGCCAAACAGAATCGGAAACTCGGTGCGCTCGACCTCTTCGTTGGTTGCGGCCATCACACCGACATTGCCAGTGGCCAGCCGGAACTCCGCGCCCTCGGTTTTGTTAGCGCTGCGCCAGTCTTTGGCCGTGGCGACCACACGCTCGATCGTTTCGGCCTTATGGTCGCGCAGAAACATCATGACCGGCACCACGTTGCAGTCGGCATTCAACAGGCCGGTGCTGGTTTCAATGTATCGCGTCGATTGGGTAAGCTGGCTGGGCTCACGCGGAATTTCCCGCCATTTCAGCGAACCTTCACTCCAGCCCGCGATTGCCTGCTTGGCAATGTATGGCAACGAAATAACGTCCTGAACGCCTTCGACGTTTTGCATGCGCCACGAGAAATTGTCGATGGACTTCATCAGATCATAGCTGACGCAGGCCGGCTCCTTGGTCTCGACGATCGCCGTGAGAATATCGACGCCGATGGAGAATTTCGACGTAATGATATTGGTGTCCTGGTTGTAAACCGAATCGGGCCGTAGTTCCGGCACGCCGACCGTGGCATCACCAATCACCGCCTCGCGACCTTTCCACCAGCCGAGCCCGGCTAACACGATGGCGATGCCAATGATTACCGCTGCGGGACCTTTTTCCGTGATGACCGACAGCTTCTGCCACCAGCCACGCAACATTTCCTGACGGCGGGCCAGCCGGCCACGATAACCCTCGTCGAACTTGACGTAAGACACCAGCACCGGCAGCAAAATGAGATCGGTGAGGATGACAATGCCGACGCCGATACTGGCGGTGATCGCCATTTCACGAATCACCTGGACCGGGATATATAGAATCGTAATGAACCCGACCAGATCGGCTAACAGAGCAACCACTGCCGGCAAAAGCAACTGCCGGAAAGTGCGGCGCGCAGCCGGCTCCGGTCCCAATCCTTCCAGCGCCGCGTCCGTGACCGCAGAAATCTTCTGCACGCCGTGACTGACCCCAATCGCGAAAATAAGGAACGGTACCAGCAAACCTAACGGATCGATGCCGTAGCCAAAAATGACCAGCGTGCCAAGTTGCCAGATGACAGCGATCACGGAGCAAACGACAGGCACCAGCGCAACACGGATCGACTGGCAATAAATCCAGACGAACAGCAGTGTCAGCGCAATGGTGACGGCCGCAAAGGTCACCACGGAGGCCGCGCCCTGCGCTATGTCGTGCACCACTTTGGCAAAGCCAATCATGTGAACATCCATGCCAGTGGCCTTGGTCGACACGTCGACCGAATGGCTCTGAATGGCGTCGCGCACTTTGCGCTCCAGCTGCTCGGCAACGGCAATCGGATCGATCGGTTTGCCATTGGCGTCCTTTTCGAGGACGATCGCGCTGACCAGGGCGCCGGAAAAATCGTTGGCGACCAGGCGGCCGACGATGCCGGCCTTCAGAATATTCTCGCGCACACGCGCCATGGATTCAGGGGTCGGTTGAAATTCCGCGTCGATGACGTTGCCTGCCTGAATGCCATCTTCGACGACTTCGATGTACCGGACATTAGGCGTGAACAGAGACTGCACGCGACCTCGGTCGATACCATCCATGACCAGCACTTCATCCGTCGCTTTCTTGAGTGCGGCAAAAAAATCTGGCTGAAACATGTTGCCGTCGCGCGCCATGATCGCAACCAGCATACGGTTGGCGCCACCAAACTCCACCTGATGTTTGGTAAAAGTCTGCATGTACTCATGCTGGAGTGGCAGCTGCTTGGTGAAGGATGCGTCGATACGCAAGCCGCGCAGCAGAATCGTCAGCATAATCACTGTGATCACTGCAAACAGCGCGATCACCAGACCGCGACGTGCAAAGATGACCTTCTCCATGGCCAGCGAGAAGGCGGAACTGCTCTCCATGTTAGCTCCAGCTGCCATGATTACCTGCCTGTAATTGCAATGCGACGTACGCCGGATTCGCTGACGACGATTAGTTCCCCATCAGCAAGCGGCAGGGCCGCCGAGATGCCCTTGCGGTCTGCCTGTTGGTGCAGGGTCCAGCTCGACCCCTGGTCAGCGCTCGACAGCACCGTGCCAGACAGACCCACCAGCACCAGCGAACCATCAGCGCGCGCGAAACCATCCGTCAGCATCGCGGTAGCACCACTCGCCACCTGCCGCCAACTCAGGCCGCCATCGGCGCTGCGAAAGGTATTGCCGCGCAGCCCAAACGCGAACAAGTTATCGACATCCAATGCTAACAAACCGAAAAACGAGCCGTTATACGGGGACGGCAGTTGCTGCCAATTCTTTCCGCCGTCATCGGAGCGAAACATTTGCCCGGCTTCCGCAGCAATAAAGAGCCGCGTGCCTGCCGCGATAATTTTATTGAGATGGTAGTCCGGCGGAACATCCTGCTCGTCATCCTTGGATTTTTTAGCCGCAGGCAGCGCCTGGTACGAAAACTTGCGGGCCTGCCAGGCACGGCCACCGTCGCGGGTTTCGTAGACCGAACCATACGCGCCCACTGCGAGGCCATGGCTGGCATTCTCGAACCAGACGTCAAGCAGCGGTTGCTGGCTCTCCGGACGGAAATTGGCGGCCAGCCAGTTTTTGCCACCGTCCTCCGTGCGCAGGATAATCTCGTCGTGGCCGACAGCCCAGCCCTCATCGCTGTTAGCAAAAGTCACAGCGGTCAGCGTGGTTCTCGATGGCACCGCATCCGACTGCGTCCAGGTGCGGCCCTGATCGTCAGACAGCAGTATATGACCCCGCTCACCGACCGCGACGAGTCGTTCGCCGGCCCGCGCTACATCGAGCAACAGTGAACGCTTTGCCAACGGCGCGACAACCGATGCACCATCGGCCGATGCGGATCCGGCATGCGTGGCCGTAGTCAGCAAAGCCGCTGCGCAGATCATGGCTAACACCGCGCTTGAACGAATCGACTGCATAAGACACCCCTGCTAACAGGCCCAAAAAAACGGGCCGGCAGCTTTTCAGCTAACCGGCCCGTCGTATGGGGCTAATCCGCTCTATCTCCAGCGATCAGCGCACGCCACGGCGCTGCAACGTCGCGGGTTGGTAATCCGCTGTGGTCCGTTGCAACATAAAATTGCGACTGGCATTTTCTTCATTGCCGAGTCCCAGCGCCAGGTAACGACCGTTGGTCAAGTCCATGACGAGTTCCGCGACCGTCCAAATGGTCGGCACATCGTAAAAGTTGATCACATGACCTTCCTGCACACGATAGAGCTGGCCGCGACTGTCATAACAATCGACCGCCAGGATCTGCCAGCTGTCCTCATCGACGTACAACGTGCGGCGCTTGTAGAGGTGGCTGGTGCCAGATTTCAGTGTTGAATCCACCACCCAGACGCGATGCAGTTCGTAACGCGCCTGATCCTGATTGATGTGATTCTTGGTCAGGATGTCCTTGTATTTAAGCGTCGGGCTCTGCAGCTTGTAGGAGTTGTAGGGCACCAGCATTTCGCGCTTGCCCACGAGCTTCCAGTCATAGCGCTGCGGGCTACCGTTGTACATATCGAACTGATCGGAGGTACGCAGGTTGTCCGAGTTTGTGCCCGGATTGTCGTAAGCCACGTCCGGCGCGCGCCGCACACGTCGCTGGCCCGGGTTATAGATCCAGGCTTTACGATTTTCCTTCGACTGATCGAGTGTCTCCTGCACTAACAGAATCTCACCGGCAAGACGCGCCGGCGCTACGGTCTCCTGGATGAAATACGCAATGATGTTGTCGAGGTTTTCGGACTTGGCGCCCGCCGCACTGTAGGCGACGAAGGTTTCGTCCTTGAATTTCACCATCGTGTATTCGCCGCCCGCGGTGACCGGGAACTGGCCGATCGTGCGGCTGATCTTCTCGCCG
>JAYVJR010000154.1:0-38941 GCA_043769085.1 Gammaproteobacteria bacterium
TGTCGCGCACCCCCGGTCGCAATTTTTGCGCCCTTGGCAACTGCATCGCCGACATGGCTTTCAACTTTTGCAAGCGCCAACGAGTTGATCAGTGGGCCCTGATCGGTCGGGCTCTTCAGGCCATCGCCAACCTGCAGCTTGTTGACTGCTGCGACCAGTTTTGCTGCAAAAGATTCATAGACGCCGTCCTGTACATAAAAGCGATTCGCGCAAACGCAAGTCTGGCCGGTATTGCGGTACTTGCTGGCCATGGCGCCAACCACGGCCGCATCCAGATCGGCGTCATCAAAAACAATAAAGGGTGCATTGCCACCCAGCTCCATGGATGCTTTCTTGACTGTGGTTGCGCACTGAGCTAACAGAATGCGACCGGTGGCTGTAGAACCGGTGAAGGTAAACTTGCGGACTAGCGGATGGCTGGTCAAAACGCCACCGATGGCCTTGGCATCGCCGGTGACCACATTAAACACGCCCGCCGGAATTCCGGCGCGGACTGCCAGTTCTGCCAGCGCGAGCGCCGAAAAGGGCGTTTGCGGAGCCGGCTTGCTGACAACCGTGCAACCTGCCGCCAGCGCGGGAGCTATTTTGCGGGTAATCATCGCGGCTGGAAAATTCCAAGGTGTGATAGCGCCGACGACGCCAATCGGCTGGCGCAATACCATTAGTCTCTTGTCCGGTTGGTGCCCCGGTATGGTTTCACCGTAAAGCCGGCGACCTTCCTCGGCAAACCATTCGAAGAACGAAGCTGCATAAGCCACTTCGCCTTTTGCCTCGGCGAGCGGCTTGCCCTGTTCGGCGGTCATCAACGTTGCCAGATCGTCGCTGTTAGCCAGCATCAACTCGGACCAGCGACGTAGCAACTGGCTGCGATCTTTGGCTGTGCGGGCAGCCCAGGCTGGCAGTGCCGCTGCCGCCGCCTCGATCGCGCGCTTGGTCTCCGTGGCGCCCATGTCGGGTACGGAAGCGATCGCTGTGTCGTCAGCCGGATTGCGGATCACCGTGGCACTGCCGCCGTCGCTTTTGCACCAGATGCCGTTGATGAAAGCCTGGTCGCGAAGCAGCGATGGGTCGCGAAGAGTAAAAGCGGCCATGTTGCTACCGTGGTTGGAGGCGTTCGGTAAAGAAATCCAGTGTTCTCTGGCGCGCAAGCGCTGCACTGCCGGGTTCGTAGTCAGCGCGTTCGGTGCAATTGAATCCATGACCCGCTGGATACGTGTAATACACGCCAGCTGGATAGGCCTGGCGGACTTGCTCGACTGCGCTCATCGGGATGTGGCCATCCTTTTCGCCAAAATGAAAAATCGTCGGTGCCTTCGGGGTTTTTTCCAGATTGTTAGGAATGCCGCCGCCGTAATAGGAAGAAGCGGCCGCGATCGGCAGTTCGCAGGCTGCCCACCAGGCGCACACGCCACCCCAGCAATAGCCGACTACGCCGACCCTGCCGGCATGTTTAACCACCGCCACGCAGGCCGCCATCGTCGCGAGCGCCTGCTCGCGCGTTGTCTGCATCATATAGCCGACGCCCTCCTGGATTTCGGGTGGTGAGTAACCGAGTTCGATGCCTCGGCGGATCCGATCGAACATGCTGGGGGCAATTGTCAGGAATCCTGCCTCTGCATAGCTGTCGGCAACCGCCTTGATGTGGTTATTCAGACCGAAGATCTCCTGGATGACGACCACCGCGCCGCGCGGCGGACCTTTTGGATTGCATAGCCAGGCCTGAAACTCATGACCGTCGCGGGCCATCAGGGTTGTCATTTCGCCCATGGGGAACCTCTTTTCAATTCGAAGGTGTGCCAGCGGCCCATGATACCTGCCGGCGCAACGGCCTGTCTTGGGGCCGTTCCATGGCGGCGATCTTGCCGCCAGGCGCTGGATGATTGCGAGATAGAAGTGCGCTTTGCGGGTCGTGTATTTCTCGGTGTTAGAGGGATTTGTTAGTGCGTCAAGGTGCTACATTTCCCCGATGAAGATTCTCGCGTATGTGCTTTTATGTGTCAGCCAGGTGTCTGTCGTTGCCGCGCAGACAAGCTTTCACGGCGACAATAGCCGCGCTGGCATCTTTGCGGCTCCAGGTCCGACGCGGTTCAACGGCGTCAAATGGTCCTTTAAGGCGCAGGGACCGATCGTGGGTTCGGCAGCTATCGCCTCAGGCACTGTGTTCGTCGGCGATTTCAGCGGTCGCCTGTATGCGATCGATCAGGAAACGGGTCGGGAAAAGTGGAATTTCAAGTCGAGCCGGGCAATTGCCTCGTCGCCAGCGATCAGTGGTCAGGCTCTGTACTTCGTTTCCTCAACGGGCGCGCTGGTGGCGCTGGATCTTGCGACCGGCAAACCCAAATGGGTATTCGTCGCTGAATACGACAAGAAATTCGAGGCGAAGAATCTCCACGGCTATCCGCCATCCGAGCAGACGATTCCAGATGCCTGGGATCTCTACCTGTCCTCGCCAGCGGTTGCCGACGGCAAGGTGTATTTTGGCAGCGGCGATGGCGGCGTCTACGCCGTCGATGCAGAGACCGGGGTGTTGCAATGGAAATTCTCAACCGGAGGCGTAGTACACGCGTCACCAGCGGTCGCGAACCGGACAGTTTTCATAGGCAGCTATGACAGCCGGCTCTATGCGATCGACGCCGACACTGGTCGACAGCGGTGGGTCTTCAAAGCCGGTTTGGATCCGGCAGTTCACAATCAGGAAGGCTTCCAGTCTTCGCCAGCGGTTGTTGACGGCGTGGTCTACGTCGGTTGTCGCGACTCGCATGTCTATGCGATTGATGCTAACACCGGCGAAAAAAAATGGGACTACCCAACCAGCAAATCCTGGGTCAACGCCACACCCGCCGTGCGTGACGGTGTTGTTTATGTCGGTACCTCGGACAGTTCGCGTTTCATGGCGCTCGATGCCAAGAGCGGCAGATTACGGTTCAATTTTGATGCCAAGTCATATGTGTTTTCTTCCGCGGCGCTCGCTGGCGAAAGCGCCTATTTCGGCAGTCACAACGGCAAGCTGTACGCGGTGGATGCAAAAACGGGCAGACTGCAGTGGCAATTTCAAACGCCCGCGTCAAAGCAGAATAGCGGCAATCTTCTGAGCCCGGATGGCAGCCTGAATCAGGACGCGTTCACGCCGGTTTTCGGAGATTTTCAGGACATGTACATCGATTTCTATCGGTTCACGCAGATTGGCGCGTTCATGGCGTCGCCTGTCGTTGACAACGGCGTCGTGTTCATCGGCAGCATGGATGGCAATTTCTATGCGCTACAGTAGCCTCTAACAAATGCGCCCGACAGTGTCAGGCTTTTTCGAGGATCGCAGTTACGCCCATACCGCCGGCGGTGCAGACCGAAATCAGGCCGCGTTTGGCGCCCGGCGTCGTCGCCAATAGTTTTGCGAGCGTGCCGACAATACGCCCGCCGGTTGCCGCAAACGGATGCCCAACCGCAACGCTGCTGCCTTTGACGTTGAGTTTATTGCGGTCGATGCTGCCGAGCGGGGCTGACAGTCCGAGTCGTTCGCGACAGAACTCCGCTGATTCCCAGGCCTTCAGCGTGCAAAGTACTTGCGCAGCAAACGCTTCGTGAATTTCATAGAAGTCAAAGTCCTGCAGACCAAGGCCCGCATCTTTCAGCATCGCCGCAACGGAGTAGGCGGGTGCCATCAACAGACCCTCCTTTGCGCCCACAAAGTCAACGGCCCAGGCTTTACCGAACGTGATCCAGGCCTGCACCGGTATACTATGAGCCCGCGCCCATTCCTCGGAGGCCAGCAGAACAGCCGAAGCGCCGTCGGTCAGAGGTGTGGAATTGCCGGCCGTCATGGTGCCGTTGTTAGTATCAAAGACAGGACGCAGCTTCGCAAGTTTTTCGAGTGAGCTGTCGGCGCGCACGTTGTTGTCTGCCGTTAGACCTTCAAACGGCACGACCAAGTCGTTGAAAAAGCCATCTTTCCAGGCCGCTGCGGCTTTCACATGCGACTCGTAGGCGAGCTGGTCCTGCTCCTGGCGGGTGACCTTCCAGGTCTTGGCCATCAGCTCGCAGCTCTGCCCCATGGAAAGGCCGGTGCGCGGTTCTTCGATGCCTGGGAACACTGGCTTGAAGTGCTTCGGTCGGACGCTTAGAAATGGCGCGATTCGCTGCCAGGTGCTGCGACCACGATTGGCGGTCATCAGCAACTTGCGAAACGACGCTGGAAACACCACCGGTGGATCACTGACGGTGTCAACGCCGCAACCGATACCCACATCAATCTGGCCCAGCGCAATTTTGTTAGCGATCAGAATAGCAGCCTCCAGGCTGGTGCCGCAGGCGCGCTGCAGGTCAAGACCAGGCGTCTGTGGATCCAACGCGCTCGACAGCAGGGCCTCGCGCACCAGATTAAAATCGCGAGAATGCTTTTGCACCGCGCCACCGACCACATCGCCGAGTCTTTGGCCTTGCAGTTTAAAACGGTTAACCACACCGTTTAGCGTGGCCGTTAGCATGTCCTGGTTGCTGACATTAATGTATGCAGTGTTGCTGCGTGCGAACGGTATGCGCACACCGCCCAGTACCGCCACTCTTCGAACCGTGTTTCCGACCAACATGCGTTAGCTCCAGGCGAATTTCAAGCAAATACCTGTATCGGCGTCGCGCCTTGAAACATAAGGCTACAATTCGCGATCCGCCGTAATCTTCCCACGTTCATGACCGTCCGACCACGCTCGCCGCAGGTACTGACAGATCTCCGTACTATTTCGGGGTTTGCTGGTCCCTTGCTCGTCACGAACCTGTCGTTGGCCGGCATGACCGCAACCGACACCATTATGGCGGGGCAGCTCGGCACCGATGCCTTGGCGGCGGTGGCGGCTGGTGCCAATTTTCTCGGCATCTTTTACCTTGGCGGGCTGGGGCTACTGATGTCGCTGTCGCCAGCCGTGGCACATGCCTATGGAGGCCAGCGTGATGGCGATGTCACACGACTTTTTCGCCAGGGATTCTGGCTGGCTGTGATGGTCGCGGCCGTTATCGTTTCCTGTCTGATGCTAACAGGCCCGGCATTGCGGGCGATTGGCATGCCGGTTGCCACTGCGAATCTCGCTGCCGCCTACGTACAGGCCGCGGCCTTTGGCATTCCGGCGACCATGGGATTTTTGGTGCTGCGCTTTTGCAGCGAAGGAGTCGGCTGGACCCGCCCGATCATGTGGGCGGCATTGCTCGGTTTTCTGGCCAACATCGCCGGCAACTATGTCTTTATATACGGCAAGTTTGGCATGCCGGCGCTAGGTGCGGTCGGTTGCGGTGTGGCAACCGCGTTGGTGCAATGGTTGATGCTGCTTTTCATGATCCTGCATGTCCGCAGTCACCGTATTTACAAACCCTACCAGCCTCTGCAACGCCTTGATGCGCCGGACGTTGCATTGTTGCGCGACATGTTGCGCCTGGGACTGCCGATTTCGGGCAGCGTACTGGCAGAAGGCGCTTTGTTCGGTGCCGCCGGCCTGATGGCTGGTACGTTAGGTGCGGACACTATGGGCGCGCATGCGATCGCTATCAGCTATGCGTCACTGATGTTCATGGTGCCATTGTCATTGCATTCAGCCACCACCATTCATGTGGGGCATCTGTTGGGCGCAGGCGATCGTCCAGGCGGCGCGCGCGCCGGCTGGGTGGGAATTGGCGCCTGTGCAGCATTCATGCTGCTCTCAGCGCTGCTTTTGATTGCGGTACGCCAAGAAGTAGCTGCGCTGTACACCAATGACACGGGTCTGCAGCTGATTGCGGCGCAATTGCTGCTCTACGCTGCTGCGTTTCAGCTGGCAGATGGTTTGCAGGTTGGCACAGCAGGCGCGCTTCGCGGCTTCCGGGATGCGAGAATACCCATGGCGTTGACGGTATTTGCATACTGGTGTGTGGCTATGCCATTGGCCTGGTATTGGGGATTCAAACTACGTCTTGGCGTGCCAGGTATCTGGGCGGCGCTGATTGCTGGCCTGTTAGTTTGCGCCGCGTTGTTGCTGTGGCGCTATCGTTTTATGACTCGAAGGATCGTGACATGAAAAGAACGCCAACCATGCTGTTAGTGTCGGTCATTACTGCGTTAGCGGCTTGTGCGACCAATCCTGTCGCCAACCAGTCCAGCAGTTCGTTGTTGCGCCAGGTCTACGAAGATTTTTTCGAAGAGCAGCTGCGTCTGTCGCCGTTAAGCGCCACATATCTGGGCGATGAGCGTTACAACGACCGCCTCGAGAATCCCGCAACCGTTGAGTTCGAGCGCGCAGCACTGGATATCGACCGGCGATATCTTGCGCGCGCACGAGCGGTCGGGTTCAAAGATCTTCAGGGACCTGATCGAATCAGTTTCGACGTTTTCGTCAGTGAACGCGAGCAGTCGTTGGCAGGCGCGCGCTACCCGGAACGCTTGTTGCCAATCGATCAGATGGACAGCATGGCCTCCACCATCGCCGTGTTAGGGTCGGGTGCGAGTGCGCAGCCATTCCGCACCGTTCTCGACTACGACAATTTCCTCAAACGCCTGGGCGGTTTTGTCACTTGGAGCGATTCGGCGATTGCGGCCATGCGCGAAGGAATGCGTCGCGGCGTGGTGCAACCCCGTGTGTTGATGTTGAAAACCGTACCGCAGCTGCGAGAAATCGGCGTTGCTGATGCGCGCGCAAGCGTGTTCTGGCAGCCGCTGAAGGCGATGCCACAATCTTTTTCCGCAGCCGACCAAGCCCGCCTGGAACTTGCGTACGCCGACGCCCTGTCTAACAAAGTTCTGCCTGCCTATCGCAAGCTCGCGGATTTCATCGAAAATGAGTATCTGCCGGCGACTCGCGTCTCGGTTGCCTGGTCTGCTTTGCCCGAAGGTGAGGCCTGGTACAACTTCCGCATTGCGAGGCAAACAACCACGCAAATGACAGCAAATGAAATCCACCAAGTCGGGTTGACTGAAGTCGCACGTATTCGCAGCGACATGGAGCAGGTACGCCAGCAGGTTGGTTTCAGCGGTGATCTGCGTTCATTCTTCCGCTTTTTACAGTCCGATCAGCGCTTTGTCGCGCCCAACGCCGACAAATTGTTAGACGACTACCGCGCGCTCAAAGCGCGTATCGCAGCACTGCTGCCGGCCATGTTTGCGGACTTCCCCAAGGCAGACTATGAAGTTCGTGCGGTCGAACCGTTCCGTGCCCGGTCGGCACCTGGGGCGTCCTACCAGCCGTCGTCGGCCGACGGCAAGCGCCCCGGCATTTTCTACATCAACACCTACAATCTCTCGGCCCAACCCATTTTTGGCATGGAGACGCTGTCGTTGCACGAGGCAGCGCCAGGTCATCACTTTCAGATATCGATTCAGCAGGAATTGACGGACTTGCCACGCTTCCGCCGTTTCGGCGGCTACACCGCGTATGCAGAAGGTTGGGCTCTTTATTGCGAATCGATTGGTAAGGAACTCGGTCTGTTCAAGGATCCATACCAATGGTACGGAAGGCTTAGCGACGAGATGCTGCGCGCGATGCGACTGGTCGTCGACACGGGCATCCACGCCAAAGGCTGGTCACGCGAGCAGGCCATCCAGTTCATGAGCGACAACTCGTCGATGGCGGCCAGCGATATTGAAGCCGAAGTTGAACGCTACATCGCCTGGCCCGGCCAGGCGCTGTCCTACAAAGTGGGGCAGCTGCGTATGACGGCAATGCGTGCACACGCGCAGAAGTTGTTAGGACAGAAATTCGACATCAAGGCATTTCACAGCCAGATGCTGCGCGATGGCAGTCTGCCGCTCGATGTGCTGGAAGCAAAAATCGATCGCTGGATTGCTAACGTCAACGCTCAGAGTTCCAGCAGGTAATACCGGTCACAGCTGAAGTGGCCCGTCTTGCCTAACGGGCCACAGAGCTTTTCGAATCCAAAACGCTGGTATAGGTGCTGGGCTGCGTTCATGCCGGTCAGCGTTTCGAGATAGCAGCGCTGGTAGCCGAGCTCGCGGGCCGCCGTGAGGCAAGTCGTCAGCATCTGCCTGCCGAAGCCGTGACCGCGGACTTCCGGTAGCGAATACATTTTGCGCAATTCACAAGTCGTCGGTTGGTCTGGGTCAACTGCGGACAAAGGCGCGATGCCGCCACCGCCTAACACTTGACTGCCGTCAGCGATGACAAAGTATCGGCTGCCGGGCTGGCTGTAGGTCTCGTACATACAGTCGACTTCGTCGTCGTTGATGGCGAAACCGGGACCGCTGGCGCCGAATTCGGGCATCACGGTGCGGATGATGGCTGCGATCGCGGGGTTGTCAGCGGACCGTATGGGACGAAGTTGCGGATTCGTAGTAGCCATAGCCCAGAGTCTCGATTTCAACGACACGGCCGTCTTCAAATCGCAGTCGCCGCATCAATTTGTTGGGCCCGAGATTATAGACCCAGGTTTCGATCGGCACCTCAATCTGGTCATGGCCGAGGTGATAGGGCCGGCCATGCAGCCACACTACGGGTTGCCGCCACACGGCACGGTGATCGATGTCGGCAGGTTGGCCGCACTTGGCGCGAACTTCGGCGCGGCTGTCACCCTCACTGACCAATCGCGATCCGCAGCGAAATGCGTGCGCGGGTGTTGCGGCCAAAGTGACCGCCAGTAAGGCGCCGACGCTCCAGAATTTCAGTGCTGACATGGCGGATCTCAGTCTAAGGTCATGAAGTGAATGCAGCATGAATCAATAGCATGATGCAATATTCTGTGCAAAGTCCTGGTCCGATATCAGTATGTCCAATGACACTCCCTGTCTGGTGGTTTTTTGCCGTTGGCCGCGGGCGGGCGTTGGCAAGCAACGGCTGGCGCGCGATATCGGAGTGGACGCTGCTGCGCGGGTTGCTGCTGCCCTCTGGGACTGCGCGCGTGAGGACATCGCCGCGTGGGTGGGTGACGTGGCGTTGGCGGTCACCGACAGCGACGAAATAGGCTGGGCCGAAGATCAGGCCCGCGATTTACGGGTCAGTCCAGCCGGCGTACATGCGACCCGAACTAACACGATGCGGTTGGTCCAGGTGCTGGTACAGCCCTTGGGAAATTTGGGCGAGCGCATTATGGGGGTCGATGCTGCACTGCGCGCAGTCGGTTACCAGAAGTTGGTATTTATCGGCAGTGACGCGCCGGCGCTCGATCAAGAGCTATTGGACGCAATCTTGGCGATGTTGCAACATGCCGATGTGGCGCTTTCGCCCGCGGACGACGGCGGCGTAGTGGCGATGGCCGCACGCCAACCCTGGCCGCTGCTCACGGATCTGCCATGGAGCAGTCATTTGTTAGGGTGCGCGCTGCGCGATCGCTGCAGCTCGGCAGGACAGGGAGTGTCTATGACCCGTGGAACCTTTGATGTCGATGATCTGGCCAGCCTGCGGCAAGCAGGCACAAGTCTGCGGGACGACGCGCGGCCAGCGCGGCGCCGGCTGGTGGCTTTGGCGCGTGATCTGGTCAAGGCCGAAGTGCCATGAGTCGCAATCGCATCTTTGCATTGCTGTTAGCTGCGTGTCTCGTGATCATTGTCTGGTTGTTGCCAGTACGCGAATGGCTGGCAGTCTTTCTTGCCTGGACGCAGGTCAACCCCGGCACAGCGTGGCTGCTATTCATTGCGGTGTACGTGATCGCGACCGTCTGTTTCCTGCCAGCACTGCCTTTGACAATTGCCGCTGGCGCAATTTTTGGCCTTGGCAAAGGATTCGCCCTGGTGTCATTGGCCAGCACGCTGGGCGCGACAGCGGCGTTCTTTGTCGGCCGCACTCTGGCGCGAAATTGGGTATCGCGCAAAATCGAAGCCTGGCCGCGCTTCGGCGCTTTGGACCGCAGTTTGCACCAGCGCGGCTTCTGGATCGTGTTACTGACGCGACTGTCGCCGCTATTCCCGTTTTTCCTGCTGAACTATGCCTATGGTGTCAGCGCAGTGCGAGTGCGTGACTATATCCCTGCCTCATGGCTTGGAATGATGCCGGGTACGCTGGCCTATGTGTATGCGGGTACTGCCGCGGCCAGTCTGGCGCAGGCACTTTCCGGCAAGGTCGATATCGGTGCCAACGGCTGGATTTTGTTAGCTATCGGATTCGCAGCCACCATCGCGGTGACGATACTGGTGACGCGTCTGGCCGGGCGCGAACTGGCACGTGAAATCAATGTTAGGGATGCGAATACATGAGCGTTCAGGACGATTTGTTGCAGCAACGCTGGCGCGACAGTGTATTTCCCGCCGATTACCACAATCCCGCGCCTGCGCCGTCGTACAACATGGTGGTTATCGGTGCCGGGCCTGCGGGTTTGGTGGCGTCGATTGCGGCCGCAGGACTTGGCGCTAAAGTGGCGCTGGTAGAACGCCATGCCATGGGGGGCGATTGCCTCAATGTTGGCTGCGTGCCGTCCAAAACGCTGTTGGCGGCGGCCACTTCCGGTGCGGATTTCGATACTGCCATGCAGCGAGTGCGTGCGGTGCGTGCTGCGATCGCGCCGCATGACTCGGTGGCGCGCTATTGCGCAGCGGGCGTCGATGTGTTTCTCGGCGCGGCACGTTTTACCGGACCAAAGACCGTACAAGTCGGCGATACAGTGCTGCGTGGCCGCAAGTTCGTGATCGCCACCGGGGCGCGTGCGTCCATGCCAGGAATCCCGGGCCTTGCCGAGGCCGGGCCATTGACCAATGAATCGGTGTTCGATCTGCAGCAGGCGCCACGCCGGCTCGTTGTGTTAGGCGCGGGTCCAATCGGCTGTGAACTCTCTCAGGCCTTTGCGCGTCTGGGCGTGCAGGTGATGCTGCTGGAGGCAGCGCCGCGTATCCTGCCGAACGATGAGCCCGACGCAGCCGCTCTGGTCGGCGCCGCACTGATCGCCGACGGCGTGCAGATTTTGCTGGCGACCAAGCTCGAACGCGTTGAACGGCACGGCGATGTGCGTCGTTTGACGCTCAGCGACGGTCGCCAGCTCGACTGCGATGCGCTGCTGGTGGCTGCCGGCAGGCGGCGCAATCTGGAAGACCTGGGCCTGGAGGCCGCGGGCGTGCGCTTCGATCCGCGGGACGGTATCGAAGTCGACGCGCAATTGCGAACCAGCGTACGCCATATATTTGCAGCCGGTGATGTCTGCTCACAATTGCAGTTCACACACAGCGCCGATGCCCAGGCCCGCATTGTGATTCGGAACGCATTGTTTTTTGGCAGAGCTAGTACCGACTCTTTGATCATTCCCTGGTGCACCTACACCAAACCCGAACTCGCGCACGTGGGCGCAAGTCGTGCACAACTTGAACATGCAAAAACTGCGTTTCAGGCCTTGCGTTTCGAGTTTGGTGATCTTGACCGAGGGCGCACCGACAACGGCGCTGACGGCTACGCCGAAGTGCTGGTAGCACAAGGCTCCGATCGTATTCTCGGCGCGACCGTGATCGGTAAGGACGCAGGCGAGCAGATTGCGCCGCTCGTTCTGCTGATGACGCTGCGCAAAGGTCTGGGGTCTCTGGGTTCGCTGGTGCTGCCATACCCAACCCGTTCTGAATATTTGCGCCGCCTTGCGGATGCCTGGAATCGCACGCGCCTAACACCACGCGCCGCAGCTACACTGCGCTGGTGGCTGGCCAAGACACGCTAATTGAAGAAACGGGAGCACTGAGCGTGATTATCCCCGTATTGAACGACACCGCGGCGCTGGTCGCTTTGCTCGCGCAGCTGGCTGTACAGGAACCGCAGCCCGCCGAAGTGATCGTCGTAAACGGGGTCATGCAGCCAAATGATGTCAGCCAAGGTGATGTTGGCCGGGTATGCGCAGAATCGGGTGCGCGATATTTGATCGCGCCAGCCGGTCGCGGCCAGCAATTGCGCGCCGGAGCGGCTGACGCAAAAGGGGACATATTGTGGTTTCTGCACGCCGATGCACGCTTGCCTGCCAATGCAACCAGAGCGATCCATCGGGCGTTAGCGGCGGGCGCCGCCAGTGGTTACTTTCAGTTCCGCTTTTCAGGTGTTGTTACTTTGCGTAAACGCATCATCGAGCAATGTGTGCGCTGGCGTTGCCGTCTCGGGACCGTGTATGGTGACCAGGGCCTGTTCGCACAACGCTCGGTGTATGACTTTACTCCGGGATTCTCGGCCACGCCCCTGTTCGAAGAAGTCCCGTTGGTTAAGGCCCTGCGTCGCCAGGGGAATTTCGTGGCATTGCCCGAATGCATCGTCGTTGACTCCCGCCGCTGGGATCAGCGTGGCTATTGGATCCAGACACTGGTAAATCGCTTGTTAGCATTCGGCTATGCGCTCGGTATTTCCACCGATCGGCTCGCGCTCTGGTATCGGGGCCGAGACTAGCCCATGGCCACATCGACATCCGGCGACTGGTTGCTAACACCGCGCGGCAATCCGCGCGGCTACATTCAGCCACATACACTCAGTGAACTTTGGTTCCACACTGGCACTGCCTGTAATTTGGCATGTCCGTTTTGTCTGGAAGGCAGCAAGCCCGGTGATAACCGGTTGCAGCGCATCACACTGCAGGACACGCTGCCATTCCTCGATGAAGCCATGCAACTCGGGGTGCAGCAGTTTTCCTTTACGGGCGGCGAGCCCTTTCTGATCAAGGACATCGTCAAAATCCTGGACGCAGCCTTGCAGCGCGCGCCATGCCTAGTGCTCACGAATGGCGTGGGTGCACTGCCGAAGCGCATTTCGCAGTTGTTGCCGTTGTTGTCGCGACCTAACAGACTTAGTTTCCGGATCAGCATCGATTGGCCGGATGCCGTGCGGCATGATGCGGGCCGCGGTGTCGGCAATTTTGCCATCAGTTGGGATACAGCGAGCCGCCTTGCGGCAACGGGTTTTCGCGTTTCCATCGCCCGCCAGATGACGCCCGGCGAGGATCGCGCGGCCATCGATGCCGAGTACTCGCGACTTTGTGTCGCAAACAAGATGGCTGCCGATACGCGAATCGTGTTTTTCCCGGATTTCGGCACCCCGGACCAGGTGCGCGACGTGCCTTATGTCACTCAGTCCTGCATGACGACTTACCAAAACGAAGCTACGCGACGCGAGTTCATGTGTGCTTTCAGCAAGATGGTCGTCAAGCAGGGCGGGCGCATGCGGGTCTATGCCTGCACCTTGGTTGATGACGATCCGGACTATGACCAAGGCGGTAGCCTGGCAGAGAGCCTCGGCAAGCGCGTCATGTTGCGCCACCACCGCTGTTTCAGTTGCTTCAAGTTTGGGTCTTCATGCAGCGAAAGTGCTGGTCACTGAAACAATCCTGCCATCTGCCCGGTCATTGATGTGATGTGGGCAAAACAGTGGTTATGCATGTGTCTGTTCCTGGCGTCTCCGGCAACGTTGCCGCAGCAGGCGGCTGCGCCGTTTGACCACGAACACCGGCAGTTTGCCGACGTCCTGAAAAGCGCGGTACGTGACGGCCAGGTCGACTATCGCGCATTGCAGCGTGACCGGCGCCTGTTAGACAGGTATCGTCAACAACTGGCTGCGGTTTCTGCAGCGACGATCAGCGCCGCCAGCCGCGAGCAGCAGATGGCGTTCTGGATCAACGCCTACAATGCCGGCATCCTCGCGACGATTGTCGACCACTATCCGCTGTCTCGCGGCTCGTTGGTCGGTCTGGCATTTCCCGCCAATTCGATCTGGCAAATTTCAGGTGCGTTCAAGGCGTCCCGGCACACAGTCGCCGGTCAGACGCGATCACTGGACAGTATCGAGCACGATATTTTGCGGCCAGATTTTCGCGATCCGCGCGTCCACATGGCATTGGTCTGCGCCGCTCGGGGCTGCCCGCCATTGCGAGCCGAGCCATTTGTAGGCGCGCGACTTGGCCGCCAGCTCGATGATCAGGCGCGCATTTTCCTCGGCGATCGAGTCCACGGATTGAACTGGGCGCCTGCGAACCGTCGTCTGGCGATCTCCAGCATTTTTAAGTGGTTTGCCGAAGACTTCGCACCGGCAGGTGGCGTCAGAGAATTCGTCGCGCGCCAGGCAGCGGATCCGTCACTGGCGGCAGCGGTGCGCGACCCCGCTAACAAGATCCGCTATCTCGACTATGACTGGACCCTCAATGAGCCTTAGGATCGTGCGCCGCGTGGTGCTGATTGCCTGCGCAATGCATGCCACAGCGGCCACAGCCTGGGAACCGGACGCTGCACAAATGCAGCAGTTGGCGGCGCGTGAGACTGTCGTTGTTGCCGATGTCGATCCGTCCGGCGCTTCTGGCCGCGCCAGAGCGGCGGTGTTGATTGCTGCGCGACCCGAGACCGTCTATGGCTGGATGACCGACTGCGCGCGTGCTCTGACCTTTGTTCCTAATCTCGTCGCTTGTAAAGTTCTCGAGACAGCGGTGGATCGTAGTACTGCGACGATCGCGCACGAAATCAATTACGCCTGGTTTCTGCCCCGCACGCGCTATGTTTTTCTGGCCCGCTACCAGCCACCAGTGCGGGTTGAATTCAAGGAAGTATCAGGCGATCTCGAGATCAATCAGGGATCCTGGCAGCTGCGTGCCGACAAAGTTGGCACATTGCTGACCTATGAGGTGCGCATCAGGCCCAAGGCTTTTGTGCCTCAGTGGCTGGTGCGCCGAAGTCTGCGCAAAGATCTGCCTGAGTTGTTGTTGGCATTGCGCCGCGTTAGTGAAGCCGGGGACGAAAAGCCATGACACTGGTACTCAGCATTATCGTGCCTATTCTCAACGAATCGCGTTATCTGCCGCGTCTGCTCGCCAGCCTGGCGGGTTTCGGTGATGATATCGAGATAATTTTCGCCGACGGCGGCAGCACCGATGGCAGCCAGGCAATGATTCGCACGACACCGAAAGTGCGATTGTTAGCTAGTCGTCGGGGTCGTGCCACGCAAATGAACATGGGGGCGGCGGCGGCGCGCGCGCCACAGTTGTTTTTCCTGCATGGCGATACGCTGCCGCCGCGCAATACGCCGCAACTCATAGCCGCCGCACTCGGAGATGCGACGGTGCTCGCGGGCAGCTTTCGACTGGCATTCGATGGTCAAAAAATGCCGCTGCGTTTCTATTCCTGGTGTTCCCGCGCTAACTCGCTGTTGACCACCTTTGGTGACCAGGGCCTGTTCATCCGGCGTGCGAGTTTTGAGCAACTTGGTGGTTTCGCAGATCTGCCGTTTCTCGAGGACATCGAGTTTCAGCGCCGGCTTCGGCGGCTGGGCAAGGTCGTCAAACTGCAAACTGCACTAACAACATCGTCGCGACGTTTCGAACAGTACGGCGCGTTGCGCCAACAGGTCCGTAACATCGCCATCGTCGGTGCGTACCTGGCGGGCGCCAGTCCAGTCCGCCTCAAGAGACTGTACAGCGACGCGCGCTAACGCTGCCATCCGTGCCCGGCGACCGCAAGCCGAACACCTGTAGGTCAATCGATAGACCAAGCACGGCATGGCTGTGCTAGCGTCAGCCAATGTCACGTGCGTCGTTGGCAATTGCCATGCTGTTGTTCGTTTCGGCGCCGGTGCAGGCGGCCGAAAAGTGGTACACCGCTGAGACTTCTGAGTTTATTGTCATCGGCGACGCCCCAAAAAAGCAGGTGTCTGAAGTTCTCGAAGCCATCGAAGTCTATCGTTTCATTACCAGCCGCTTTGCCATCCTGCGCAAGCCCGCGCCGTACAAACCACGAATTTTTGTGCTGAATTCTGATTCGTTCCGGCGTTATACGCGTCAACGCCAGCATGTCGTTGGCTTCGTCAAGCCAAGCGATTTCGAGATGGACATAGTCGTGGACTCGCGCAGTGCCGACAATTGGATGAGCAACAGCCAGATTGTCCAGCACGAGCTGACCCATTTTTATTTGCGTTTGAATGCTCGGGCTACCGTGCTGCCAGTCTGGTACGACGAAGGCCTGGCGGAGTTCTTTTCGACCGTCAATTTCAAAGGCAAAAAAGCCCGCATTGGTGACGTGCCCGTGGTCCGCTTTTTTGCATTGCGGAATCTGCCCTGGTTGCCTCTGCCGCAAGTGTTGTCTCTTGACCGTAGTGCGCCTGAATACAATGGCCATCGACTCGGCGAGTCTTTCTACGCACAGTCCTGGCTGCTGGTGCACTACAGCATGCTCAAGGAGCCGACATTGGCACCTGCACTCGAGAAAATGATGCTCAATCAGGGAGTGAGTATCGAACTCGGGGACGCGATGAAATTTGCGTTAGGCCCGCGTGCCGACACACTGGAGGCTGAGCTACGTCGCTACTCGATGGGATCGGCGTGGCCGTATCGCTACTTTGAACGGCCAGCGGAGTCATTGAAGACCGCCACGTTGCAGGATTTGGATGCCGAATCAGGACGCGCCGAACTCGGTGCTTTGCTGGTGCGTCTGAACAATCGTAGTGATGAAGATCTTGAAAAGGACATCAGTGCACTTATGCCGCTGGCGCGCAGCGCTGAGGCGGCGGCCGTCAAGGCAATGTCCAAATTGGCGATTGGTCAGAATGCTAGCGCAGATCCGTATCTGCAACTGTGCGAGTCCAGTGCGCAAACCAGTCGCGCGCTGCGCTACTGTGCCCTTTCGTGGATGACTCGCGAGTTCGGCGTAAACAACGAGGATGAGCGCGCCGGCTATCGACGCAAGGCAACGACCCTTGCGCGGCGCGCCTTGCAAATGGATCCTGATAATTTCGCAGCGATCAATCTGCTGCTGCATTCGGCCGATGCCGCCGGCGAGAATGTGGCCGAGCTGTTTTCACCGGCGGAGCAGGCGTTGGAAAAAATTCCATCGTCATTTACTTTGCGGCTTTCGCTTGCCAAGGCCTACTTTGATGCCGGCCGGTTCGAGGATGCACAACGACATCTTGAGCACGCGGCGCTGCATGAGCCCGACCCCACCCGGCGCGACATCGCGTTAGGATTACTACGTAACGTCGAAAATGCGATGGCAGCCAAGGAAAAACGCCGATGAGTTTGTCACGCCGAGGGTTTGTGGTGGCGGTTGCCGGAAGCGGCGTGGCGCAAGTGCTCGGCACGAGTCCGACAACCAACCGATCAAGTTCCATTGAAACCTGTGACGTCGCGATCATCGGCGGCGGTCTCGCCGGACTCAATGCCGCCATGATTCTGGCCGGCGAGGGGTTCAAGGTGCGCGTGTTGGAAGGCAGCGCACGGGTCGGCGGCCGTGTGCATACAGCGCGCGAATGGCATTTCGAACCCGATCTTGGAGGCGTGCAAATCGGTCCCAGCTACGCGCGTGTGCGGGACGTTGTGCAACGACTGAAAGTGTCGCTTGCGCCCGGTGCTCATGTCAATGCTCCCTACTCATTCGTGTTTGGTGACACATTGCTGCCGGCCCGCCTTTGGGAGGCGTCGCCATTGAACAAGCTGACCGACAAGGAGCGCCGCATCGCGCCGCATGCCCTCAATAGTTTCTATGTCGAGCAGCGCACCCCGTTTTCCGATCTCGACGATTGGCTGAAACCGGATGCGGCGCGTTACGATCTGTCGTTAGGTGGGTGGCTGCGCAAACAAGGCGCATCCGAAGAGGCCCAGCGATTCATACGCCTGACGCAGGGGCTCGACAGCCTGGAAACTCCTTCGGTTTTACGGATGTTGCAGGAGGGCACGCGCTCTCGTGCTGAGGTGCGCTCTGTGGCGGTCACAGAGGAAACCAAGAGCATGGACGTTTTTCAGCGCTTTGCTTTGGCATCCGCGCATGCCATAGGCGGTGCTTCCGTAATTCCCGAAGCGATGGCAGCCGCGTTAGGCGACGCGATGCGTATGCAGCATACGGTGCGCGAAGTCCGTCAGGGGCGGCGCGGCTGCGACCTAACTTGCGAAAACGGCGCCCGTTTTCGCGCCCGATTTGTGGTGGCGGCGGCGCCTTTTGGCGCCTTGCGCGGTATTCGCATGATTCCGGACTGGCCGGCGGTGCAGGGCGAATCGGTCAGGCAGATGCCTTATCACAATCAGAGTCAGGTCTGGTTGCGCACGCGCGGCAAGTACTGGGAGGCCGATGGGATTGAAGCTTCGATGTGGACCGACAGCGTCTTTACTCTGATTCGACAGCAGATCGAAGCCGATGGGGGCCGCGAACTCATCAGCTGCCTGGCGTTCAACGATCGTGCGAAAACCATCGATGCGATGCCGCATGCGGATCGCGGGCGATTCGCCATCGAATATCTGGAGAAAATACGTCCATCGATGCGCGGCCAGCTGGAGTTCGTTGGCGCGCATTCTTGGCTGCAGGTGCCGCTGATTCGCGGCTGCAGTCATCAGTTCAAACCGGGTCGCGCCTTTGATTGGACGCACGAGTTCATAAAGCCCCACGGCCTGGTCCATGTCGCGGGCGAGCACACGCGACGGCTAGAGGTCGGCATGGAATCGGCCATGGAGTCCGGCGAACGCTGTGCCCTGGAAATTCTGCAGCGCGTCTGAGACCGCGCGTGCAATGTTATTTTCGCAAGTGCGCTGGCTTTTGTGTACGCGCGTAGTCTTCCAGGCTTGAGAGGCTCGGTGCATCCGACCACTCGGTCGGCGCCTCGAAGTATTTCGCGTAGTTCTTTTGGGCGAAATCGAGCACCGGACGCGACAGATACTGCTCCAAACTGTCGGTAGTGCCCTGGAAGCAGGCGTATTGCATATGTCCGGGCCGCATTCCCATCAGCATCCAGGGCAGCCATGGCGTCACGCGGTTCCACACGCCGCGATAATGCAACGCGGTTTTCTTTTCGTTCTGCATGTCGGCAACGCTGATGTCGTGTGTGAAAAACTCTGACACCTGCGCCACCGGGCCAGCGGACTCGCGCGGCCATTTGTCGGGCTGTAAAGAGCTCGGGTACGCCAGATGGATGTGGACCTCCATGGCGAGCTGGTCGCCATGCTGATACCAGGGCAGCACAAACGGAATTTTCGGCGGTGCTTCCTGATTGAGTCCGCCGAATTTGGGCGGCGCCGGGAAATGGTCTTCGATCAAGTAGTTGAAGGGGTCGTTAGCGACATGCACTGCCTTGACGGTCTCGCCCGACAAAGGATTTTTCCACTCATCCAGCACTTCGCCTGTTTTCAGGTCGGTATAGACGATGATTTCGCGGCACAGACGCTTGATTGCACCGCCAGGTCCTTCCAGCAGGCGGATCGCGCCAAAGCCTGACGCACCTATCAAGTCCACGATCTTTTTGTTAGGTTCTACAGCCATCACATAGCCTTTGAACCAGAAATACTTTTGCTTGCCAAAATTCAAATCACCTTGAATGCGGGCGTAGGCGAGTTGATTGCCGCGTCCCGTAGTCAGGTCGAGATATGGGCCCTTGATGCCGGGGCCAGTGCCGTACATCGATTTCATCGTTGCCGTCTTGGCAGCGCCGAGAGCCGGGCCGCCAATGGCAGCGAGGCCCGTTGCGCCGATCGCGAGCGATGCGCCGAGGCCGCCTGCAGTTTCGAAAAACTCGCGGCGCTTGAGGACCGGGCTTTTGTTAGTGTCGTGATTGGACATGGGTCAACCTCTTGCGGCAGAAAATAGCTGATGCAGGCTCACTATGCCAAAATGTGCTGCGGCAGTCGGCACAATCGAGCGGACTGTTCGACAAATGGACTGAGTTTCGGTGCTGTGCCGCCGGGCGGCGTGCTCAGCGTAGCAACAGCTCCACAAGTTCGCGTTGCGCGGGAGTCATCCGTTCGCGGGGCGTCACCAGTGCCTTACTCAGCAAATGCCGGCTCGGACGGGCGTCGTCTTCGCGATGTGTGCGCACCACTTCAGCTAACAGTTTTTGCACGCGTTGCAGATTCCGTGCAAACAGATCGAGCGCAACTTCCAGAGTGACGTGTTGTGATGGATCCTCCTGCCAGCAGTCGTAGTCAGTGACCAGCGCGATGGTGCAGTAGCTCATTTGCGCTTCGCAGGCGAGAAAAGCTTCGGGCACATTGGTCATGCCAACCAGATCCGCGCCGGCGCCGCGCAGCATGAAGCTCTCCGCGCGTGTCCCCAGTCGCGGTCCCTCGACACAGGCGTAGTTCTTGTCAGTGTGCAGCCGGTAGCCCAGCGACTGGGCTGCTGAGGCAATCTCGGCAGCAATGGCCGGACAACTCGGCCGGGCTGTCGACACGTGCGCAACCAACCCGCCGCCGAAAAAACTGCCAACACGCTGCCCGCGTGTGACATCGAGATACTGCGCTGGCAGGACCAGATCGCCTGGTTCGAGTGCCTGGCGCAGACTGCCAACCGCCGATACCCCGATCACGGTGCGCACGCCGGTTGTTTTCAAAGCCCAGATGTTGGCTCGAAAATTGATTTCCGAGGGGGTGAGCTCATGTCCGGTGCCATGTCGTGCCAGAAACGCTACCGGCCGATCTCCCAGTGTCCCCAGCATCAGAGCCGACGACGGCTGACCAAAGGGTGTATTCATCGAGCGCTCTTCGGTTATCCGCAGGTCTGACATGCGATAGAGACCCGTGCCACCAATGATTCCGATCATGTGTTCGTTCCTATCCTGATTTTTCGCGCTAGACTTGAGGTTGACTATAGCCAGTAATAACAAACCGGAAAATAAATCTCTGGAGATTGCACCGATGTCGGATACCAATTCGGATACCAATATAGTTTCGAAATCTGCCTGGCCTGTGAAGCTCGCTAAATTCGGTTCGGCAGCTGTTTTGATCGGCGTGATTCTCGCGGCAATTGCCGGACCGCTGAACCGCTTCGGCATCACCGGGGCCTTGCCCGCGTTGCTTGCGTTAGGCATTGGCGGCCTGTTGCTCATGCTCGGCGGTTTACTGGCAGTGCTCGGGTTTCTGGTGGCCAATTCGCGCGGACTGGCATTGAACAAAGGGCGGGTTGGTCTGGCCATTGTCGCGGCACTTGCGGTCGGTACATACCTAATCAGCACATTCCTCGGCGCGCAGGGCGTGCCCACTTTGCACGAAATTTCCACAGATCTGGACTCGCCGCCGGAGTTTGTGGCTATCAAGGCCATCCGCGAGCAGAACCCGAAGCTCAATCCGTCGGACTATGTGCGTGAGCTTAATGTGCGTGGCGCAAAACTTAACGTGCCGGAGGCACAACGCAAGGCTTTTCCCGATATCCAGCCCATGCTGTTAGCAGAGGCGCCGGATCAGATTTTTTCGCGCGTCGAAAAGGCTGTTGCTGAAATGGGCTGGGAGAAAATCGCCTCAGTACCAGCGGATGGCCGCATAGAAGCCACCGATTCGACACCTTTCTTTGGATTCAAAGACGACGTCGTGGTTCGCATCCGAGCGGAGGGCGCTGGATCACGTGTCGACATACGTTCAAAATCACGGGTCGGTTTGGGTGACGCTGGTGCAAATGCCAAGCGTGTGCGCGCCTTGATGGCGAAGATCAAGGCGCCCTGAAGCGGACGCTGCCGTGGGAAATTTTGCGGAATTCTACCCTTGTTATCTTGCCGAACACTCGAACCGGACTTCGCGCCGTCTGCATTTTGCAGGCACAGTGCTGTTCTTGACACAATGGTTGTTGGCGTTGCCGCTCGGCAATCCTTGGCTGTGGCTGACTGGACCAGCGACAGGTTATGCGTTTGCGTGGGTGGGGCATTTCGTATTCGAGCGCAACAAGCCGGCGACTTTCCGCCATCCCGTATTAAGCTTGTTAGGCGATTTTGTCATGGCGGGCGAAATCCTGCGCGGCAAAATTCGCTGGTAGCGGGCTAGACGTGGCAGGCAAAGTCGTCGACCGCGTATTCGAGCGGCGGCTAACGGCGCTGGTCAACAGTCGTGGTGCGTCGCAACTGCGCGGCGGCAGCAAGGGCGTTGAACGCGAATCTTTGCGAGTGTCGCCGCAGGGCCGCATTTCGCAGTTGGCCCATCCCAGGGCGTTAGGTTCGGCGCTTACCTCGGAGCACATTACCACCGATTATTCAGAAGCGCTGATTGAGCTGGTCACGCCGACTTTCAAGACCAGCTGGGAACTACTGCAGTATTTGTGCGACCTGCACCAGTTTGTCTATCGCCATCTAGGTGACGAAATGCTGTGGGCAACCAGCATGCCGTGCGTAGTCGATTCAGATGCCAGTATTCCGATTGCGCGCTACGGCAGCACTAATGTTGCCCGCATGAAGGAAATCTATCGTGAAGGACTGGGACTGCGCTATGGCCGTGTAATGCAGGCAATTTCCGGCATCCACTTCAACTATTCCTTCCCGCTGGACTGGTGGGAGGTTTGGGCGGCGGCGCGTGAGTCGCACGATGCCGGAAAAGACTTCATCTCGCGTAGTTATTTCGATGTGCTGCGGAATTACCGTCGCTACGGGTGGATTGTCCTGTATCTCTTTGGTGTTTCGCCAACGGTGTGCAACTCATTTTTGGCGGCGCGCGGGGTAGAACTGCCCGCGTTCGGGCGTGGCACGGCCTGGGAACCCTGGGCGACTTCGCTGCGCATGAGCGATCTCGGCTACCGCAATCGTGCCCAGTCTGAGCTGCAGGTGTCGGTCAACAGTCTCGAGGAATACGTTCGCGATTTGACTGCGGCCATCGTCACGCCTCATCCACCCTATGAGGCGTTAGGCGTCAAGGTCGATGGTGTTTACCGCCAACTCAACGCCAACGTACTGCAGATCGAGAACGAGTACTACAGTTTCATTCGCCCGAAACGCGTGGCCCGGTCAGGGGAGCGTCCCACGCTCGCACTTGAACGGCGCGGTGTCGAATACGTTGAATTTCGCGCGCTGGATGTCAGCGCCTATGATCCGGTGGGCGTCAATCAAAACAAACTGCGCTTCATGGAGGCGTTTGCGGCGCTCTGTCTGATGAAGGACAGTCCGCCGATCGATCAATCGGAGCAGGCGCAACTGGATCGCAATCATGTGCGGGTTGCGCGCCAGGGTCGTGAGCCAGGCTTGGCACTGAATCGCGATGGACGTGAACGACCCATGATCGAATGGGCCGCGGCACTGCTGGAAGAGATGCAACCGATCGTGGAGTTTCTGGATATTGATGATCCATCAAAGCCCTATACGGCAGCGCTTGAATCTCAGGCGGCGAAACTCCGCGACGTTGCACTGACGCCTTCGGCACGATTGATTGCGGAAATGCGCTCGACGGGCGAGTCGTTTTTTGACCTTGCATTGCGGATGTCAAACCTCCATAAGAACTATTTTCTGTCGCTGCACGAGCCCAATCCGGCGCGCCTGCAGGAGTTTGCCGCCGAGGCGGATGTATCTTTGCAACAACAAGTACAAAAAGAAGGCGAGCGTCAGGGTGATTTTGACCAGTATCTCGCCCGTTACTATGAAGGTTTAGCCCGGTGAGGCCCTTTACTTAACATAATTTAGGAAAAACCCTTACTTGTCATGTAAGGTTCATGTACTAACCTGTAAGCTATTTCCTTAGATACAAATGACGCTTTTCAGGACTCGGGGCGATGAAAACAACAAGAACGGCCGAAAATCTGCCGGTCACGCTGGCCGCAGAGGCTGCCAACGATGAGTTCTCCGCGGACATTGACGAGCTAACAGATCGTCCGCGAGCCAGTCTTGGTTGGGATCCCTACGAAGTGTGGCGCACGCGCGTCCACCTGCCGCAAAAGCAACGCGGGCTTGCTCCAGCCAAACAGATCGAATTCAAAAGCAAGAAGACCTGAGTTTCGGATCCGCGCTACCTGGCTCATTCGCGGATGATTCAAACAAACGTTAAAGCACCCGCGGATTCCAAAGTCGCAAGCACCATAGCGGGCGGGTTTCCGTGGCTCAAGTTCGAGCCAGAGCTCGAGCAGCAGTTCCGCGAAGAGCACTACCAGAATATCCGCCCCCGGGTTCGAATCGCGGTGGCGCTGGCGCTGCTAACAGTGCTCGGCTTCGCGCTGATGGATCGCTGGGTATTGGGTCAAGTTCCCACCGATGTGCAGGAAAGATTGCGCTTTACCGTGCATCTGCCGATCGTGATTCTGTGTCTGGTACTGACTGGCCGCCGATTCTTCCCCCGGTATTATCTGCCGGCGATATCGATAGGCGCGCCTTTGTTCGGCATCGGCTCTGTCATGATGGTGATGGATGCCGCGTCCATGCCGCAGGCCTTGATGGCTTCTCGGCTGGTTCTGGTGGCATTTTTCTTCTATTTCATGCTCGGGCTTTCGTTTCGTACCGCGTTATCGAGCAATCTTATCGTGCTCGGCAGTTTTGTCCTGTTCGCTATTACTAACAGAATGCCGCAGGGCACTGGCATCTATGTTTTCTTTACGCTCATTTGCGCCAACCTGTTTGCGGGCGCCGGCTGTTACGCGTTGGAGTATGCCAATCGCCTGAATTTTCTCGAGCGGCGCCTGCTCAACGAGGTCGCGACTCGCGATGCGCTGACAGGCTTGCTCAACCGCGGCGCCTTCGAAGCGACACAGCTGCAGGCCTGGTCGGGCGCGCAGCGCCGCGGCGGCAGTCTGGCCGTCATGATGCTCGATATCGATCACTTTAAGGCCTACAACGATCGTTATGGGCATCAGGCTGGCGATCAGTGTTTGCGGCAAGTCGCGCAGGCTGTGCGCCGCGCCGCAGGGCGGGCGACAGATATCGTCGGCCGTTATGGTGGCGAAGAATTGATCGTGCTTATGCCCGAGATCGACGAGGAGCAGGCCAGTCATGTTGCCGAAAGCGTGATCGCTGCCGTACGTGCGCTTTGCATTGCGCATGCCGCGTCCAACACCACAACCATCGTGACCGTCAGCATGGGCCTGGCCTGGGTTCGTTCCGCGGCAGCTGAAGTCTTTGAATCTGCAGTGCGCCGTGCCGATATGGCGCTCTATGAAGCGAAAGCGGCCGGTCGGGATCGCTGGTTGTTGGCAGCTGACCTGCAGACACAGGTCGATAACGTGGTGCCACTGATTCAGGGCAAACGATAGATTGCCAGTTCGCGCCGGCCATTGGCGGTGCGCACGCCGCGGAACATGCCCGCGCTGTTGAACTCCATCGCTACGTTGCCTGCAGGATCCAGGGCAATGATGCCACCGTCGCCGCCGAGCGCCACGAGTTTGCGCTGCACCACTTCCTGAGCGGCCCGCGCCAGCGTCCAGCCCTTGTATTCAACCAGCGCGCAGATGTCGCGCGCCACCACCGCGCGAATGAAATACTCGCCGCTGCCAGTCGCTGATACCGCGCAAGAGCGGTTATCCGCATAAGTGCCGGCGCCGATAATCGGTGAATCGCCTATCCGGCCGTAGCGTTTGTTGGTCATGCCGCCAGTCGATGTGGCCGCTGCCAGATTGCCCGCACGGTCCAGCGCTACCGCGCCCACGGTGCCGAGTGCGGGTGGATCATGTTCGCGCTCGCGTCGACCTTGCAGGATGCGGTCGAGCTGTTGCCGACGTTCTGGCGTCTCAAACCATTTGTTAGGTAGCAGCGCGAAGCCCAGAGTCAGCGCGAACTCTTCAGCGCCTGTGCCGCTCAGCATCACATGGGGTGATTTTTCCATGACCGCGCGTGCCAGATCGATCGGGTGCTGGATATGGCGCAGGCCGGTGACCGCGCCCGCGCGCAGTTCGCGGCCGTCCATGATGGACGCATCGAGTTCCGCGTAACCGTCATGCGTTAGCACTGCGCCTTTGCCGGCATTGAACAACGGATTGTCTTCCAACATACGCACTACGACGCTGACCGCATCGAGCGAGCTGCCGCCTTTGTCCAACACGGTGTAGCCCGCATCAAGGGCAGCCCCCAAGCCTGCGCGATAAGCCGCTTCGCGTTCAGCCGTCATGTCGGCGCGCGGAATGGTGCCTGCGCCACCATGAATAACCAGGGCCACAGTGCGCACTGACGGTGCTGCGGCCAGCAGCGTGCAGCCGGCTAGCCAGAGCGTCAGCAAAAGGATAATTCGTTTCATGTTCGGCGCCTCGTAGTGGAGAACGGAGTCTAGCGGTTTGCGCAACGGGCGAATAATCGCTACCGTCAGTCCCATGTCTGACATAAAACAAAAGTTTGACCCGCGATTCATGGTTGCGGCGGCCATTGCGCTGGCCATGGTGCTGCTCGTCCCGGCGCCATTCCGGGTCTCGGTGGTCGCGCTGGCCATCGTGCTGGTAGTGCTCGCGCCTTTGCCGGCAAGCACTCGCCCCGTCGTTTCCGCGGTCATTTTAGGACTGGCAACCGGGGTCGGGGCCATCAATTTGTTTGCGCCGCAAATCTTCCAGAAGCACGTGACCGCGGAGTTTGGCTGGACGGCCTCCGAGTTCGCGACAGCGACTGTCATCGGAACCTATGTAACGATTGTGGCGTCGCTATTCATCGGCAAAATCTTTGATCGTGACGGTGTCAGGCGCTGGGCCATTGTTTCCACGCTTTTGCTGGCTGCACTATTGATTGCGCTGCGCTGGCTAACACCCAATCTGTGGCACCTGTATCTGATTTCCGGGTTAATGCCAGTTCTCGCCGCAGGCACATCGTCGATTGCCTATTCCCGCGTTATAGCCCGCTGGTTCGACAAGCGCCGCGGCCAGGCGTTTGGTGCGGCGCTCGCGGGTGTTGGCGTTGGCGGTGCCGTGTTAGGGCCACTGGCCGGCTGGGCAATCAAAGAATTCGGCTGGCGGGACGCCTACGCGAGCCTGGGCCTCTTGAGTCTGGCGGTGACGTTGCCGGTCATCCTGCTGGCGCTGCGCGACACGCCGGCCGAAAAAAACCTGGGCCAGGACGGTGAGCCTCTCGAGAGAGTACGACCGGATGCGCCAGCGCCAGCCCAAACCACCGGGACGTATGGCTTTACTGCGGTGGAAACCCGCCGACTGCCGCGTTTCTGGCGGATGCTGCTGGCATTTGTGCTGATGTCTTTCGCCATTGGCGGCGTGATGATTCAGCTCGTACCCATTCTGATTGCTCGCGGTCTCGAGGAAGCAAGCGCGGTGCAGGCGCTGGGCGTTTTGTCGATCTCGCTGATCGCCGGGCGCGCTTTTGCTGGCTTTCTCATGGACCGCATATTCGCGCCGTACGTGGCTGCCGTGATCACACTGTTTCCAGCGATTGGTATCACAATGCTCGCGCTCGGAGCCGACGGCATGGCCGCGTATTTTGCAGTTTTGCTGCTGGGACTGGCTGCCGGCGCCGAGCTCGATGTGATCGCTGTTCTGGTCACCCGTTACTTCGGTACGCGTGGCTATGCAGAAAATTATGGCTGGCAGTACGCGGGTTGGGTTTTGGGCTCCGGCACCGCGCCGCTGTTGACGACATTTGTCTATCAGCGCTATGGCACCCACGACCCGGCACTTTGGCTTTATGCGGCGCTTTTTCTGGTCAGTGGAGTTTTGGTGGCAAGGCTCGGTTCGTACCCGACGCTTTCTGCACCAAGCGAGAGCAAAGCCTGAGCACGGCGCGCTAAAAAGGTGCACCATTTGTTCGTAAACCCCCAAAATTACGGCAATCGGGCCGGAAAGCGCGCTTAAGGCGCTGGCACGATTTCTGCTAATTCAATCCCTGTTGATAGCTAGTCGAAACGACGGAGAACTCTCGCCATGAAGCTTGTGACCGCCATTATCAAACCTTTCAAACTCGACGATGTTCGTGCGGCGCTGTCGGAGATCGGCGTGTCCGGTATGACCGTCACCGAAGTGAAGGGATTTGGTCGTCAACGCGGCCATACCGAACTTTATCGCGGTGCCGAATATGTGGTTGATTTCGTGCCGAAGACGCGCATCGAAGTAGGTGTGCGTAGCGATCTTGTCGATCAGGTGGTCGAAGCGATCGTCAAGTCCGCGAAAACCGGCAAAGTCGGTGACGGCAAGATATTCATCACAGATATCGATCGCGTGATCCGAATTCGCACTGGCGAAACTGACGACGCAGCTTTGTAAATTTCTTGATGCGCGCCAACCGCAGGTTGGCACCAACGACAGGGGTTGGGTTCATGACTTTGAATACCGGGGACAGCGCCTGGCTGCTAACAGCTACGGCTCTGGTGTTGTTTATGACGTTGCCGGGCCTCGCGCTTTTCTATGCGGGTCTGGTGCGCAGCAAGAACGTGCTGTCGCTGTTAGTCCAGTGCTTTGCCATCACCGGCGTGTGCTCGCTGCTGTGGTTCGCCTGCGGCTACTCGATCGCCTTTGGCGACGGCGGCGGTGCTAACGCCATATGGGGCGGGACCAGCAAAGCGTTTCTGGCAGGCGTTGGCCGTGATGCGATGACGGGGTCGATTCCCGAAGCGCTTTTTTTCATGTTCCAGCTGACTTTTGCCGTGATCACACCGGCGCTGGTGGTGGGGGCCTTTGCGGAGCGCATGCGTTTCAGCGCCGTGCTGTGGTTCAGCGCCGGCTGGCTGCTGCTGGTGTACGCGCCGGTGACCCATTGGGTATGGGGTGGCGGCTGGCTCGCCAAGCTCGGCGTCATGGATTTCGCGGGTGGCATTGTCGTGCACGTGAATGCAGGCGTGGCGGCTCTGGTCTGTGCGCTGGTGTTAGGCCGGCGGCGTGGCTTCCCGAACGTGGCGATGCCGCCGCATAGCCTGCCAATCACCGCCTGTGGCGCGGGCATGCTTTGGGTCGGCTGGTTCGGATTCAACGCCGGCAGCGCGCTGGCCGCGAATGGTTCGGCCGCAATGGCCATGCTGACCACCCATCTCGGCGCTTCATCAGGCGCGCTCGCCTGGATGTTTATTGAGTGGCGCCGCTACGGCAAGCCATCGATGTTAGGAATTCTGACCGGTATGGTGGCCGGACTCGGCACCATCACACCCGCTTCTGGTTTTGTGGGTCCCGCAGGCGCGGTTGTCATCGGCCTCGTCGCTGGTGCGCTGTGTTTTACAGCGACGCAAATTTTGAAACGAGGTCTCAAAATCGATGACTCGCTCGACGTATCGCCGGTCCATGGGGTTGGCGGCGTCATTGGCAGCCTGTTGACCGGCGTGTTTGCGGCGATCTCGTTAGGCGGCACAGGCTTTGCGATTGCGGAACACAGCATTGCCCAGCAGCTCGCCATGCAGGCGCTGGGTGTCGTTGCCACCATAGTCTGGTGCGGTGGCGTGACCTGGTTGCTGCTGAAACTGATCCAAGCGACCGTTGGCTTGCGCGTCAGCGAAGAACAGGAATCCGAAGGCCTGGATCTCGCCTCACATGGGGAACGTGGCTATATCGGCTAGGCGCAACACAAGCTCCAAAAGTCCGCCGTTCGCCCGGATTCACCCGGCAATTTTTCAATTGCACGGATTTCGACTGATTTGTTAGATAGTGCTGTCGCGCCATTGCGGAATTACGCACGCGTGTCGCAGGATTGGCGCCGGCAATAACGCCAATCCTAACAAACAGGAGATACACCGTGCGCGAACTTACTGAATTGGAGCTGGCGACCATCAGTGGCGGGGTTGTTGGTCATGGCAGGAGCAACGGACCGACCCGCTTCGTCATCGACGATCCGGTCGTATACGAATGGCCAATAATTCCTGCCTTCGATCTTGCCATCGAAAGTTACACGAGTTAGATCGGTCAACGTTGGGATAGCGCCATATGACGGCCGCGCAGGGATTATTCCGGCCTGAGGTGCAGCAGGCACAGCGCCACGCGACTCTGGGCCGCATCGTGTTGCGCCAACCACGGCGCCGCTGGGTTCTCACTGTGGCGGCGCTGTTGGCCGGCATGCTGCTCGTCACTTTTTTGAGCACTGGCAACTACACGCGGCGTGTTCGAGTCAGCGGCCAGCTCGTGTCGGCCTCAGGCCTGGCAACGATCCAGGCGCCTGTTGCTGGTGTGCTCAGCAGGCTCGCGGTCGCTGAGGGTGATCAGGTGGCGGCGGGTCAGTTGTTAGCTGCCATCCGATCACCGCGGATCTTGCCGGACGGCGGTGACCGCATCGTCGTATTGCGTGCGCAACTGCAACGGCGGCGGCTCGAACTGCAGCGTGTGCGAGTAATCGCCATCGCGCAGCAGCAGACACGACAACAGGGATTGACGTTGCAACTGCAGCAGGCGCGTGCCGAACTCGCCACAACGCTAGCTGAGTCTCGTACCCAGCAACGGCAGGTAGAGTTAAGTGAGCTGACACTTACGCAATGGCGCCATTTGCGCGAGCGGAATTTCATCAGCGACTTGCAGTGGCAGCAACAATTGTCGGCAGCTCTGTCCCAAAAGGCACAGGCGCAATCGTTGCTGCGTCAATCAGTGGCGGCGCGGCGCACGGTCGCTCAGATTGCCCAGATGCTGGCGGACGTGCCGGCGCAGGGTGTACTGGTTGTAGAGTCAGTAGAACGCGAGCTGGCAACACTGGACCGAGAGCAAGTGGAACTTGATGCTGCGCACGAAACGTCAATGACTGCGGCAGCTCCGGGGGTGGTGGCATCGTCTCTGGTCAAAGAGGGTGAGTCGGTGCTGGTCGGCCAGCCTTTGCTCAGTGTCCTGCCGGCCGGCGGCCAGCTACAAGCTGAGTTGCTAGTGCCCAGCCGCGCGGTCGGCTTCATCAGGCCAGGTGACACAGTGCGTTTGCGATACCAAGCTTTTCCGTACCAAAAATTTGGTCACCAACCCGGAATCGTTCGGCGAATCAGCCGCCATGCATTGGACCCCACCGAGGCGCGTGCCTTGCTACGCGGGCTAACAATGACGGAGCCTTTCTATCGAGTCACAGTTCGGCTGACCCACCAGACGCTGTTGGCATACGGCAAGACAGAAACGTTACGCCCAGGCATGTTGCTCGACGCGGACGTCATGGGCGACCGGCGACGGCTGATCGAGTGGTTGTTAGAACCACTGTATTCATTGCGAGCGTCC
The DNA here is from genome assembly GCA_043769085.1 of Gammaproteobacteria bacterium. Taxonomy (GTDB): domain Bacteria; phylum Pseudomonadota; class Gammaproteobacteria; order Steroidobacterales; family Steroidobacteraceae; genus UBA964. The sequence continues at coordinate 30,626 of JAYVJR010000154.1, forward strand.
ACGTGACCCGATCTGCGCGCGTGATATTGCAGTCCGAGGCGGCCGAGTGCGGCCTTGCGTGCTTGGCCATGGTGGCCAGTGTCCACGGTCATGGTATTGACCTGCCGACGTTGCGGCGACGCTTTCCCTTGTCGTTGAAAGGCGCGCGGCTCAATCTGCTGATCGAGATCGCAGCGCAACTGGGCATGCGTGGCAGGCCGCTGCGATTGGAGTTGTCGGATCTCGGTCAACTGCAGCGACCCTGTTTGTTGCACTGGGATCTCAACCACTTCGTGGTGCTGCACAAGGTGTCGCGCAAGTCTGTGATCATTCTGGATCCCGCCTACGGCGAGCGCAGCATGCCGCTGGTCGAAGTGTCGCGTCATTTCACTGGCGTGGCGCTGGAGCTGTCACTACAGCCGGATTTCATCCGCCAGGCAGCACCCGCGCCTCTAAGAATCCGCGAACTCACCGGACCGCTCGAAGGCCTGGGAAGGGCGCTGAGTCAGATTCTGGCTCTATCGATCGTTCTGCAATGTCTGGTTGCGCTCGCACCATTCCTGATGCAGTGGGTGGTCGATCAGGTGTTGGTATCCGCCGACCACGATCTGCTACAGGTGTTAGCTCTTGGTTTCGGACTGTCGTTGCTGCTGCAGGTTTCCATTTCATGGTTGCGCGGCCAGGCCATATTGCACACCACCTCACAACTCGGGTTGCAGTGGCTTGGAAACGTGGTTGCACATCTGCTGCGCCTGCCGCTCGCCTACTTTGAGAGCCGGCATGTGGGCGACATCAGTTCGCGACTGGGGTCATTGCAGACAATCCAGAAGATGCTGGCCACTGGCGTGGTCGAAACGGTCATCGATGGCCTGATGGCAATAATCATGCTGGCACTGATGTTCGTCTACAGTCAGGCGTTGGCAATTGTGACCTTGCTGGTGGTTTGCGTCTATCTCGGCATCCGTTTGGCGGTATTCCCGATCATTCGTTCTCGAACCGAACAGCAGCTCCTGGCCGTTGCCAGGCAACAAGGACATTTGCTGGAATCGCTGCGCGGAATACAAAGCCTCAAGGTCACCTCACAAGAGCCGCAGCGGCGAACGGCATACGATCGCCTGTTAGCTGACACCATTGATCAGGATCTGATCCTTGGCAGGATCCAACTACGCGTTGGCACAATCAACCAGTTGTTGTTCGGTGCCGAACGCATCATCGTGATCTGGCTAGGCGCGCAACTCGCATTGGCAAGCCAGTTTTCGGTGGGCATGCTGATTGCCTATCTCGCATACAAAGACCAGTTTACCCTGCGCGTCGCCGGTCTAATCGACAAAGCCATGGAGTTTCGTATGTTGGGCCTGCATGCGCAGCGTCTCGCGGACGTCGTGCAAACCGAGCCGGAACAGGAGGTAGCCCACGACGCGGCTTTCGAAACCTGCGCTGCCAAAATCGAGGTCGCCGATCTGTCATTTCGCTACGGCGAGGGCGAGCCGTGGGTGCTCAATCGCTGCAGTTTTTCAGTTCGGGAAGGTGAGTCGGTCGCCATTGTCGGTTCATCGGGCTGTGGTAAGACGACTCTACTGAAGATTCTGTTAGGTCTGCAGCCCCCGTCCCTCGGAACCATAAAATTTGGCGGACGGGATCTGCGACAAGTGGGCGCGCGCAATTTGCGCCGCCTCGTTGGTGTTGTCATGCAGGACGACCAGCTGTTTGCCGGCTGCATCGCCGACAACATAAGTTTCTTTGATCCGGATGCGCACCCTGAACGCGTCGCAACTGCCGCCAGGCTTGCCGCTGTACATGACGAAATCGTCGCGATGCCCATGGGATACAGCAGCCTTATAGGTGACATGGGCAGCGCTCTGTCGGGAGGTCAAAAGCAACGCATCCTGTTAGCGCGGGCGCTGTATCGCTTGCCGCGTTTCCTGTTTCTGGATGAAGCCACCAGTCATCTGGATCTGGCTCGCGAGCGATTGGTCAACGATGCGGTTCGCAGTCTGAAGCTAACGCGTGTCATTATTGCCCACCGGCCAGAGACAATCGCCAGCGCCGATCGCGTGCTGATCATGGAGGCGGGCAGGGTGTCCGAGCGCGAGCCGCAACGCAGGAGTACCTAGTGAAACTCAGGCTGCGCAGCGGCTGCAGCGGTCAGCATAGGGAACTGCGTCCAGTCGGGCCGGTTCGATTCTGGCACCGCATGTCATGCAGGATCCGTAGCTGCCGGACTGCACACGGCGCATCGCGAGATCAAGTTGTACCAGCTCAAGTTCGCTCGAACGGCCAATTTCCTCCAGCACCTCATCGTTTTCGCGCTGTGTCGCCTGATCTGCAAAATCCGGGCTCAGAGGCTCCCGTTTGCGAGATAGATCGGCGCGTACTGAAGCCAATCGCTGGCGCAATTCTTCCTGCCGGGATTCAAGGCGCGCCCGGTCATTTGTCATTTGATTTTGGTTTGGACTGGACACCTGTTAATTCCCAACAGGGTGTAGAGCGGGCAGTATCCGACCAGGCCGGTGAGCAGGGGCACGAGGCCGAGCAAGCTCCAATAGCGGGCGTTGCCGTCCAACAAGAAAAACAAACTCAGCACAGCCAGACCTACAATGGCTCTGAGAACTCGATCTGCGGTGCCTTCGTTCGCGAACATGAGCTATCTCCTGTTTGTTTCCTAACGGTCAGCATCCCAAAGCGAATCGCCACTGTCTCTACGTACGATTACCCACTAGAATAGGTAAAAGGAGAATTCAGCATGCGTTCCAAATTGATCCAATTTATGGTGTTAGCCATGAGCCTGCCGGTTGCGTGGGCCGATGCTTCCAAATCTGATGCCAAACCGGTTATCAGTTGCCCTGGCAGCCAGAAAAATCTGCGTACTTACCTAAAAATTCACAGCATCCTCTTCATGGAGCGCGATGCCAGTCGGGTACGTGAGTTTTATGCCCCAGAGGTGATCTCCCACAATGTGGATTCTGGCGGCGGATCGGCGCGAAAAGTGACACCCGAGCAGATGGGTGCGATGTGGACAGCCTCAAAACGCAATAGCCCGGACCGGCGTCTAGTCGACGACCTCATTCTCTGTTCCGGCGAATACATCATTGTGCGAACCACCATTCACAGTCAGGACAATGTCGGCGTCAATGGCAATCCGCCCACTCGCAAACCCTATGTGATCAGCGGGATCGACATTTACCGTTTTGAAAATGGCAAAGTCGTCGAGCGCTGGGGGAATGCCGACTTGATGAGCATGGTCGATCAAATCGGCTTGACCGTGGTACCGAAGAGCGGTGCAACGGGAGACAAGCCATGACGAAGAGCGCGGCAATCCGTCTGCACACTACCGGTTCCGCTGATGTGCTGCGCTACGAGGAAATCGATGTCGCGGCGCCGGCCGCAGCAGAAGTGCAGGTGCGTCACACAGCGATCGGCCTCAACTACATAGACGTTTACGACCGTAGCGGCCTTTATCCGCTAACTCTGCCTGCGGTGTTAGGTCGCGAGGCGGCTGGTGTGGTCGAAGCGGTGGGACCCAAGGTCAAGGGATTGCGCAAGGGCGATCGTGTGGCGTACGTGGATTCAAAACCCGGCAGCTACTGCGCGCTGCGCAATGTGCTGGCTGAGCGGCTGGTCAAGCTGCCGAAGTCGATCAGCGATGAAACCGCTGCCGCGGTCATGCTGAAAGGGTTAACAGCCCATTATCTGCTGCGGCGCAGTTATCGAGTACAGCGTGGCGACTGGATCGTGGTGCACGCGGCGGCCGGCGGCGTGGGATTGTTGCTGTGCCAGTGGGGTCGCGCGTTAGGCGCGAAGGTCATCGGCGTGGTCGGCAGCGACGCCAAAGCAAAGCTCGCGCGTGCCAATGGCTGCCACCACGTGCTGCTGTCCGGGGCTGGGCCACTGGCACCCGATATTCGCCAGTTGACCAAGGGCGCGGGCGCAGCAGTCGTTTATGACTCGGTCGGCAAAGATACGTTCATGGACTCGCTCGACGCCATCCGTCCGCTAGGCATGATGGTCAGTTACGGCAATGCCTCGGGTCCGCCGCCATTGATATCGCCGTTGGAATTGTCCAAGCGCGGCTCGCTGTTTCTAACGCGGCCGAGCCTATTTGCCTACATTGCGACGCGTCCGGCGCTGGAATCCGCGGCGCGCGAACTGTTTCGTGTCTTAGCGTCGCGCAAGGTCAAGGTGCGAGTGGACCAGCGCTATGCGCTCAAGGACGCGGCCCAGGCGCATCGCGATCTTGAGGCGCGGCGCACCACGGGTGCGACCGTGCTGTTGCCGTAGCCCAGGCCACGCTCAGGGAAATTCTATGATCTGTCGCACTGTCTCGCCACTGGCGAGGCGGTCGAAACCGGCGTTGATGTCGGTCAGTGTAATTCTTTCAGCTAACAAGCGATCGACCGGCAGTTTGCCCTGCTGGAAATACTGGATGTAAAGCGGGATGTCGCGGCTAGGCACGCAGCTGCCCAGGTAAGAACCTTTGAGCGTGCGCTCCTCGGCGACGATGCCAAGATGGCCGACGGTGAATTTGGCCTCCGGGTTTGACAGCCCCGCCGTTACCGTGGTGCCGCCACGGCGCGTGATCAGCCAGGCTGTTTCCAGCGCGCGCACTGAACCTGCCATTTCAAAAGTGTATTCGAGCCCACCTTTGCTGTCTTCGCGGATCTTTGCCACCACATCCGGATCAGCGGCGTTGTAACAGCGGGTCGCGCCCAGCTCGCGGGCAAGTGCGAGTTTCCTGTCGGACAAGTCCACCGCGACGATCTCGCGGGCTTCACGCAGTTTGGCGCCTAACAGAGCCGCCAGACCAACTCCCCCCAAACCCAATACTGCAACGCTTGCATTCCTGGGCAAAGCGGCGGTATTGAGCACCGCACCAGTACCAGTCATCACGGCACAACCGAAAACAGCAGCCTGCGCGAATGACACACTGCGATCGATGCGCACCAGCGATTCGCGCGCCATGACGGCGTGGTCGGCAAAACAGGAAACGCCTAGATGATGATTGAGCGCCGCGCCCGCACGCTGCAGTCGCCGCGCGCCCGACAGCAAAGTGCCCGCGGAGTTCGCCGCAAATCCCGGCTCGCAGAGCGCCGGTCGCGCATCGCGGCAGGGGGCGCAGTGACCGCAGCTAGGCACGAACGCGGTCACGACATGATCGCCCACCGCAAGATCCTTGACGCCGGCGCCGATTTCCAGGACCTCGCCGGCTGCCTCATGCCCGAGGACCATGGGCAGTGGCCTTGGACGATTGCCATCGATGACCGACAGGTCCGAGTGACAGAGACCGGCGGCGCGTATGCGCAGCAGCACTTCACCGGGCCCGGGAGGCAATAGCTCCACATCCGTGACCGTGAGCGGCAACGAGGTTGCGTAGGGGGGCGGGGCCTTCATGGAAGTGAGCACTGCGGCGCGGGTTTTCATTTGGCAAAAATGTCAGAATCTGGGCATGAACGCCAGAGATTCCGGGCCTCCAACAGTACAAGCCGCGACAGCACCCCCGAATATTGGAACAGCGATTCCTTTGCGAGGCGACTATTGCGTGTTTCGTGGTATGGGCACGCGCTGGATGGACAACGATGTTTACGGACACGTCAACAACGTCGTCTATTACTCCTATTTCGACACCGCCGTGAATGGCTGGCTGTTAGACACCACGGGCTCTGACATTCGCGCCATGGCTGCCATAGGTGTGGTCGCGGAAACGAGCTGCCGTTTTCTCAAATCGATTTCCTTTCCGGATGTTTTACAGCTCGGACTGCGCTGTGAGCGACTGGGCCGTCGCAGCGTTGTGTATGGCATCGGAGTGTTCCGCGGCGATGACAACGACCCGGCCGCCGTGGGTCGTTTTGTGCACGTCTATGTCAACGCGCAGACCCGCAAGCCAGTCGACGTGCCCGAGCCAATACGCGCCGCTGTGAGCAGGCATCTCGTCTGAGCGGCGGCTAACGCCTGCGCGATTTGCGACGCTGGCGGTTACCGCGCTCCGGGTGCAGAATCAACACGTCGCTCTCGATCTTGTCGAGTACTCTTTCGGACGTGGAGCCGATGAGCCAACGGCCGAGCAGCGATCGTGAAATCGCGCCTAACACGACAACCGCCGCATTGTGGTGCGAGGCATAAGTGGGCAATTCCTTTGTTACGTCACCCGCAACTAAAAATGCTTTTGAGGTTGGCAGGCCAGCTGCGCTAGTGACACGCAGTACTATGGCGCGGACGGCGCGTGCGCGTCGCCGCTGTTCCGTGGCGGACGCCAGTGTCGGTATTGGATGCAGCGCCGTTCCTGGCACATAAGTCAATGCCGGCGCATACGCGTGAAATGCACGCAAGTCACCGCCGGTGCATTTCGCAAGCGCCTTGCCCGCTGCTAACAGATGCTTGTCGAGCGCAGACGGTTTGTCGTTCGCATGCAACGGATCGATGGCGGCTATCACGTCGCGGCTTTTCCAGGCGTGCGACGATTTCACCAGCAGCAGTGGCTGCGACAACTCGCGGATCAGATGCCAGTCGTGATATGTCAGCAGCAGGCGAGAGACGCCTCGACGCGCTGAATGTCCGATGACGAGATCCGCCTTGTAACGTGACGCTTCGTCGACGATTGCCGCGTTTGCGTTCGACGACCAGGCAACCTTCAGGCTAACAGTGGAATCGGGTGGCTGACGCGCCAGCGCAATTCTGCGTAACTGCAGTTCGCGCAGCGCAATGACCCGGTCACGATCGCCGCTGTTAGCTTCGGAATCATATGCCGCATGGAACAGTTCAACTTCAGCACCCGTAGCGTCGGCCAGAAAAAACGCCTTGTCAGCGCCCGGTTGATCGGCAGCGCCGGGAATTGCGACTGCGACCAGAATTCGCTTGATGGGAAACATGCGGACCTCCAATTGGCCGACATTGGGCTAGATCGAGAAAATCCGCATACGTGTTTGTCCTGATGTCATTGACTGGCGTACGCGATTTACTGAAAACATGAGTACAGGATTTAACAGGATTCTTCTGGCCGTCCGCGATATCGACGCCTTGCAACCCGCGTTGCTGCACAAAGTGGCAGCACTTGCGCGCTCGAGTAAATCAAATCTCGAGGTCTACCACGCCATCGCGGAGCCGGTGGTTCTGCTGCCGCCGCGGGTGGCGCAAGCTGACTCTAACTATGACAACGTCCTGGCAGCTGCATCGCGGCGCTCGTTGGCGAAACTGGAGCGCGCGGTCGCGAGAGCCAAATTGAAGGGCTTGCGTGTCAGCTGTCGTGTCGATTGGGATTATCCCGCGTTCGAGGCAGTGGTGCGTCGCGCAACCACCATTCGCGCTGACCTGGTGGTGGCAGTGGTGCACAAGCACATGACTGGCGCCCGTGTTTTTCTGCGCAATGTGGATTGGGAGCTGATCAGGCATTGCCCGGTGCCACTGTTGCTGCTGAAATCCACGCGTCCTTACAAGCGCCCGGGTGTACTTGTCGCGGTCGATCCAATGCATGCGGCCGACAAGCCGGCACGCCTCGATCGCAGCTTGTTAGGAGCTGCTTCGACGCTGGCCACCGCACTGCGTGGCAGCGTTGCGATGGTGAATGCCTGGCAGCCACTGGCGCTGGCGGTGCAGCCGATGCCAGGGATGCCGGGACCTTTGTGGATGCCGCAGGACGCGGAGAATACCTACGCCAAGTCTATCGAGAAATCTTTTGTGCGGCTGGCGCAAGCCGCGGGCGTGCCTCCGAAAAATCGTCATCTGATCATGGGTTCGGTGCCGGATGTCTTCGACAAAGCCATGCGCAAGACCAAGGCAAAAGTGGTGGTCATGGGGGCTATTTCGCGACGTGGGCTGTCAAGATTCCTGATTGGCAACACGGCCGAACGCATGCTCGACAGCGTGCCCTGCGATGTCCTGGTGGTAAAACCGCGCGGTTTCGACAGCAAGGTTTCTTCAAAGCCACGCGGACCGACGCCGGGAATCCTGGTGCCGCCGCTGTAGCGCCGTAGGTCGATGGGCCCGGCGTCAACAGACGAGTTGCCGTTCGTCGCGACCTGCAGGACCGTCCCGTCCGGGGCACCCTGGCGCTGGATCAGGCTCGGCTGGCGTGATTTGTTAGCAGCGCCACGCCAGAGCCTCAGTTACAGCTTCGTCATTTGTCGGGCGCCGGTTTGTGACTGGGTGTCCACGTCATCCGCGCTGGCCGTGACCATGCCGGTCATCGATCATGCGGCCTGGCACGCCTACAGGGAGGTGATTGACGCTCGCGCGTGGCCCGCCAATCGTAAGCGCTCGATCTTCCGCAGGGTTGTTTAAGATTCCGATTTCTGGGTGAACGGCAATAGCTTTTCGATGTCGTCGACGGTTTTCGCAAACGGTAAT
>JAYVJR010000155.1:0-43398 GCA_043769085.1 Gammaproteobacteria bacterium
CTCGTTCCAGTACATTCAGTACAGGTCACTCGTCCCGCCTTGCGCTGCACGGCGGGGGCCTCCGTCGCTGTGCCGTTCATAGTGTTAACAGGCCCTAGGGCGACTGCGTCGGCATCAGCGGTGGGTCCGACGTGCCAGGAAGCCTGCAGTATCCGAAACTCGAATCCCAGACGTGGCCGCTGGAGCAGAACGTTGCCCCGCCATTGCCACCGGTGCTCGCTGGCGGACGCTGGTCGTAATCCGGCGAGCGCAGGTTGGCGGCTGCCTGCTTCGCAATGGTGCTGCCACGAGCTGCTGCCCGGTCGTAGTACTTTAACGCCTGCTTGCGGTCGACATTGACTCCCATGCCGAACTCATAAATGTAGGCCAACCCACGCGCCCCGGCCGCCGTACCGGCCGCATCCGCCTTTCTCAAGAGCTCGAGTGCAGCCGCGTAATTTTTCGCAGTGCCACGTCCCAGTAGATACGCACGGGCGAGCAGCTCTTGACCGTCGGGGCTGCCCGCCTCCGCCGAACGCTTGGCGTAGGGAAAAGCATCCACGTACCTCCGGAAATCCGTTAGTGCATCCGCGCGACGGAAGTCATGGGTGCCAGGCATCTTGCGGTCGGTTTCTATCTGCGCCCTGGCGGTGGAATTGCCGGCATCGGCGGCCTGTTGCCGCAACCTCGTCGCCTTCACGACATCCAGCGGCACACCGTGGCCGATGTCATGGAGCGTCGCCAACGCCACCAATGCCTGGGGCATGCCCGAACTCGCGCTCGATTGAATCCAGCGGGCGCCTTCGGCGGAATTGGGGCGGGTACCCTGACCGAACAGATACATCATGCCGACGATATACTGGGAACGGGTGTCGCCGGACTTGGCACTGCGCAGTGCCTCACCGAACGAGGGGTTCGCCGCGAAGGCCGGCACGCACAGCGCTAGCAATATGGCCAGACAACACGCTACCTTGCTTTTCATTTTCCGCGCTCCCAGTATCTTGTGCCAGGGTTCAGGCAATTGAAAGAAATATGGCTAACGTCAGACGCACACGACCAGTTCCAGCCGCCTCGGAACCAACATATAGTTCCGCCGCAGCGAATTAGCAAGAGGCCGCTACGTTCACACACGCACGTTGGCTACCCCAATGCGCAAGTTTTTCCGACTCCGGAGAGGTCCGGGGACGGGTGTCGGATAATTCTCCAGGGAGGAAACCGCGAGGGTGTACTGACCCGATCAGCGCAAGCGATGCGCTATGGGGATTTCCCCCTTGGGTAGTACTTGTTACCTAACAAGAAACCGCAGCAGCAAATAGCAGAGTGCAAAAGACTTGAGGCGCAAAAAAATGGCGCTGCTCTGCGCACAGACTTCGATATTCGACCTTATTTGTTAGCTTGCAGTTCATAGCAGTCGTTTTCGAACGCACTCAGCGGGATAACAACCGTATAGCCGACGTAGCCGGATGAGGCGCGTACCGACTCCTCGACCAGCACTTGCTCCCATTTTTCATAGTGGACGGGTCGACAGGACGCGGCTTCTGCTCCAGGAAGGATATCGCCAACAATGCTAACAAGAACTTCCGCCGGCAATTCAGCGTCTTGACCGCTGGTAAATGGCGCGTTCCAACTGTAGACCACGATGACCGGACTCGGTCTAACCGTTCGGACATAGTCGTTGTCTTTAGGCACTGTCTTGGCCTGCTCCGGAGTTGCCAGCATGGCGGCCATGTTAGGCGATCGTTCAACCGCCAGCTATGGGCTGGACTCCTGCATGCCGCTGATGTCTACTCGCCCAGGTCTCCGGGGTTGCCGAGGAGAAGGCGGATGAGGATCGGACCGCACCGTTACGCAGCGCGGGCCAGCGAGCTGTTGCTCCTGTGGGCAGTGGTTGCCGCGTCGCAGCAAAAGGACCCAGAGCCTGCGGTCGCCTTGCCCGAATCGACCAATTCTGCACCCATGGAATCGGTCTGGGATTTCGCCCTCGAGGCACCGGGCGGCCGGCTAACGCAGACTGGACCCTATTACGTTTCGCGCTGGGGAAACATTGTGATTCGGGGCCGGTTGGACAATGGGCGGGTCATTTCTGCGCTCAATGTCATTCAATGCGGTCGACGCAATGACCCACGCACCCAGGTGGTGATGATTGGTCAAAAGCCCGCCAGTCTGTGCCGTGGCGTCAAGCCGTTGCGACCCGGAAACACGCAGTCGATTTCCGGTAAAGAATTCAATCTTTTTGGTCAATCGACGGGCTGGGCTGTCATGGACTTCGCGCCGATCATGGACGACCAGGAACTGGAAGCCATGGTCATAGGCGACGCCTTGAGGGGATTTGACGGCGATGCCGATCTCGCGCGCATTGCGAGCAAAGCGAAACGGCCGCCGATCTGGTTCCTCATCCTCTTTTTCGCTGTTCCGATTGCTGCGATTGCTGGGGTCATCTACGCGATCCGGCGGTTCCTGCGTCGCCGCCGGGACGGTGCCCCGCAAAGAACCGGGGCATTGCCAACCTCCGAGCATGCGAAGATCCCGCTACCGGCTAACAATCGGGCTAACGACATAGAACCGCCCGCCGTATGAACAGTTTGCGTATTGCGAGCTGCGTAGTGTGCTCTCTTGCGGGACAAGAGATAGCGGATCCCTGCATCTTTTCCCTAAGATACAGATTACTGCGGCACGTCGGGCTCCTTTTCATGCTTGCGCTGTTAGGGTGCTCCAGTAGCGACTCGACGCCGCCAACACCGCGACTCGAAGTCGATGCCGAGCTCTGGCCGGTAGGCGTGTTGGATCTCGCACAAACGACAATTCGCCTGGTGCAAGAGCGCGGCGAACCTGCGTACCTAACAGAAATCGACATCAACCTGCCCGATGTGAACCCTCCTGCCACCACCAGTGTTTTCTATCAGTTCTACCTCCCCAAGGCACGCAAGGGCCTGAATGTGGGCTACACGGCCATGGCGAAATCGATGCTGGAGTTGCCGCCCGACCAGAAAGAAGCGGCAAAGCGCGCAGGTGTGGATGATATTTTCACGAAGGCAGCGGAAGTGGCGCTCGCCCCGCATTTCGAGGAACGCCCACCGCCGAACTATGGTTTCGTGCCGACGCCTTTGCTGGGCGTGCAGGTGGGTCTGAAAGAGGCGTATGCACTGGCGCGGCGCGGCGGGCTCACGCGCGCCTTCCGTATCCGCCTTCATGTCAGTGTCAAAGATCCTAAGCTGCCGCTGCTGTTGTGGACGTTCGCAGGTCAACATACCCAGGTAGATGCCAAAGAAATTCATGTCAATGCACTGACTGGCGCGCTGGTCGATGAAGATGACATCAACTCAATCACGCGCGCAGAGCGCGACGCGCGCTGGGCTGCCGACATGGCCTTGATCCGCCGCTTTTTAGCCTCACGCAGCGCGCGCGGTGGCCTAAGCAGACCGGACCTAACATCCGAAGCCGCTGCAGTCGTTGACGGCGGCAACGGCCAGCAACAGCACGGCATCTACTTCGACGGCCTGCGTGACTACACCGTTGAGCCTGCAGCCGACTGCGCGGCTCGCGGCGGCACCGATGCGGGCAGCGCCAGCTTTGGTGGCAATTTTTGCTACTGACGCATTCCGCAACCAAGTCGCGACGCAGCTGACTATGCGCGGATTGATACTGTTTCTATGCAATCGGAGTGGGTCACAGTCTGGCGTTGCGTTTAACGATAACGATTTGTTCTATGTGTTGCCCGGCCTGCAGCGGACGAGGCACCTCAGAAGCCGTACTGGATCTGACGAATGAGCTTCATGGCCTGAGCCGGGTTGTTGTAATCAATTTCGTAAAGCAGCCCCATCTTGGCCGGGGCCGTTTCGACGTTAGCAGCCGCCGAACCATGCAGTGCGGCGGTCCGGTAGGTATCGGATGCAGGATCGAGTCGCGTGCCGGCTCGGTCGATGAAGTCCGCATCCCATATCCCGGCCTGGACGCGACCGCCGGCGTCGCGCTTGAAGTAGACGTTGCGCGGCGCCGTATCGAACGCCAGCAGACCCGATCCACCGATGCGGTCGTGCAGATCGATCACGGCCTGTCGTTTGGCTGCGAGCGGGAATCGATTGCCATTCCAAGAGTCGAACTGGGGCAGCGAGAGATCGATCTTCTGCATGACGACATGGGAGAGTCCGCCTGGCTGCGCTGCAGCGTGATATTCGTGGATGGTGGGTGTCTCGATCCCAGCTTGCCTGAGCAGGTTGCTGCCCCGGATCTGGCGACCGACCGAGTCGCCCCCCATGTTCGGCACAACGCCGGGTTGCCGCAACAGGTTCGACGGATACGCACGCGTCTGATACACGATCTTGATGACGTTGCCGGTTGGTTGGCTGGCGGCATCTAACAGATCGTAGGTCGCGCCGAAAGATCCGCCTCCGCGGAACTCGCCGAGCCTCACGGCGGCCGAGCCGCCCGCTGCGGAGGGGAGTTCCACGCTCGTATGAGCGAGGCGACCCTGCAACGCGCCTTCGACCTGCAGCGCATTGCCCGCAGCCGCGTCACGCAGTGGCGTGCCGGATCTGCTCATCGCATCTGCATTGACGCGGGTGCCATCGGCGAGCGCTTCGCCGATGCGCGTGACTTCTGCGACGGACAGGGCACGCCCACCCTGCTGCTGGGCACGCTGCTTCAATTGCTGGATGAGGTTTGAGGCGCGCGATGCGCCCGCCCGCGCCGACCCCTTCGCGATCCTGCTGGCTAGGCCCGCGACTGGCGCGATGAGCTTCTGTGCACTGGCTGCTCCCGCATAGGCGCAGAGGTGTTCGCCGGCGATACGGCCTGAGTCGTAGTCCGTGATGCGCGGATACGCCGTGGGATGGTCGGAAAAGGCCCCGAGCCGCTGGCGCAACAAGTCGCCCTGCATCGCTTGCAGTGTGAGGGTGAGCATGCGGTGTTCGATGACTGGCACCTCTCGCTGACCAGCCGGGCGATCGCGAGCGCCGGTAAGGCCGAGCTCTCGCTCGACCGACGGAAAATCCCACCGCTGCAGGTGACCTGCGATTCGCGCGGCCATCGCCGCCGATAGCTGCATGCATTGAGTAGTACCGGCGATGAGACCTGCGGCCCAGTTGCCGGCGTCACCCGCAGGTTTGGGAAGTGCGACGCCGCGTACGCCAGGCTCGATGCCCCCTGAAGGGCAGCGTCCGAGGCGCCGCAGTGCATCGAGTCGATTGCGGCCCGCGAGCAGCAACGGGTTGGTCGTGGGGCAGGCCGACACGCCATCGTCTCCTACACAGCAACGATCGGGCGGCACCAGCAGGCCGGCGCTTGGCGGATTGCCCGACGCCAAGGGAGGTAGACCGGAACCGTCCGCGGGACGGTCTACTATGAATCGACAATCCGCAGTGACGCGCACACCGACAGGCTTCATGTCCCAGGCCGGATTCGTACCGAGGTTAGGGTTACCGGAATGCGCCGAGCGCTGACGGCACCACAGGTCGTCGTTGCCGCGCAGCTCGCACGACACGCCGCCGGGCAAGCCGCGCACGACCTCACCACGCGTGCCGGCGGGCGGATCCTCGCAGGGGAATTCGGACTTCGTACCGCTGGCCAGTGGCCTATCCCCGCCGCGGGATCCAGTCTCGCCAGTCGGTGTGGTGCCCATGATTGGCGCCGGCCGGTTGGTGCCGCCGCTGAAGGTATCGTTGCCCGGTGCGGGGTTTGCAGCCTGCACGCGCTGTTCAAGACGCAGCCGAATGCTACCTTCAACCTCCTGCAGTTTTCGCAGGCACGGACTCAGTTTTGCGAGCACTTGCACGGCCTGCTGCTGGTAGCGGTCGCCGCGCTCTCGGTGAACCGACGATTTCGGACTGTGGCGCAGCTGGTCCATCAGCCGGTATTCGTCGTGCGCATGCGACAGATGCGTGCCGGCCTCGGCCACGAGTTGCCAGCAATTGCGCGCGGCATCCCGGATCGGCTGTTGCGGGGACAGTGTGTCGCGGACGGCATCGCAATCTGCAACATTGTCCGGAATCAGTTGCCAGGCCAGTGTGGCATTGGACAGTAAGTGTTCACAATTCAGAAGCGCTGCCGATTCTGGATCGCGGCCCTGGTTTCGAACGGCCTTGAGCCACTGCAGCTCATCGAGTGACGGCGATTGGGACCGGTTCTCCGCAACGCCGCCCTGCAAAACGGGAGTTTGCGCCACGACGGATGCGGGAAGTGCAGCGCCGAGGAGCAACACCAGCGCGAAGAACTTACGGTTAACGAAACTGCGCATCAGGGAGAGCCCTTTGCCAAGGCTGATTGGAGTTGACCCGCTTTCGTGGCCACGTTGTTAGTCTCCTCTCGAAATTGGCTGGCGACAAGCACCCGAGCGATGAATGTCTTCGTTTTGGGTTTTAGCAACTTTCGAACCATTCATAAGTAGCGATTCTGGCTGTGAATAGGCGCGCATGTTGGGCACCGTGCGGCGTCGCAAAGCGTTTATTTTTAGATTGCGAGCTAACAAATGTAATGGATACTCGGAGCCAGTTCACATAAGTGAGTTTCTTGCCTATCGGATAGCGGGCATACGCTGCCTGCAGCAAGGGGTCAACAGCAGTAGTTCGGCAGTCGACCTTGGCAATGCGGCCCTAATGTCCAGTCTGGAGTTGGTCGATGGACAGCCTCGGCCAGAAGCGGCCAGCGACGACCCTCATTGGACTGCCTCGAAGCGGCAGCACGCAACTGCGATGCTGTCGACAACTGTCATTCACGCCATCGTTGGAATCGATATGCAGCCGCTGCAGCACGGCCAAACGGTTATCAGGGACAATGCTCTCGAGTTGCAGGCCGAGATTGCCGTCGATATTTGGCCGCCGCGACAATGTCGCCAGTAAATGTCAGTGCGCGTGGTAAAAAGATCATTGTTGCTTTACGGCAGGCGCGCGCGGTCTGGATTGCTAGTCAACAACGACATTTCAAACTCATGATTGCATTAGGTCGACTAATGGGGATTTCTGTGGATTGGCACGGAGACCGGCGTCGTCATGAGTCTGCACGTGGACAGCCGCGGCCGCTTGTGGACGCATTGGTACGGCAAACCATTGACCCTCTACGACCCCATCAGCGAACAGTGGCAAGTGATGACTGGCGCCGACGCCGTCGATACCTTTGGTGGATTTGCCGAGGATCAGAGCGGCAGGGTGTGGCTCGCCAGCAGTTCGGCATTGCTGTATTACGATGAAAAAACGCAGCACCTGATGGTGGCCGCGACACTTCGTCCGGATCCAGACCCTAACAGCGTCTACTGGCCGCAGCTCGCATTGCATCGCAGTGCCATTTGGATCGCCACGCAAGGCGAAGTGGTGAGTTTCGATGTGACGAAGAACATGGTGCATCGCATCCCGGTTCCGTCGCCGGGAAGTCCGCGCCTGTGGGTCCATCGAGGCAACTTATGGTTATGCAATGCGTCCGGTGTATTTCGCCTGGCCGCGGATCGCGCGCACTGGCAAGAGTTTTTTCGTACTAACAAATCGCCACTGACTGCCTGCGAATTCGCTGCTGACGGCGCGCTCTGGGTGGCCACAGGCGAAGCGGGCGTTATTCGCATCGCGGGCGGCGTCGAGCAACGCTTTCAACACGGACCAGGCAACAACGCCAGTCTTGCCGACAATGTTGTTCTCAACGCGCAGCGCGACAGTCGCAGCCAACTTTGGGTGATCACGCCTGGAATTGCGGTAGTGGGTCAGTTTAAATTTTCAGCGGCCAGCGCTGTAATTTCTTCCAGCGACCAATCGTGATCCGAAATGCACGTCTGCATCGCTGGAGTGAAGTGCAACGCTACCGCGTGACCTAGGTTCTCCAGCTTCTTCGAGAAGCCATTGGTCAGACGGGTCATGCGGCGCATCGACATGCGCATGGTCAGATTCTGACGTTCAACAAACGATGTGCTGATATCGGCAATATCCGGATTGCCTATAACCGTCGTCGGACGTGCGCCGAGACAGACGTTCGGACTGTACTTGCGTTCCAGGCTGTCGCCTTTGGTCACGCCGTACAGCTTGACAAGCTGCGCGTAGTCGATCTGCGAACCTAAAGCGCCTCCGACAGCTTCCCGATAGGCTTTGTGGCCCTCGGTTGTTAGCTGAACACGATTTGCAAGACGGCTGGCTAAATCGTTCATGAATTCAAAGGTGATTCCGCCATCACGGGGGCCGATCATCCATGACGGAACCAGCTTTGTGTCGGCATCAATTGCGGTCCATGTCCACGCATCGCCCGCGCATTGATCGGCGACGACAGCCAGTCAAAGCGCCTTGTTGTGCGCACGCAACGGACTAATCCACCTGATGCTCACAGGTCTGCGGCCGGCAGCTGTCGGATTGACATCATATAAATATGACGATTAAATCGGCTTTAGCCATTTACCGGCTGAGGAGTTCGTATGCCGTCATTTCGTCAAGCTACTACTTCGCTCGTGTCTTTGTTGCTTTGCGTGGCAATCGAGCCTAGCTACGCTGCCGAGGTCGAACTGGAAGAAATCACGGTTACCGCACGCAAGGTGAGCGAGCGGCTGCTGGATGCGCCAATTTCCATTACCGCATTCAGCAACAAAGACATCGATGAGAAGGGCTTGAAGAACCTCGAAGACATTGCCCGTTCAACGCCTGGCATGCAGTACTCGCTGCAAGGTGGCCAAATTCCGGGTCGCTATAACTCGGCAATCCGTTTCCGGGGCATGAATGTCAATTCCGCATCACCGTCACTGCAACTCAGTGCGTTGTTTGTCGACGGCATTTTTTCCCTCGGCGGCACGCAGTCGATCCCTTATGACGATATCGAACGCATCGAGGTGGTGCGCGGGCCGCAGTCTGCGACCTATGGACGCAGCACCTTTGCGGGCGCAGTCAATTACATCACGCGCACGCCTTCGCTGACCGAATTCTCCGGCCAGATCAATGCTTCTGGTGCGACCTTTCAGGACAACGCTATATCGGCGGGTTTTGAAGGACCGATCATCAACGACAAATTGGCTTTCCGCATTGGCGCTCGCTATTACTCGCGCGGCGACGTCGAAAAGGCATCTGATGGCGGCGGATTTGGCTCCGAATCGAGCAAGTCCATCCAAGGTACTTTGTTTTTCAAGCCCACCGAGGCGCTGAGTATCAAAGTGCGCGGTTTCTATGACGTGGACGACGATGGCCCGGCGTTAGGCGGTATCGTGCAGGGATTGCGCAATAACACCTGCGCTGGCGTCACCGTGCGTACCCAGGATCCACTGGTCCCGGTGGCATCGCCGATGAACTACATTTGCGGCGCCGTGCCGGAGCAAGGCACGGCGATCTCGGCGACCGGCGGTTTCAATATCATCGATACACCAACCTCGTTGCGTCCGGCACAGGCGGTGGCCATCGGTCAGCCCAATTATCTGATCAACAATTTGGTGAATGGCGCGGTACCTGCGGCCGTCTCCGCTGCGCCGCAAATCGATCACATTGGACTGATCCGCAATGTGTCGCGCGTGTCGCTGACCGGTGAATACGATTTTTCGAATGGCTACAATCTGGTCTTCCAGGGTGGCTACAACCGGCTGCGCGCGAACTGGATTCGCCCCTTTGGCCTGACGCCGCTCGGTATCTGGTGGTCTAAAGACCCGCAGGATTCCAAGGACAAGAGCTTTGAGCTGCGCCTGACGTCGCCGCAAGACGGCAAGTTCACCTGGCTCGTGGGCGTTAACACCTATGATCAGGATTTCACCTCGTCCGGTTCGGGTGGCGACGCCTTGAACCTGTGCTGGCCGGTACCGGGACGACCCGTTCGTGCGACGGGTACGCCGTGTGTGGTCGGCGACGTAACTGCGCAGTTATTTCCTAACACATTGGCGCAGGATTCAGATCACGTCGAGACCTTCGGTATTTTTGCCTCAGCGAATTACAAGCTCAGCGACCAATGGACACTGAGCCTGGAAGGTCGCCATCAGAAAGATCAATCGACCAGTGGCGTGCTTACGGCCGCGCCGTTCAAAGTGGAAGAAACCGGCTTCCTGCCGCGTTTCATCGTCCGCTACCAGCCGACTAACAACAGCAATATCTACGCCAGTTATTCGAAAGGTGTGTTGCCGCCGCAGGTCAATACGCAACTCGCCATTGCTACGCCGCGTGAAACGGCGCAGTACCAGGCGGCGCAGCCCGGTGTGCCAACCGTCATCGCGGGCGATGATCTTAAGATGTATGAACTCGGCTGGAAGCAGCGCTTCTGGGAAAACCGCGCGGAAATCAATGTGGCGGTTTACTCCGGCAAGTGGAAGAACCAGAAAGGCCGCTCGGTAGCAGCCATTCGTGAAGATTGCGGCAGTCCGTCGCATGGCGTTGGTAACGCTGCGTCAGGGTGTCTTGCCCCGGGGGCGGTCAATTTGCCGGGACAGCTGCTCGCCGCGCAAGGGCAGCCGGCAACCCTGGTTAATGGCACGCCGTTCCAGAATTTCCGCAACTTTAATGTGCCAGGCAACAGCAAGGTCGAAGGCCTGGAGCTGGCTGGCAACGTGGCGCTGACGGATCGATGGCAAGCTGCGGCGACTTTCACCATCGCGAAGACGGAATACGAGAATTTCATCTTCAACTTCCTGTCATCGATTTCGCAATTTACACAGATGAAGGGCAATCAGAATGCCCGCTTCCCGAAGCAGTCCGGCAGTTTGTCGAGCAGCTACCAGGCGCCTTTCAAAGGCGATTGGCAGTGGTTCGTCAACGGCGATATGAACTACGTTGGCAAGACGTTTACCGACGAAAGCAATCTCGCCTTCTGCAATAGCTACGTGACTACCAACGTCCGGCTCGGCTTCGACAAGGAAAAGCTGCGCATCGAAGGCTTCATATTGAACGCGACCGATGAGCGAGCTTGGACTTCGTGCTCGCGCTGGTCCGATTTCGATTCGGTTGCGACCATTGGCACTGCATTCCAGGGCGTCGCAGTGTCGCCGCTGATTCCGCGGCAGGTGGGCCTGCGGGCGACCATCAGGTTCTGATCGAAAACACGCAAGTTGAGCTAACACAGGCCGCCCCTCACCGGGCGGCCTGTGTCGTTTTGGCGTGCCGCTAGAGCCTGGTGCTCTGATGAGAGCCGGTCAGGTAAGCTCAACCGATGCGCAATGCCCAGAGGCTGAGGAATATCGTCGGCGGCTCGGCGGGTAACTTTGTCGAATGGTTCGACTGGTTCGTTTACGCTTCGTTTGCGATTTATTTTTCACGCGCTTTTTTCCCGGCGGGCGACCAGACCGTCCAGTTGCTCAATGCGGCTTTCGTGTTTGCCGGCGGCTTTCTCGCGCGCCCGATCGGCGCCTGGCTGATGGGTCGTTACGCCGACCGCCAAGGTCGTCGCGCGGCATTGGCGCTGTCGGTCGGCATGATGTGCCTCGGGTCGTTAGCGATCGCGGTCATGCCAACGGGGCTCGGTGTGGCATCCACCTGCCTGTTGATTGCCGCCAGAGTGTTGCAGGGTTTGTCGATCGGCGGCGAATATGGTGCGTCGTCGACCTATATCAGCGAGATGTCGAAACGTTCGACACGCGGCCTTTGGTCGGGTGTCTACTACTCCACGCTGACCGCCGGACAGCTAACAGCGGTACTGGTGCAGGTGGTGCTGCAACTGGTTTTGACCGAGGCACAGCTCTATGCCTGGGGCTGGCGAATTCCATTTGCAATTGGTGCAATGCTGGCACTGGTGGTGTTCTGGATCCGACGCGGCATCGACGAAACTCACGCGTTCGTCGCCGACAACGCAGATGCGCGTCGCGACAGCACCGGCTGGCGGCTGTTGACGCGCTATCCAAAGGAAACCGCGATGGTCATCGCGCTCAGCGCGGGGGGCGGAGTGGGTTTTTATACGTACACCACTTACATGCAGAAGTATCTGGTGAATACCGCGGGTTTTGCCAAGGACAGCGCTTCGCGGATTATCACGATGGTGCTGTTGACCATGATGTTTCTTTTGCCGCTGGTAGGCTGGATCTCAGACAAAATAGGTCGCAAGCCTGTGCTGGCGTTCTCATATGGCGCGGGTGCTTTGTTAGCAGTGCCGGTCACGACCGCGATCGCCAGTACCACGGACCCAGTGCAGGCCTATTTTCTCTGCATGCTGCCGATTATCGCGCTCTGCGGTTATGCAGCGCTCAGTAGCATTATCAAGGCGGAGTTGTTTCCAACTCGGGTACGCGCACTCGGCGTGGCTCTGCCTTATGCGTTTTCGCAGGCCATTTTCGGCGGCAACGCCGAGACTGCTGCCTTGTCTTTCAAAAGAGCGGGCAATGAATCGGGGTATTTCTGGCTGGTGACGGCTCTGATGTCTGTTGGTTTGTTCGTGGCGCTATTCATGCGCGATACCCAGAAACAGAATCTGATTGCCGACGTACCGGAATCTAGCGAAAAACCCGCCCCGGATTGAGGATGCCGCGTGGATCAAACCACTGCTTGAGCTTTCGCATCTGCGCAATCTCGGCGGCGTTGCGACTGAGCTCGAGGTAATCGCGCTTGGCAATGCCGATGCCGTGCTCGGCGGAGACCGCGCCGCCATGTTGCTGCAGGGGCTGCAACACCAAATCGAGAATGGGTTGTTTGTCCTGGCTCGGCGGCACATCGACGATGTAATGCAGGGTGCCGTCGCCCAGGTGACCAAAGCACAACGCCGTCATGCCGGGGAAGTCGCGCTCCAGTGCAGCGGCGACCTGTTCGCTGTAGGCCTGCATGGTTTTTAACGGCAGGCTTACGTCGAAGGCCAAACTGGATCGATAAATCTGCAACAGCTGTGCGATGGCGTCCCGTACAGCCCAGAATTCCGCGGCCTGGGTTTGCGACTGCGCCAACACGCCATCGGTGATCTCGCTCGCTTCCAGCGCTCGATTCAGAAATTCCAGCAACGCCGCTTCTGCGCCGCTCTGTGATTCGATCTCAAGCAATACCGTGAAGCGCGGCACATCACCCGCTGGTGTTAGCAGCGGCATGGGTACTGTGGGCAATTGTCGGCGGACTTCCTGCAGATAGTTGTCCCACATCACCTCGAATGCGCAGAGCTTCGGGCCAAGTTCGCTACGCGCGTGGCCTAACACCGTCAGCACTTGCGCAAATGTGGCCGCCGCCACCAGTGCTGTCGCCCGATCGCGCTGCTGCGGATACAGCCGCAACACCGCCCGGGCGATGACCCCTAAACTGCCCTCGCTACCGATGAAAATCTGTTTCAGATCGAATCCAGAGGTGTTCTTGGTCATGCGATTGAGTTGGGTCAGCACCGTGCCATCCGCCAGCACGACTTCCAGTCCGAGGCATAAATCGCGCGCGACGCCGTAGCGGATCACGCTGTTGCCGCCTGCGTTACAGGCCAGATTGCCGCCCAGCGTGCAGCTGCCACGCGAACCAAAATCCAGCGGAAAGGCGAGTCCTTCTTGAGAGGCCGCACCTTGGAGCTGCTCGAGAATGACGCCAGCCTGTACCGTCGCCGTCATACCCACGGCATCGATCTCTTCGATGCGATTCATACGTTCCAGCGACAACGCCACCTCGCCGGCCTGCGGCGTGCCACCGCCGCAAAGCCCTGTCAGTCCCCCTTGAACCACGAGATTTTGCCCCTGTTCATGGCAGGTTCGCAGGCAGGCCGACAGCTGGGCCGTATCGGTGGGTCGTAGCACCATGGCTGGACGAAAGGCAGTCGTGCCGCTCCAATCCCGGGTATTTCGTTCGGGTACCGACGGCCCTCTCAGCAAGCCTGCCGGCCCAAGCAGGGGCGTGAGCGCCTCAGCAATAATCTGGGTCGGGTCGGGTGGGGTCATGCGGCTCCATCATAAACAACCGCTGTGATAGGATGCGCGCCCTCGCAGATCCGCGCGCCCGTAGCTCAGCTGGATAGAGTACCTGGCTACGAACCAGGGGGTCGGGAGTTCGAATCTCTCCGGGCGCGCCAATTTTTTCGGGTTGATTCCGGGCAGATAGATAAGGCGGCTTCAATTGGCCAGCCAAATACCCAGGTTAATCTAACGCGAGAAGGTGATCGCAATAGGACGAGGATGCTGCCGGATATTCAAGGATGCAGATTGTGCCGAGCTTTGGCGCTGGTACAAATCAGGTGAATCGATTCTGGGGATTGGTCGAGCATTTGTCGGCGTCAACTACGAGGCCGGACACGTCGGTTCTTAAGCAGTCCGCCGTGATGCGCCAGGAAGCTGCCGCGAATTGGGTGTGTTACTGTTTTAAGGACAGTAGGCCGTTCATCCAGCTACACGCTTTCGGCGTCGTGCTGCAACGAACGCATGCGTCCCAGCACATCCAGGCCCTGCATGTTGAGATAATGCAGGATATCGATAAAAATCCAGTTTTCCGCCAACTTGCCGTCGGCTGCGCGGTACATGTCGACCACGCGCATATCGGCGAGACCCGGGCCCGCGGTCATGCCAAGGTAGCCGCCGGCGTTGCGCAACGTTAGATTGGCCCAGCCGAAAAAGCCCCCGAAGCTGCCTTCCGCGAGTCGGCAAAGGTGGCCGTTAAATCGGTAATCATGCTGCAACGCGTCGCCGAACGGCGTGGCGTGCTGACGTTTGTAACGCGGGATCGTATAGGTTGCGCCGATTCCTTCGGGACCCCACCAGAGCATGTCATGGTGCCAACTGCGCGCCATGCGTGTCTCCCAGTCGCCGCTGCGATCGCCCATGCCTGTTAGCATTCTGTTGATCGTTGCAAGCGTCGCGTGGCCAGTGGCAGGATCCTGCGGACCATACATCAAGCCCTCATGCGTGGCAGGTCCTGGTTGCACCAAATGAGCTCCAGTCTGTGGCGGTAGCGGGTTTTGTCCTGCTTGCGTCATGAGATGCAGAATGTCGCAAAAAAATGCGGACTCGGCGATGCGTCCGGCGCTTACTCGATCGAACTCCGCGTAACGCAACATGACGATTCGCCCGGTGGGCTGAATGCCCAGGAACGGTCGATCGAACAGCGCTAGCAAATGACCCATTGATACGACCCAAACCGATTGGAAACTGTCGATCTCGTTGCGACCAGCTAGGAAAATGTCGGGTCGCCTTTGCACGCGCGTCATCGCGGTCAGAAACGGAATCCAGAACGCATCGGCGACTGCTTGAGCGCCGCGCTGCTCGTGAAACGGGTGCATGCCGCGCCAGTGCCAGTCGGGCGCAGTGCGTTGCGCCAACACGGCGGCCACGGTCGAGGGTGACGCTTGTGCGAGCGCGGCATGATGAGCTTGTAACAGCTGCTTTTCAGATTGGAAATGAGTCTCTGACATCACGAGAATCCAGACTCAACTCGTTCGCATGGTTGGAGCGCGCTGCAATGTCTCCGGCAGCGACCACCACAATGCCGCCGCCAAGACGAATGTTACAGCGCCGACAAACATGACTGCCTGCAGTCCAAAGTTACTCGCGATTGCGCCGGTCAACGGCGCTCCGAACAGCGACACGATACGGCCCCAATTGAAAATGGAGGCTGCGGTTGCCCGCAAATGTTCCGGATAGAGTTCGGCGAAATACGGACCCCAGATACCGGCGCAGACCAGACAGAACCCATAACAAAATCCTACGATGCCGTAGCTAAGCGGGCTCGCGGGGACACTCAAATAGACGACAATGAACATCGCCGCCAATACGAATCCCACTGCGTTCGTCTTGCGGCCAAAGCGGTCGGCTAACAAGCCCCAGACGATCGCGCCAATCATGGATCCGACGTGAAGTGCCGTCATCACCCGTCCGACCATGTCAGGCGAGTAGCTTTGTTGTTCGCGCAGGTAGGTTGTGACCCAGCCGTTGAACGCTTGAAATGCGAAGAAATTCAAGCCGCAGAGCAACGCCAAACGCCATGTTAGGCGCCAGCGACCCGCGGCGAACAATTCCCGCACCACGAAAATGCCGCTGCCCGGCCTAACAATGCGTGCCGCCGTGCTGCCCCATGGCACGAGTGTCCGATCGTTAGGAATCAGCGCGAGCACAGCGACGGCAGAGGCCAGCGCGCCGACACCGCCAATTTGCAGCACCGTTTGCCAGTTGGAGGCATCGTAGTGCCGCCCGAACCACGACAGCATTGCATCGCCGCCGTTATAGACCAATTGCACTATTCCGGCGAGCAAGCCGCGCATGGCCGGTGGAAAAATTCCAATGTAAATGCTAACAGAGCAGCCGAATACTCCGCCGAGAAAGAAGCCCATGACGAAACGTTGCAGCAGCGCGGAACTGAAATCGGTGACGAAAACGACGCCGCAAGCCGAAATGCCAATGCCCGCTGCGATAACCGCCAATAGATTGCGGCGACCGAAGCGGTCCGCAAGTTGCGACAACAGAATTGCGCCGATCAAAGCGCCCAGACCCTGCAGCGTGTAGAACGTGGACACTTGGGTCTTGGTCAACGCGAGTGACTCGGCCATGTAGGGTCGCAAAAAATTCTCGGTATTCCAGCAGAACGCATAGCATGCGTACGGCAACATAATCGTGGCGAACACCAACAGGCGACGCTGCAACGACATGTCTTCTGCACGCATGGTCACCGCACTCGCCGCCGCCGTGTGCCGACCGCCAGCGATGGCTGTACTGCGGATTCACTACAAGCCTGCGGCGACCAGGGCGGTCTCTGGTTGTAGCCGACGAAACCATTAGCATAGATAGATTGCATTCGCAGTCATTCTGGCCTAGTGTTTACGCCAACGCAATTGGCAGGCGGAAGTTTTGGCGACTTATCTAAAAACCGGTATTTCGGCGGAGCAGGCGTCACGCGATGACAGCCACGTGCGCGCCACAGTCGAGAAAATGCTAAGCGATTGCGGGGTTACGGTAGCGTGATGGTCGGCGACCTAACGCAGGATGGCAGCATCGCGAAGATGGCCGTGCGCGTGTTGGCGAGCGCACCAGCGCGCTTGGTGCTTGTCGATATGCCGCTCGCCATTTGTCGATGGCTGGAACGTTGCTCATGAGGCAATCGGTAAGCCGAATACTCACCACGCACGTCGGTAGTCTGCCGCGCTCTTCGGCCGTGACCGACGTGGTATTTGGCTTGGAAAAGGGCCTCGACGTGCCGCGCGACAAATTCGTCGAAGTCATAGGCACAGCAGTTATGGACGTGGTGCGCAAACAGGCGAGCGTCGGGGTGGACATCGTCAGCGACGGCGAGATGAGCAAGATCAGTTACGCCACCTACATCAAGGATCGGTTGACCGGCTTCGACGGTGACAGTTCGCGCGACCCACCGCGCGATTTGCAGGACTTCCCGGCATATCTCAAAAAGCAGGCCGCGAGCGGTGGCACACCGACGTATCGACGGCCGCGTTGTGTTGGACCGATCGCCGCCAAGTCGTCGCAACCATTGCACGATGACTTGCGTTTTTTTCGTGATGCGCTCGCGGCCGATGAGGCTCGGATGGTCGTTAGCGAAGGCTTCATGAATGCTGCGTCGCCAGGTGTCATAGCGCTTTTCCAACCTAACGACCACTACCCGGATCACGAAGCCTATTTGCGCGCGCTGGCGGATGCGATGCGTCCGGAGTACGAGGCAATCGTCGCAGCGGGTTTCGTGTTGCAGATCGACTCACCGGATCTGGGTCTCGGCGGCCACACACTCTTCAAGAATCGGCCGCTGCCCGAATACCAACGCCTCGCGAACTTGCACGTCGAGGTTCTGAACGAGGCGCTGCGCAATTGTCCGGCCGACCGCGTGCGACTGCATATCTGTTGGGGCAATTACGAGGGCCCGCATCACCACGATTTGCCAATGGAGGTCGTGTTGCCGATTGCGTTGCGCGCCAAGCCGCAAGCTTTGCTGTTCGAATCCGCCAATCCGCGCCACGCGCATGAATGGACGGTGTTCCGCGATACGGCTATACCCGATGACAAGATTCTCGTGCCGGGCGTTATCGATTCTGTTAGCAACTTCATCGAGCATCCGCTGCTGGTCGCCGAACGGCTGCAGCGATTCGCGGACGTTGTTGGCCGCGAGCGCGTGATCGCTGGCACCGATTGCGGCTTCTCGACATTCGCGGGCTTCGGTGCTGTCGATTCGGACATCGTCTATGCGAAATTGGCAACGCTCGCGGCGGGCGCGCAGATTGTCAGTGACCGGCTGTGGCGTCGCCAACCTCAAAATGGCACAGCCCCGGGGCGGGTGAGTCCGTGACTCCGCAAGCCATGCGTGAGCGTCTAGTTCGTTATGCCGAGCTGCGACCCTGCACCAACGCATTCATTGACGCGCACACACCGGGCAGCGACCGCAAAGAAAACTTCACGATCATCGGACCCGGCGTTGCGGAGAACCCGGAACAGCACGTGCACATCCGCGATCCGCACGGCTTCAACATTGGCGCTGCGCGACAGCCGCCGGGCTGCACCAATTCGCAACACAGTCACGAAACTGCCGAGGTGTTCGTGATTCACAGTGGAGGATTTCGCTTCAAGACCGGCGAGCGCGGTGATGCTGGTTTTGTCGATCTCAGTCCCGGCGACGTGATCTCGATACCCACCCGCGCTTTTCGCGGTTTTGACACCCTAGGCAACGAAGACAGTTTCATGTTTTCTGTTTTGGGCGGTGATGATCCGGGGCGTGTTATGTGGGCGCCATACGTGTTTCAGGCCGCGGCGCAATACGGGCTCGTGTTGTTAGCCAGCGGTCGGCTGGTCGATACGCGCAAAGGCGAGGAGGTGCCGGCGGACGACACGCCGATGCCCGTGACCAACGCCAAAGACATCGCGATGCTGAAGCAACTGAATAGCTCCGACATCCGGGCATGCACCGTCAAGTGCAGCGAACAGCGGACGGCGCCGCTCGGCCCATTCGCGCAGCTAACGGGCGTGCAGGAGTGCCCGATTATCGGCGCAGCGAATCCGGTCGAAGGCATGCCCGCCGGCCGGCTCGATTGGCCGCACGGCTTTCACCTGCGCGCATTGCGCCTAACGCCAGATGCCAGCATTCCGCGGCATGCGCGCCATGAGGAAGAGGTGCTGTTGATGCATCGCGGCGCGCTGCAGTTCGACTGGGCAGACGGCAGCCTGGCGCTCGGTGCCGGCGACACCTTGACGGTTCCCAAGGGCCTTGTTAGGTCGTATCGCAACGTGGGTCAGACGCCCGCGGAACTCTATGTCGTGCGTGGCGGCGATCGCCCGGCGGCGCCACAGTTTGCTTAACGGCGCGAGTTACACCTGTTAGCGCAGTTTTTGCAGCAGCTGCTGCGCGCCGTCGAGCAGAAACCCGTGGTCGGACCCCAGAATGAACAGGCTGGCGCCCTGCGTGGTCCATTGGCGCGCCTCGGCAGGGTCGGCCACGAACATGCCGACCGCAACGCCCGCCGTCTGTCCGGCGGCGCAAATCTGCGCTACAGCTGCCACGACCGCGGCATCGCCGGACTGCGATTTTTCGAGCGATACTGTTAGGTCAACGCGACCGATGAACAGGCAATCGATAGCGTCGACCGCGGCGATTTCTGCCAACGCCGCGAGCGCGGACGCATCCTCCACCTGCAGCACCACCGAGGTTTCAGCCTCGCTCAATTGCCGGTGCTGCGCAATGTTGCGGGCGCCAAAGCCGGCCGCCCGCGTCGAGCCCGCATAGCCGCGACCGCCCGGTCCAAAATGGCAGGCCCGCACCGCATCGCGGGCTTTCTGCGCCGTGTCTATATGCGGCACGAGCACGCCACTGGCGCCGCAGTCGAGCGCATTCAAAATCAGAGCGGGATCCGCCGCAGGCACGCGCACCAGGGTCGGCATGTCCAGTGCCCGGCAAATGGCGAGGCAGGCGTCGAGCTCGGTGCGGCCAAATGGCGCGTGCTCGGCATCGAGAGCTAACAGATCGAGCTCGCTGCGACAC
Source organism: Gammaproteobacteria bacterium (assembly GCA_043769085.1). Classification (GTDB taxonomy): domain Bacteria; phylum Pseudomonadota; class Gammaproteobacteria; order Steroidobacterales; family Steroidobacteraceae; genus UBA964. The sequence continues at coordinate 19,749 of JAYVJR010000155.1, forward strand.
AGCACTTCGCAGACGATCGGGGAGGGTGTCTTGACCCAGGTGCCGACCAATGGGGCGCGCGCACGCAAGCGCTGGCGAAAGGTCGCACGACGCGATTCGGTGCTCATGAGCGCTCCGCGCTGCGCCGCAGCCGGGCCGAATTGCCTGGCACCATGACCGGCGAGAACATGCGCTTTTCCGGCGGCAGCTCCGGATTGATGATGCGTTCGCAGATCATCGATACCGCTGCGTCCGCCATGCGCTGCACCGGCTGGGCGACGGTTGTTAGGTCATAGCTCGACCAGCGCGCCGGACCCACACCGTCGAAACCGACGATCGAAATATCCTTGGGCACGTCGAGCCCATAGCGAAAGCGCGCCTCATCCATGCAGCCGATCGCCATGACATCGTTAGCACATATCACGGCGTCCGGGAGTTTGCCGATTTTCTGCTCCAACGATCGCAGGCCTGCGGCGCCGCTGTCATAACTGTAGTCGCCGGTTACCACGGCGGTGTTCTTGCAGCCAAGTTCGGTGAGGCTGTCGAGCGCAGCCTGCGTGCGATCGACGCTGACGGCCGAGTCCGCCGGGCCGCTGATGATGCCAAAAGTTTTGTGGCCGGCGCCGACCAGGCGTTTGACCAACCAGCGCGCACCCTCCGATTGATCGCAGCACACCGCATTGACCGGTCGGTCGTGCAATGTGCGGTTGAAGAACACGAACGGCACGCGTCGGCGCTCGATCATCTCGACTTGCGAGCTCGATAAGCGAGCGGCTTCCACCACCCCATCGACCTGATACTGCAAAATCTGATCTAACAAGACGTCGATGTCACTCTCGTGCTCCAGCGTGAACAACAGCACGCGAATGCCGCGACCCGAAAATCCGCGGCTCAATTCCACCAGCACTTCCGGGTAGTATTGATTGGTTTGCTGCGAAATCACGACCGCCACCATGTTAGAGCGCCGCGTGATCAAGCTGCGGGCAATGGCGTTAGGTTGGTAGCCGAGTTGCGTCGCGGCCTTCATCACTCGAGCGCGCATCGACTTGGAGACCGACGCGCCCGGCTTGAAACAGCGCGAAACGGCCGATTGCGACACGCGCGCCAGCTTGGCAACGTCATACGAGGTGGCGCGGCCACTGTCGCTGCGGGGGCGGTTGTCACGGCCAGGGCTTGAACGGTCGGCCTTTTTGCGCGGCGAGCTTGCGGTACTCATCGAACCATATTGCAGCAAAATAATTGCGCCTGCACCTTGGGAGGGCTTATCGGACTCCCGGCCAGCGCGGGGTGGCGCGTTCCACGCGAAACTTGAGATCGTGAAAAATGTCGAGGCCCATTTGCTGAACAATGTGGGGGATATCCATCATCACCCAGTTGTCGATGATCTTGTTATCTTCGTCCACGCGATACCAGTCGGCGACGCGCATCTCGACTTTGCGTCCCGTTGGCGCGAGGCCCAGCCATTCACCGCCTAAATGTGTAGCCTGCAGCGACGGCCAACCGCCAGTCACGGCATAGCGGCCGTCACCTATACGCACATAGTGACCCGGTCCGTCTTCCGGACCGTCATGTTTGCGGTCGAACCCGTGTCGATCGGGAAACGCCTGAAGGAACAGCGCGCCGTGATAGTCGCGAAATCCACGCTGGCCGCGCATCGAACCAATTCCGGCGGGCCCGAACCAATTCATGTTGCGGTGCCAGTGCGGGCTGTGCTGAACCGGCTTGGTCGACAAGGTCGCGATTTCTTCGGGTTTCGGCAACCCAACCTGCATTTCCCTGACAATGCGCATTGTGTTAGCACCACGGACGGGATCGCACTCGTTAGCAGTCGCACCGGTGTCACATGGTGGAAACGACCACTGCTCCGCAGTTCCCGGCATCGGCCGAAATGGGTAGAAGCCCGCCTGCCGCATGACATCGACGATGTCTAACAAAATGTAGGCCTTGGCAATCTTGTTATCGCGCACGATCACGTTGCAGCCGAAACGCAGCGTTGTTAGTCCGCGCGTCGGCGGAATGCCAAGCCAGGGTTTCTCGAATGTACCCATCAAGTGGCCCCAGGTGCTCGCCAGAGTGCGGCCCTCATACTCGCCGCCGATCACAAACGCGATGCGCTGCTCGCAATCGGGAAACGATTCGCGCAACGGCAGCCAAAATTGTTCCGCTACTTCCTTCAAGCCAATGATCGAATTGAACGGGTGGAAGATTTCCCAACGACAATCTGCATGGCAACAGTCCGCGAGAACTTGGTGCGCGTCCCCGGAAGCCATGTCCTGCAGGAACCGCGCGATCAGACGTTTATTAGCGCTGTGTTGAGACATCTCTTTTCCACTTTGTGTTGCTTGTCGTGCTGCTGCGCTGGTTGCAGGCAGCAGCGGCGCCATAACAAGTCCTGTCGTGAGCCGGGACAAGACCTGTCTCCTGGAACTGCGCCGGGAGTAACCGTCTAACTTGGACTCAAGCATGATGCGTGCTCCCGCAAATCCCGCGCTCAAGTGTAGCAATGCCCCGAACCGCGCGATAGCTCAGGTTTGCATTCGAAGGCAGATGGTTTTGTGCCGAGAAAACAACAGTATTGTGCCGCCTCTATGGTCCAATCGAGAATGCGATTGCAAAACGCTGACAAATTGTAGTAGGGTCGTCGCGCCAACCAACAGTACAACGAGTGGGGGATCCATCATGTGCAGCAAAATTGCCTTCCTAGGGCGTGTCACGAAACCGTGTGGTCCGCGAATCTCGCGCTTTGGATTGTTGGCCCTGGCAGCGGTGGGTCCGGCGTTTGCGCAGAATCCCGGCACGGATGGGAGCGCCAATCTAATCGAAGAGGTCGTCGTCACGGCGCAGCGGCGCGAAGAATCGCTGCAAGATGTTCCGCTGTCGATCGTTGCGCTCGGCAGCGAAACGCTCAGGAATAACGACGTGACTGAGGCGTCGCGACTTGAACAGCTGGTACCCGGCCTACGTCTCGGGCGCTCGGGCGCCGACCCTCGTCCTGCGATCCGCGGCATCTACACCGAGTCGATCCAGGGCAACGCTGACCCGCGCGTCGGCTTCTACATCGATGAAATCTATCAGTCGCGCACGTCGCAGACGAGCGTGCCGTTCGTCGATCTAGAACGCGTTGAAGTGCAAAAGGGCCCGCAAGGCACTCTCTACGGCCGCAACAGTTTCGGCGGCAACATCGCGATCTCGACCGCCAAACCTAACGACAAGATGGAAGGCGGCGTTTCGGTTTCGCTTGGTTCCTATAGCCGGGTGACCGTGGACGGCTTTGTCAATCTGCCGATTAGCGAAAGCGTCGCGGCTCGCTTCGCGGCCTATGCCGAAAAGCGCGACGGCTTTATCAGGAGCGTAACCGCCCCTGGCTTTGCCGATCAGGACGACAAGGACCAGCAATATTTCCGCGGTTCGTTGCGCATTGCCCCCGCCGGAAGCGGGCTTGAAATCATCCTGCGCGCATCGCATTGGAATGATGACAGCAAGGGCAACGGCACGTTCAATGCCAAGGCGATCGGCCAGTTCATTGATCCAGCGTTGGTCAGGGCGCCTGGCGGCACGCTGACCGTTGGCGGCGCGACTTTCACTTTTCCCAATGGCTACAACGGCCGGTCGTTCCAGGGACAGTTCCAGCCCTATGGCACGTTTCGCGACGGGATCGTCGATATCAACGGGGCTGACATTGGGTACCCGGTCCTCGGACCTTACAAAGTGCTGAACGATGCGCCCTCAAAGCAGCGCATCAAGTCGACGCAGGTCTCGGCCGTGATCAACTACGACATCGGCGACACGATGCGGATACGCTCGATCACTGGATACAATGACTTCAATGCTGTGCGCAGCACCGATAACGACGGGACGCCCGCAAATTACGGCATCGGATACTTCCTGACTGAGAACAAGGCGTTCAGCCAGGAACTGCAGCTGCAGTCGACCGGCCAGGGCCCGTTCAACTATACGGTTGGCGGCTATTACTTGAACGACGAGATTCCGGACGGCTTCCTGTCGGAGCGCATTCGCGGCTATTCAACCGCTGGCGCACTGGCCAATGCCGCAGGCACTGGCGGCTACCCACTCTATTTCGGCAGCAATTTCACGACCTTGCCGAGTTCCGGCGGAGCCGTGGTCAACCCGCCATCGACAGCATTTATCACGCCTAACGCCAGCGATGCTTTCAACCCGCTCTCTTGGGCCAAGAACACCAGCTATGCGGCCTATGCGCAATCGTCGTATACCTTTGCGAATCGGCTAACAATCACCGGCGGTTTGCGCTACACGATCGACAAGAAGGACTTGCGATCAGCGTTATCGACGCCCGGCCTCGCGCTGGGTGGCGGCTATCTGGTGTATAAGCCGACGACCGACTTCAATCACACCTGCGATGGCGTGACGGCGGCCGATGCATCATCGACGGCAGCTGCGGCGGCGGTGGCTAATGCACTGACGACGCGTTGCGGGCAGAAGACGTTCAAATACTCCACCTATCGGGTCGCGGCAGACTACAAGGTCAACGACGATGTCCTCGTCTATGCGAGCTATTCGACCGGTAAGCACTCCGGCGGTTTCAGCTATTCGCCGATCTCTAACACCGCTGGGCAACCCTTACCGCCCTACGACACCGAGGGCGTCCAGGCGTTCGAGCTTGGGCTGAAGGGGACGTTCTTGGATCGTCGGCTCCAATTCAACGCGGCGGCGTTCTACAACCTCTACGAGGATTTGCAGGTACAAACGAGCTTTCCGAACCCGCTGGTCAACAACAGCGTCATTACGTTGCTGAGTAACGGTGCGAAGAACAAGACGCCGGGTGTCGACCTGTCGATCATCGCCTTCCCGACTCCGAAACTGCGCCTGAATGCGGCGCTCAACTACCTCCGCGCACGCGATGATCCGTTCCCCGTTTCGGTGACCAACAACGGCGTTTGCGGTGTCGTCGCGCCCGGTGGCACCTGCACAACGAACCCGGCGGTCCAACTGGGTTATCTAGGCGGCATCCTGCCGAACCCGGTCAGCAATCCCGAACTTTTTGTTCCGCTGCTGGGTGCCAATGGTCAGCAAATCGTCGCGGGCGGCGTACCGCAGTTCACGGCGCTCGGTTACAACACGCCGACGCGGGTGCAGAACACCCCCGATATCAGTGCACAATTGGGACTCTCGTACGAGTTCGAATTGGGCGAACGCGGCACGCTAACGCCCGAGATTCAGACGCTGTATAGCGGCAGCTACCTGCTGTCGCGGGCGTTCCCGAACTACCTGCAGGACTCATATACCAAGACCGAGGTGCGCCTAACATATCGCTCTGCCAACGGGCGGCTGTCGCTGCAGGCATTTGGCGAGAACCTCGAGGACGAGGCGACGATCGGGCGTGTCACGGTGGCAAGTGGTGGCGGGTTCAGCGGCAGCTACGCTGCGCCGCGAACCTATGGCGTGAAGCTCGGCTATAAATTCTGAGCGACGGATGTTCGGGCCCGGGGTTGCTAGCGGCAACCCCGGTTCTTTTCTTGCCGGAACAGTGAGGTTCAAGGCCACAACCGCCATTATTCGATCAGAAGAAGAGGTTATCGGTTCCGTCAGACAAGGCGTTGCGTGAGAAACATCTTGTGAGCAATACACCTCCGCCACTGACCAGGACGTTTAAGTCCGTTTTCGCCGTCGGGAGCACTGCCGAGGCGATTGTCATTTCGACGATCTCGCAGTTTCTACTGCTCTATTACAACCAGGTCCTAGGTGTGCCGGCGTCCCTGGTTGGACTGGCTATTGCCGCAGGCCTTGTAGTGAATGCGTTTTGGGATCCGATCGTTGGATCCTGGTCCGATCGCACACGTACGCGCCTCGGACGGCGGCACCCTTTCATGGTCGCAGCCATACTGCCTGTCGGCGTTAGCTTTTGGGCGTTGTTCAATCCACCAGACGCGTTAGGCCAGACGGGTCTACTGATTTGGCTAGGTTTCGGCAACATATTTCTACAGCAGGCGTTGGCGGTGTTTCACACTCCGCACCTGGCGCTCGGCGGCGAACTGTCGCAGCACTATTACGAGCGATCAAATGTGATGAGTTACAACACCTTCTGCCTGTGGGCCGGTGACACCTTGTGCTGGGTTTTTGCGTTTGGAGTTTTTTTCCGGCCGCATGGCCAGTATTCCAACGGTGCACTCGACGCAACGCGCTGGCCGATGTATTCGCTGGTGATGTCGTCCGTCGTGGTAGGGCTTCTATCGATCTCGACATTCTTCACACGCTCGCGAATTCCCTTTCTGCGTCAAGCCGACCCCATGGCGCCGCGCTTCGGCCTGCGTGAATTCGGGCGCGACGTTGCGCGCGTCGTGACCAATCGCAACTACCTGATGTTGCTGATCGGCTTTTTTTTCCAGTCGCTAATGACCGGCGTGCGTGGCGGCCTTTGGATCTATACGGCGACATTTTTTTGGCAACTGAAAAACGACCAGATCGTGTACTTTTCACTGGGGAGTTTTGTCGGCTATGTTTTTGGCGCCACGGTCGTCATGCGGCTGCACCGGCGCATCGATAAACGCTGGACCGGCGCCGGCGCGGCGCTGCTTTACAGTGTTGGGCCGGTTATTCCACTGGCGCTCGGGTATTTCGGCGTGCTGCGACCTGACACGCCGGGGCTGCTTGGCATCTTGATAGCCTTCTCGCTGCTGCAGCACCTCCCTTTCAGTCTCATGACCACTACCTTTTATTCGGCGCTGGCGGATATGGCAGATGAGAACGAATTGAAGTACGGCGTGCGCCAGGAAGGGGTGCTTTTTTCGACGCGCACTTTCTTCGCCCGTATCGACCAGGCAGTCGGCACAGCGCTCGCCGGCTGGGTCCTAACATTGATCGCGTTTCCGCCTAAGGCGGTGCCAGGCCAGGTCGACACGCTGATATTGTCGAATCTGTCGTTGGCATTTATTGCCTCGGCGCTCCCCGGTTTGGTTGCCGTGTTTTTTTATGCCAGCATGCGTACGACTCGCGAACGATTCGACGCAACCAAAGCGGCGCTGACTGCGCAGCGTCAACTGGCGCAGCAATAACTATTGACGATAGGTTTCGCGCACTTCGTCCACCGGCGGTGCCTCCGGGATGATACGAACCGAACAGCATGTTGTTCGTGCGGATCGCCGGCCAGTCTTGCAAATGATGCGGCTGTAACTCGTTTTATCCATCCGCTCCCACCGCGGCAATGATCAACCAGTCGATGAGGTTGGCGTGCATGGTTTACATACCGCCGGAGGCCGGCTAATCTAACGGGGATTGCATTCGAAGTCACTGCGTAACCAGCCGGATACCTAACAAAATGGACGATGACAACACCTATTTGGAAGGCACGGCGGGGCCGTTTCGCAACCTCGTCGATTACATTCTCGGCATAACCCACGAGATTTGGGAGTCGCGTCAGGTCGAGCGGATTCGCGACTACTACGCGCGCGACTGTGTCGTGTACATGCCGGGTGGCATCCAGCGCGGCGTCGATACCGTCGTGCGCAATACCTATGACAGTCTGGTCTCGTATCCCGATCGCTTGTTGATTGCCGACGATGTCGTTTGGTCGCGCGATGGGGCAGGGCACTTTTACAGCTCGCACCGCATCGCGAGTCACATGACTAATCTCGGCGCCAGTGCTTTTGGGCCGGCCACTGGCCGGCGGGTGCGTGTGTGTACGATCGCCGATTGTGTGGTCGAGGCCGGAGTCATCACAAGGGAATGGCTGGTACGCGACAACTGGTCGCTGTTGCAGCAGCTCGGACTTGACCCTAACGTCATCGCAGCCGCGCGTGCGGCAACGCCCGTCGGGGATGAGTATCTTCGCTGGCTCGCTGCGGAGCGCGTGCGAGTGCGGGAATCAAGCGATAACCACCTGCAAAGCGTCACGCGCTTTTCCCACGCGCAAGCAACCGAATTTGCGCTGGCGAATTTGCGCAACGCTTGGATCCACGGTGACGCCAGGCTGCACGCGGCGCAGTACGCGCCATACGCGGTGTTACATGATTCCGCCCCGATCGCATCGGGTTGCGAGGCGATTCGCACGCACGCCGCCACGCTGCGCCGTGCCTTCAACGATGCTGCGCTAACAGTCGATCACATGTGTGTCGTGCCACGGGATCGAGGCACCACGGACGTCGCGGCTCGCTGGACTCTTGATGCGCGGCATGCGGGCGACTTGTGGGGATTGCCGGCCAGCGGCCGCAACGTGACAGTTCTCGGTATCACCCATTGGCATGTGGTCGCGAATCGCATCGCAGCCGAATGGTCGATTTACGATCGACTTGACGTGCTAACACAGCTGCTGCGCGCCCCGACCTAAGTCAGGCGTCGATTGCCCAGGGGATGACGCGCGGAGTCCATGGCGATGCACGCTGCGGATCTGCGGCTGTTAGGGAATGCAGCGCCAAAGCACCGCGAAAGCGAAACATCACGGCTTGGAATCGAAACGCAGACTGACGATGAGGTGCAACCGTCAGGTCGTGCATAGCTAACAAAGCTGCGCCGATGCCATGATGTGACCAGGCGCGCACGACGAAGGCGGTTGTACGCATCGGTGCCGTAACTGCGGCCTGACGGCTGTCGCCCGCCAACTGTTCGGCCACGATCTGGGTCAGGCACTCGGCGGCCTGGGGATCGAGGCCCGGATGGTCGGATGCGACGAATTCCAAGCTGGTGCTTAGCTGCGTCAGGGCCGGATCAAACGGTACGGATGTCTGTGCATGCGATTCTAACGAGACACCGCGATCAGCGCCGACGCGCCAGATGCGGCCAATGCCACCAGGATATTGGTCGCAAATATAGGCGACGATGTCGTTGTCACGGGTGGCCGTGAATACTGCGACGTTAGCCTCAGTGCTGACAATTTGCAGAATATCGATCCTGTCGTTTGGCAGTTGTCGCAAGGTTTCCAGCACTGTCCGGTGGCCAAAAACCTCGCCGCCGAAAGCCTGCAGTCGGCAGGTGTGCAAACAATTCGGCAGACCGGCCTGATTCAATCCCGTCGCCAATCCCAAGGCTGCGATTTCACCCCTCATGCGCCGAGTCCACCGGCAATCTGCCGCAGCACTGCCAGCTCATCGAACACCGTGATGTCTTCGATGACCAGACCGCCGCGTAGCCGAAGATGGCTGACAGCCAGGACCAATACATCGCGTCCGCTGGGTTTACCCCAAACGCCAAGACCGCGATGCACGCCGGCCAGCGACCAGCGCAGCGCAACGGCCGTGTCGCCATGCGGCAGCGGCCGCGCTGCGCAGTGATCGAGACGAAAGCGCAGGTCGTGCAACGACGCACTTATTTGCATCAGGCAACCGAGCCAGTAGCCGCGCCCGAAGCCGCGGCGATTCGATGGCCAACGAACCTCGATCGCAGGCGAAACGATCTCGGCGGCGGCGCCAAATTCCTTATCAACAAAAGCCTTGGCCAATGCCTGCGCCGGCCCCGCGCCGGGATGCTTGCTGTCCAGCCTGACAGACTGACCCTTGCGCACGGCCGCGATCCAGTCGCGGCGCCAGCGATGTCGCGCTTGATCGCCCGTTAGGTCTTGCAACGACTGCTGTTGCACGACCGCGGCCGGATCGAGTCCCGCCTGCCGCACAGCTAACAAGTTGTCGCGAACCAACCATTCCTCGACAATCAAATTGGCGCGCACCAAGCAGTCTGCAATGGTCGTCACGCCGCTCATCGCCATGCTGGCGGCGCCGCCCAGCGCGTCATCGCCCAAGTGCGTGCCGTGACTCGTGATGCGATGCGAGGACAAATAGAGTCCTGGCGCGTCCTCGCTCCAGATGACATCTTCGCCAACAACGGCACGATCTGAAAATGCAGCGAGTGTGCTGACGGTGCCCTGTATCACGGCTTCGACACCGACGCTGGGGCCGTTGAGCGTATGCATGCAACAATCGGGCGCGTAGTGCGTGGCGCATAGCCCGGCGTTCTTCTGCTCCCAAATTCGGTGCGTGCAGCGGATAATGTAATCGACGATGTCGCTATAAGCGGGCTCGAAGCCGCGCAGCGCCTGGCGCCGCGGCCGTGACGCCAATTGTTCGTCGATCGCGCGACCGACCGGTGAGACGACCTGCGGCTGCGCGTCCCACTTCATGTGCCACGGTACGCGTTGACCAGCACACCGATTTCATCGAACAGCATCCATTCCTCGACAATTCTATTGCCGACGAAACGGCAATGCGTCATGCCCATCATCGCCACGGGCCTGCCCTCGGGCGCGTCGCCCAACACGCCGCCTTTGCGCGTCGTTCCCGATACAATCCAGCGCACTGCGACAATGACACCGTCGGTTTCCTCGGCATGACTCACATGCTCGACACTCACGGTGGCGTCCGGCAGCGACGTCAAGATCGCGAGCAATAGTGCGCAGTAATTGCGTCGACCGACCGCGATCCGGCCGCCGCCCGCGTGACAAACCATGTCAGAGGCGTAGCAGCTGTCGATACGATCGAGGCGTCGGAGATTCCAGACATCGTGGAACAAGGTGCGCATATAACCGTCGAGCGTGTTGGTTGGCAGATCCAAAGGCTGGCGCGGGGCCTGGCCAATCATGCGCGTCGGCACCGATACGACATTGATCTCCGCCGCCGGCACTTCGCTCAGGCGTCTCGCGACCTGCTGCGGATCAAGACCGAGCTGCCTAACAAGTGCGCCGTTGTCGCGCACCAGCCATTCGGTGTGGATGCGATTCTCGAGGCTGACGCAGTCGGCGCAGAACCGGATGCTAACGCGCCGGCCGGTCGCTGGCCCGTAGACCGACTGACCGAGATTTGTTGAGCGGCTGAAGCCGAGATGCGAAGTATAGAAACCTGCGTCTTCGTCGCCGCTCCACGCCACATTGAGATAGTGCGCCTCGCCGTCCGGAAAGGCGTTCAAGCTCGCCGCTGTGGACGCAATCACCTCTTCGACCGAGCGTACGACGCCGTATTGCGAATACACCGTGCAGCTGTGATCGTAGGTGGTGTAGATTCGGCCAATAGCCCGATCGGCCCAGATTTCCTCGGTGATCCGCACGATGTAGTCGACGATATCGAGATACTGGGCGTCGAAACCGCGCAACGACTGTGTGCGCGTTCCTGTCGGATGGCGCAGCGTTTGCGCGTCGCGTTTGCGAACTTTAGTAACCGTATCGCGCTCCGGTAAATCGAACGGCAGATCGTCTACGGTGGTTGTGCGCTGCAGTTTTCTGGCCATTGGCTCGGCACTCCATGAGTTGTGCGCTAGCATATACTTGCATTCGCAGTCATTCACGATCTTTTTTCCGGTCTGGTGGCAGTAACCACGAGGAGAGAATTGGTGGCAGAGCTTTCGTCTATTGATCCTGTCTGGCTCGCAGTCGCGATTTTTTTCGCGCGCATAGTTGACGTCTCACTTGGGACCTTTCGCGCCATCATGGTGTTTCGCGGCCAACGAGCGATCGCAACTGCAGTTGGTTTCGTTGAAGTTCTCATTTGGATAACCGCGGTCAGCAGCGTTATCGCCAATATTGATCGTTGGTATCTCGCGGTTGCGTACGCAGCCGGTTTCGCGGCGGGCAATAATTTTGGGATCTGGTTAGAAGCGCGGGTTGCAATTGGCGATGAACTGGTGCGAGCCATATCTTTGCGCCCGCAAGGCCAGCTGCGCGATGCGTTGCGTGCCGCAGGGTGGCAGGCCTATTCGGTTCCGGGCTTTGGGGCGGACCTTTGTCCTGTAGACATCGTGTTGGTCGTCGAGCCACGTCGACGAATGCGCGATCTGTTGGCCGCGATCAAGACAATCGAACCGGAAGCGGTCTACACGACCTCCGATATCCGCTCCATCCATAGCGTAGACAGCAATAGCACCACTCGCCCGATTGAGCTCGGCTGGTTGCTGCGCGGGCTGCGCAAGTAGTCGCAGCACGATTCCTGCCCATTAGCTAACAAATAACCCCCTGCCAGGTCTCACTTGGCAGGCGAATGATTCAGTGTTCAATTTGGCAAAGCGGTAAAACTGACGCCAAGCGTCTTTTGCACGAATTGCTCGGCGGCTCGGCATCGACGAGCTGGTGGCGCACGGTCCCTAGAAAGTTTTCTGTCTCCAGTCATCCGTTGATTCGCACCAATAATGATGCTATTTTGCATCAAATCTGATGATTGCGAAAATCCCATGCGAACCACGGTAACCATAGACGATGAGCTGTATGCGAGCGCAGTTGCCGCCGCTGATCCCGGCATGGATAAGGCTGACCTGGTTCGGGAAGCGATGAAGGTTTTCGTCAGGGTACAGGCGGGCAAGCGGCTGGCGGCGTTAGGCGGTAGGGCACCGGCCATGAAGAACATTCCTCGTCGGCGCCCCGCACCAGATCAACGCCGGTGAATCTGGTCATTGCAGACACATCAGTCTGGGTTGCACATTTTCGCCTCGCGAATCCAGTTCTTCAATCGCTGGTCGCGATGGATCAGATATTGTGCCATCCACTCATCGTCATTGAACTTGCCTGCGGAAACCCGCCAACGCCTCGCGAGAGAACACTCGGAGATCTCAAGAAACTTCAGCAACCCGTAATCGCTACAACCGATGAAATCCTATCGCTGATCGAAAACAAGCGATGCTACGACACCGGGTGCGGTGCCATCGATATCGCTTTGGTGGCATCCGCCTTGCTCACGCGCGATGCGCGCCTGTGGACAATGGACAAGAATCTCGCCGCATTGGCGGCTCGCTTGGGTGTCGATTTCAATGCCGCTAGCGTCGAAATGCTGACATGACGACGCCTGAATAGAAGCCAGGTAACCAATAGACAGGGTGTTGATTCGGTTAGGCCTGAAAAGTGACGTTAGCCCTACGAACTTGGGAGTCGGGCGTGCGAATCTCTCCGGGCGCGCCACTGAGTCCGCGCGGTTGAGCGCGGGGGGTCGCCACCAGTCCGCACCGCGCTGTTAGTGAGGCTTTGTGGTTCCTTGTTGTTGTGTTAGGCCGCTTGGTCGAATACCTGCGGATTGTCAAAATGCTTGGTCGCGGTCGGCAGTCGTTCCAGTTTCACAACTGAGATTTCTTCGTCAGCGATCCGCCTGGGCGGTTTGCCCACTTCAGCCAGATACTCGATCATCTGCAAGGTCGCGATTGCGGTCGAGGCGAAAAGACAAGACAGCATGAATTCCATGTTCCCAACTCCGAACACACATGAGGCGGCTAGGATCAATGGAATTCATTACTGCTCGGAGTCAACTGCGCGAAAATTGTGTGACATCACGCGGAACTGCGACGACCGTCACGAGTCGCTTGCGCCAAGCCTCCTCGCACGGCGAAGTTGTTCGTCGGCGAGTCTCAGCGCCAGGATTGGCAGGAAATTTTTAATGCTGGCGCTGTTCGCCAGAAACTCAAAGTTTGCATTGAACAATTGCTCAACTACCGCGTTGGGTTGCTGATACTTGTTGGCCAGCATACCTAACGCTTCTAGCGGCTGTGGCGATTGGCTCATGTTCGCTTTGCTCTTATTTTGGTTCGGCGATTATGATGGCGCCGCACGCTGGTGCCGATTATGACAGTGGGGCCGCCAGCCGACGTGGCAAGCCGCCCCAGGACGATTTGATCGCTGCGTTGATGCAGGCGTCGGAGGGTGGCGATACCTTGTCCGAAGACGAGATGCTGGGCGCACTGCAGCTGGCGCTGATCGCGGGCCATGACACCACCAGCGCCACGCTGACCCTGGGTCTTGCGGCACTGGCAAAAAATCCCGGGTTGTGGGATCACATGTATCGTCATCCGGAAAAAACTCTCGACAGTTGCATGGAGCTGATGCGCTTTGTGGCTATGTCCACATTGCAGATGCGGTTTGTTGCCGAGAACTTCACCTGGCACGGTAAGGAAATCAAGCAAGGTGACTTCGTGTTTCTGGTTTTCGCCGCGGCCAATCGCGATCCACGCGTATTCGCTGACCCGGAGCAGATCAACCCAGAACGTGATCACGAAAAATCGATGGTGTTCGCACCGGGACTGCATCATTGCATCGGACACCTGCTCGCCAAAATGCAAGTGACCGAATTTTTCGGCGCATTGGTGCAGCGTTTCTCAGGTGTGGAGTTGCTCGACCCCAAGCTCGATTTCATGTCGCAGATCGCGTTTCGCGGTCTCCATCATCTCAACGTACGAATGATTCCGCGCGCCAAGGCACGCGTCGCCTGACAGCGAACAATTGGGCCATGTATTCTTGCGGCCCATGGACTTGCCAACCACATGACCGACACGCCGTTCAACGACTCAGATCTGCGTGCCTGTCTGCGCGTACTGCAAGCGATCGAGGCAGATCGCGGTGTGCTGACGCGTCTGACACAAGAAGAACGTCGCGAATTGCTGACGCTCGCGGGACTCATCGCCAAGCCGGACGGCAATGACATGCGGCGCATGGCGAAGGCCTTTCGTCGCGCGGAACGCGAGATAAAGCAACAGCAGGACCAGCAAGCACTCGAGCGTGCCGGGCTGCGGCAGCAGCGCCGCAGTGAGACCTATGCGCCGCTGTGGTTGCCGCCACCGGAAATGGAATCAGCCGACGAGCAGCGACTGAGCCTGAGTGCCGCGCGCGCCTGCTATGTGTGCAAGCAGCCGTACACGGACGTGCATCGCTACTACGATTCAATGTGCCGATCGTGCGGCGATTTCAACTACGCGAAACGTGAGCAGACGGCGGATCTCCATGGCCGGTACGCACTGGTCACCGGGGCGCGCGTGAAGATCGGCTATCAGGCTTCACTCAAGCTGCTACGCGCGGGCGCTCATGTGGTGGTGACCACACGATTCCCGGTGGACGCGGCGGAGCGCTATGCGCAGGAGCCTGATTACCCGGCGTTTCGTGATCGGTTGCAGATTCACGGCATCGATCTGCGGCACACGCCGAGCGTCGAGCTGTTCGCGCGCTGGCTGGGTGAGCAGCTACCGCGGCTCGATTTCATCCTGAACAACGCTTGTCAGACCGTGCGCCGGCCTGCCGGTTTCTTTCGCCATTTGTTAGCACGAGAGGCAGAGGGAGCAGCGGCACTGCCAGCGGCGCTGCGCGGACCGCTCGCACAGCATGAAGCGCTGCGTCACGCGCTGCTCGAAACGCCCGACCGATCCAACAACACCGTCGTGGCGCACGCGAAGCGCAGCTACGCGGAAGGACTCGTACACAGCGCTGGGCTTTCGCAGCGGCATTATCTCGACGAAGACTATTTGGCAGGTGAGTCGTTCTTCCCGGCGGGCCATTTCGACGAGGACCGTCAGCAGGTGGACCTGCGCGAGATGAACAGTTGGCGGCTGCGACTGCATGAGGTGCAGACGCCAGAACTACTCGAAGTGCAGCTCGTCAATGCCATCGCACCCTATATCCTCAATGCGCGTTTGAAGCTGTTGATGATGAAGAGTGGCGCCCGCGATCTGCACATCGTCAATGTCAGTGCCATGGAGGGGCAGTTCTACCGCACCACCAAAACCGACAAACATCCGCATACCAACATGGCAAAAGCTGCTCTCAATATGATGACTCGCACCAGCGCGCCGGACTACGTGCGCGATGGCATTCACATGAATGCGGTCGACACCGGGTGGGTGACCGACGAAGACCCAGCAGTGCATGCGGCGCGCAAGGCGGAACAAGGATTTGCGCCACCCCTGGACATCATCGATGGCGCAGCGCGCATCGTCGATCCCATTTTTTCTGGGATGCACAGCCGCACGCACCTATGGGGCCAATTCCTGAAAGACTACAAGTCTGCGCCGTGGTAATCGCGAGGCTTGGTCGGCGCCGCACAAGACTGGGCCGGCACAATAGCCGGCCCAGTCATTGGTTTTTTCCTAACAACCGCTTCAGTTACGCTCGAATCGATCGAGGTTCATAACCTTCGTCCATGCACTGACGAAGTCGCGCACCAGGCGCTGCTCGCCACCGGCGGACGCATACACCTCGGCGACAGCGCGCAGTTCGGCGTTCGAGCCGAACATCAAATCGACCGGCGTCGCTGTCCACTTGCGCTTGCCCGTCGCGCGATCCACGCCTTCGTACAGGCCGTCCGCGGCGCTGGACTTGTTCCACTGCGTCGACATGTCGAGCAAGTTGACGAAGTAGTCATTGCTCAGTGCTCCAGGTCGGCTCGTGAAGACGCCATGTGCCGATTGCCCTGCGTTGGCGTTGAGTGCGCGAAGACCGCCGACCAGCGCCGTCATCTCGGGTACCGTGAGTGTCAGCAAGCTGGCGCGCTCCACCAAAGCAGCCGGCGGGCTGGTCGATTGCCCGGCCGCATAGTAGTTGCGGAAGCCGTCGGCAGTTGGCTCCAGCGCCGCAAACGAGGCGACATCGGTCTGTGCCTGCGTAGCATCGGTGCGACCCGCGCGGAAAGGTATCTCTGTCGCGTGACCGGCAGTCTTCGCGGCCTGCTCGATAACGGCATTGCCGCCGATCACGATAAGGTCCGCGAGCGACACCTGGCGACCGCCGGAGACAGCAAGATTAAACTCCTTCTGAATCGCTTCGAGTTGCGGCAGCACTTTGGCAAGCGCTGCTGGGTCATTCACCGCCCAATCCCGTTGCGGCGCAAGGCGAATGCGTGCGCCGTTCGCGCCGCCGCGCATGTCCGAGTTACGGAACGAAGCGGCTGACGCCCACGCGGTCCGTACCAGCTCAGCGCCGTTCAGCCCCGAGGCCAGGATTTTCGCCTTGAGTGCAGCGACGTCGGCTGCATTGACTAACGGATGATCGACTGCGGGCACTGGATCCTGCCAACTCAACACTTCTGTGGGAACATCCGTGCCGATATATCGCGCCCGCGGTCCCAGGTCGCGGTGTGTGAGCTTGAACCAGGCTTTTGCGAACGCTTTCTGAAACTCCTGCGGATTCTTGCGAAAGCGCTGCGATATCTTGCGATAGCTTGGATCAAACTTCAGCGACAGGTCAGTCGTGAGCATGATCGGCGCATGGCGCTTGTTAGCATCGTGCGCATCGGGCACCAGGTTCGCGGCGGCGTCATCTTTTGGAATCCATTGAATCGCGCCGGCGGGGCTCTTGGTTTGTACCCAGTCGAAGACAAACAAGTTCTCGAAAAACTGCGCGGTCCACGCAATCGGATTGACCGTCCAGGCGCCTTCCAGGCCGCTGGTCACCGTGTCTGCGCCAGAACCTTTGCCGCACTTGTTGGTCCAGCCAAATCCTTGCTTCTCCACGCTCTCGGCCGCAGGTTCGGCGCCGGTGCACTTGTCCGGATCGTGCGCTCCGTGCGCCTTGCCGAATGTGTGGCCACCTGCAATCAACGCCACGGTCTCTTCATCATTCATCGCCATGCGGCCAAACGTCTCGCGAATGTCACGGGCGGCTAACAAAGGATCGGGATTGCCATTGGGGCCTTGCGGGTTCACATAGATGAGGCCCATCTGCACAGCCGCGAGCGGCTTCGCGAGCTGCCGGTCGCCACTGTAGCGCTCATCGGCCAGCCACTTCTTTTCGGTGCCCCAGTTCACCATTTCGGCTTCCCAGTCGTCGGTGCGGCCGCCAGCAAATCCGAAGGTCTCGAACCCCATGTCTTCGAGTGCGACATTGCCTGCGAGCACCATCAGGTCTGCCCACGACAGATTCACGCCGTACTTTTGCTTGACAGGCCACAACAGGCGCCGCGCCTTGTCCAGATTGCCGTTGTCGGGCCAGCTATTGAGCGGCTCGAAACGCTGTTGACCGCCAGCTGCGCCGCCACGGCCATCCGCCACGCGATACGTGCCCGCGCTGTGCCAAGCCATGCGGATAAAGAACGGGCCGTAATGGCCGTAATCGGCAGGCCACCAGGGCTGTGAGCTGGTGAGGACCGTGCGTATGTCGGCCTTCACGGCCTTCAGATCGATGCTCGAGAACGCCTTTGCGTAGTCGAAGCTGTCACCGAGCGGATTCGAAGCAACACCGTGACTGCGCAATGGCGACAGGTCTATTTGTTCTGGCCACCAGAAATCGTTGTTGGTCGCGGCGGACTCCGCAGCCATCGTTGCCGCAGGTTGGTAGGTCAACGCCGTGAGCACGGTCGCAGCCAGGATGGTCCTCAGTGGCAGGTTCATGGTGGGTTCCTATACTTGGTTAAGCAATCGATCGCACCGGACCCTACACCGCTGACGGGGCGCCAGATAATTAATTGAATCTATGGGTTCGATAGACTGACTCTATGGTTACTTCGCACGCTATGACACCTGGGCGAACCTCAGCAGAATCCCAGGTTGCGGTTCGCAAATGCGCCCAGGCCGGGCGCTGCGCCGTCAACCTGGGTGTCGCTGAGTCCCCACCATTTTAGCAAAGTTGCGGCGTACTGCTGCACCGAGGTCGTGGGCACAATTCGGCCTGCGTCGACGTCATCGGGTCCGCCGAGCTCCAGCCTCGGCATGGTGCCGTAGATCTGCCGACCTCGTACCGCGTCGCCTAACACCAGTTGGTGTCCGCCCCAGCCGTGATCCGTGCCGTCACCGTTGCTGGTCAGCGTGCGGCCGAAATCGGACTGCGTGAACGTGCTCACCTGACCGGCAACGCCAAGTTCCACGGTGGCACTGTAGAAAGCGGCCAGACTCGCGCTCAGATTGCCTAACAAATTCGGTTGCTGCAGATTCTGATCGTCGTGCGTGTCCCAGCCACCCGCCGCGGCAAAAAACACCTGCCGTCGCATTGCTAGCGGGGAGCGCGCTGCAATCAATCGCGCGATCATGCTGAGTTGGCTGCCCAGATCGGTGCTCGGGAAAATCGTTGTCAACGGTGGCACGGTGGCCAGCGCCGTTGTGACCCGATCCGCAGTCGCAAGCGCGCGCTGGTTGACCGCCGCAAACGCGCGGCTCACCGGACTGCTGCCACGTAACGCGAGCAACCTTTGCACCATTGCGCGCCGTTCGGCGTATAACGCCGCTCCCGGCGTTAGCACGATATAGTTCGCCGCACCCTGATTCGACATGACATAGGGCTGTGTCCGCTGGCCTACTTGAAAAAGGTTGCTGCCGAAGAAGCTGACGTTGGCGGGCAATTGCTGCGTCGTCAGACTGCCAGCCAGAGCATCTGCGGCGCGTCCGCCCCAGCCGCTGTCGATCGTCGTCCGACCTTTGAGTGAAGACCATTGATCCTGCTGGTCGTTATGCGAAAACAATTGCGGCGGCAGCGGCACTGCGCGCGCCAACACCTCGGCCTTTGTGGTCGGTTGGATCAGCGGGCCGACATTCGCGACGACTGCGAGCCTGCCGGCGTCGAATAGCCGGGCCATGTCAGGCATGCGCGGATGCAGGCCGTACTGCGCGCCGTCACTGCTCAGCGGATTGATGGGTAGCAGCACATCGCGTGCAATAGCCAGATTCTGGCGTGCGCGTGCATAGACAGTGTGTTCAGCAGCGCTGCGCGGCACCACCATGTTGAAGGAATCATTGCCACCAAACAGGAATATACAGACCAGCGCACGATAGTCATCGGGTCCTGAAGCCACCTGCGCATTGGCGACGCGAGGATTTAGCAGTGCCGCAGTCGTTGCAGCTGCGGTGGAACCTAACAGAAATTGTCGGCGTTTCATACAAATCCTCAGCGCAGCGTTGCGTATTCGGGCGAGGTCGTGATGGCATAAATGGCTTCGGCGATACGGCCGGCAGGCAAGTTGGCAGGTACCCGTTCGATCGCTGCCAACGCTTCCGTCCGCAACTCGCTGCTGAGGGCGCCGCCAGTGAGTTTGTCGGCCACACGATTCAGGAGAGCATTTGAATCCGCCGCGACCGGCAGCTCGGCTGAATAATCGAGAAAGATATCTTCGGGTTTGAGATTGGTCGCCGTTGAGTTGTTTACGTAGCAGTAAATAGCCAGGATGTTAGCCGTGAGCGCGGCAGTCGATTCGTTGGTGATTTCAAGCTCCGGTGCGACTAACCCGGCATCGCGCATTTCGCCAGGCGGCGCATAGCCGGGCTTGTAGAAATTGAATACCGACGGCGAGCGGTAGGGGCCCTGGCCCAGCGCGAAGTCGAGGAATTCACCGCGATATTCGCCATTGGCGGCGCGCGCGCCAAACGCCCGCCAGACGGCCGTGAGCCGGATCAACGGCTCGGTCAGTTTGCCGGTGGCGTTGGCAGGCGGGTTGCGCGCTTCGTCATCTAACAAAATGGCGCGAACCACCGCAGCCAGGTCCCCGCGGACGCCGTTGCCGTTGTTATTAAATTTGTCGACCACGCGAGCGACATAGGCGGGCGACGGATTGCTGGTGACGAAACGCTGAATCAGCTGGCTGCTGATGAACGGTCCGACATTGGGATGACTGAAAATGTTGTCGAGAGCGTCGCTGAGATCCTTCTGCGGACTCTGATTGGCCGGTAGCACGGTGCCACGCAACAATCGCTTGCTGCCAGTATCGTGGAAATCCACAAACGACTGCATCGGCCGACGATGATCGACGTTGGGTTGGTACCAGGATGGTGTGCCACCGAAAGTCCAGCCCGTGAATACATGGGCGAAGCCTTTGACCGTGTCAAGATCGTAGGTCGGAATTGCCCGGCCTTGGGAATCGAGCTTAGCGCGGCCGTCGTTCTCCAGTTCCGCCAGACCGATGGTGAACAGCTGCATCAGCTCTCGGGCATAGTTTTCGTCCGGACGGATGTTGAGTGCCGCATTGGGTTTCTGGTTGCCTAACATCGAAAGGTACCGGCCCATGGCCGGATGCAGCGTCACTTCCTCGATCAGCCCGCGGAAGTTGCTGAAGGCATTGCGCGCCAGCAAGTCCTGGTAGCTGGCCAGGGCATCCGGGAACCCCGCCAGATTGCTGCGTTCCGACACCACCAAGATCTGTGACAGCGCGAAGGCCATGCGCTGGCGCAGCTGGTCGTCGCCAGTCACGGCGGCGCGCAGCCACACGGCAATGCGGTCGCCCTGGCTCGGTTGTGCGCCATAGGCTAACAAGGCAGGTAGCTGGGGCGTAGCAGGCAGCGCGATCTGCTCATCGATCCAACGCGCGTAGCCGAGTTCAATGACCCGGTCCTGGGAAGTGCGCGTTGGCCCGAAGCTGGTCTGCTGCAGGAAGCGGCTCGCCTCGGAGCGTGTTATGGCGGGTGGCGGTGTCGTAACGACTGGCGCGCCACTGCTGTTGCTGCTGTCGCTACCACCGCCGCAGGCAGTCAGTAGCAGTGCCGCGGTGCTCAGCCCAAACTTGACCGAGATCTTTTTCACGGTTTACCGGCCTCACCCGTGATGCCGCGCAGCATCTCGACCTGGGCTGTCGTCAGTGCGTTCCTGATGGTGACCAGCATGTCGATCCACGCGCGTTTCTTGCGCGCCTCGGCGGCAAACACGCGGTCCGCTCGCGCCAGCACGTCTGCGCGATCAATCGGGTTCTTGTCGATCGCTTCCTGGATGGAGAGGCCTTCATCCATGATTTCGGCGTCGACGCCGGCGACGGCAGTCTGGACCTTGACGATTTCCTGGCGAATTGACTTGCGCTGGCTATCGGACAGTTTCAGGACTGCCGCGTTCTTTAATACGATCTCGGGAGGAAACAACTTACCGCGGAACCAGTCGTCGTCCGCGGCCGATGTCACGGCGGACGCCAGTGGCGCTGCAATACAAAACAACAACAAAGCGATTCTCGGGGCGCGCATTTATAAATACTCCTTGGCGGAATCGAGAGAGAGATTGGGGGTGCCGGTGAGCGGCATGGTCGGCGTGCTGCCTAACAATGGATCGACCGCTTGCACAAGCAGATGGTCACTCGGCGAACGCCAGATGTCGTCGTAGCTCACGGTGCTTGCCAGCTGAATGTCATCCTGTAATGTGGGTTCACGCGACCACAGAACTAACAAAATGGCCAGCGCAGCTGCGCCAATGCCGCCAATCATCGCCACGTTCCAGCCCAGTCGTCGCGGCGATTGGTGCGTGCCACGATGGGACGCAGCTTGCAGCGTCGCGCGGAACGACGGTCGCTGCGTGGCGTTAGGTTCGGCGCTGGCATACAGACGACGGATAGCGGCGGTGACGGCGGAAGAGTCTTTCATGAGGCTACTTTTAGTTTTGTCGCCATGGATTGCTTGCCACGCTGGTAGTGGGTGCGCGCCGTGCCGACGGGCATGCCGAGAATGTCGGCGGCTGCTTCGATACTGCAGTCGCGGTAGAACACCAGTTCAAGCACATCGCGCTGCCGCGGCGAGAGTTCCAGCAGTGCCGCGCGCACTTGCGCCAGCTCTGCATCACCGACTTGATTCTGGGGCTCGCCTGGTTGCTCGGGCGCCAGGGCGTCAGCAAACTTGCCGAGCAGTAGCGCGCGGATCCGCGCGCGGCGGCGTTGTTCGCGAGCGATTCGATCGATGACGCCGAAGAGGAAACTGCGCAATGTAGACCGGCCATCAAAGCGCGCGCTACCATCAAGCAGCCGGGAGTAGGCGTCCTGTAGCAAATCCGCGGCATCGGGCCTTGAATAGCGGCAACGGGTAAGCGCCCAGGAGTAGGCATCGCCATGCATCGCCTCGAGGTCGGTGAGGGCGATTCTGGGGTTAGCAGATAGGGTTTCTGGTTGTGCCATGCGTTCATTCCGGAGTATGAGTGGCCTGAACGGGGGTTTCATAGGACACCATCAGGCTCTTGCTTCTGAAATAATCCTCCGCATGACAGGGATCACGACTGGTGCCTGGCGCGCCTGGCTTTACGTGGCGGGATTATGTTGGCTGCTGATCGGCGGTTCCGCGCTGGCAGTCACGCCAACGGCGCGCGCCAATGGCGAGACGCTGCTCGGTATCCAGTCCCCAGCGCCTGGCGTAAACGCATTTCTCGGCATTCCTTTTGCGCAGCCGCCGTTAGGTGCCTTGCGCTGGAGCGCGCCCGTCGACTATGTCGGTCACGGTGGTACGCGCCCGGCGAGCACATTTTCGCCGGCCTGCATGCAGACCATGCGCATTCTCGACTGGTATCGCGGGATGGCGGAATCGTTTGGCGGTCGTCGCGATGTGTTCCCGGACCTCGCCCGTGCCAAGGCCAAGGCCAAGGCCAAGGCCAACTTCGGCCTGTGGGACCAGTTGGCCGCATTGCGGTGGGTTCAACGCAATATTGCAGCTTTCGGCGGTGATCCAAAACGCGTGACCGTCTTCGGCGAATCTGCCGGCGCGGGCGATGCGGCGGCCCTGATGCTGGCGCCTGTTGCACAGGGCCTGTTGCACAGGGCTATTCTGCAAAGCGGTTCCAATGTCGGATTTCCGGACATTCGCTCGCTGGCGGACGAACAAGCGCGCGGCGTGGCGCTCGCCCGGGCGATCGATGCAGCGTTACCGGTGAATCTCGCCGCACTGCGCGCGTTGCTGGCTGCGGAGTTGTTGCAGCGCGCCGAGACGGTGTTTCAGGGGCACTATCACGCGCCCGTTTTGGACGGCGACATCATCACGGCGCAGTTGAATGAACAACTCAAACGCAAGAACCGGCCACTGCAGCAGCTGATCATCGGTACGAATGCCAATGAGTTCTATGCGCGTGTTCCTGACGGTGCTAACGATCGAGCCGTCGACCAGGCGGTTGCCCGAGCCAGGCTGCTGAATACGCCTGAGGTGAGGCAGTTGCTCGCGACCAGTGCCGATGTGGCCACGGCGTTGGATCGCCTCGCGACCGCCGAAGCCATGTTGTGTCAGGCCTAGGGAAGCTCTGCACAGGTAACGCGGGCGCGGCCGAGACGGATTTTTTCACTGGCAAGGAACGACGAGTGATGTGTATCGAGATACATGAGCGAGG
>JAYVJR010000156.1:0-4442 GCA_043769085.1 Gammaproteobacteria bacterium
CTCGTTCCAGTACATTCAGTACAGGTCACTCGTCCCGCCTTGCGCTGCACGGCGGGGGCCTCCGTCGCTGTGCCGTTCATAGTGTTAACAGGCCCTAGGCGCAGAGACGCTTGAATTCCGACTGCGCCAGGGCGACAGGCGGCTCCCACCTGTGCGCTGAAGCTGCCGACCATCGGCCGCCAATAGCCTGATAAGCTCGTTGCCCATCCGAATAGTGCCTAGTCGGAGGCAGCCTGTGTGGTCTCGGTGCCAATCCACAGAAATCCCCATTTGTCGACCGAGATGGCGCGCACGCTCGACTGTGGGTGGCTAACATTCTTGTCAGTCGACTGAATGAAACCATGAAGGCGCGTCGGACGTCTGACGCCTAACGGGCGGCGAGCAGCTTCAGCGCCTGTTGTTCTGTCTCGATTGTCGGCCAGCCATCTGCCTGCGCGCGTCGCTCCGCCGTTTGTGCGCGCCACCATGTCAGGGTCGCGTTCGCGGTGTCCAGCAGCGGGCGGAAGTGCAGCCCGGCCCGCACTGCGGCAGTGCTGTCAAAATGCGGCGTCTGGCCGCTGCCCAGCAGTCCGTCGCGGACCAGCGGCAGTGAAATCCCGGTCTGTTTCAGTATCTCTGGCGGCGCCCACTTGAACTGAACAGGCGTGGATGACAGTTTCGCCAGCGGCTGCAACAGCTGCTGCCAGTTGCTCGGTTTCGCAGGTCCCGCCGCATTGTAGATCCCGGCCTGGTCGCGCTCCGCGAGGTCGATGATCCAGGGGCAGAGGTCCTGCGCATCGATCCACTGGATTTCGTCCCCCGGATATGGTGGCCCGAGTATCTCGCCACCGCGCGCTACCCGATCGACCCAGTAAGTGAATCGGTCGGTGTCGTCGCCAGGTCCGACGACATAGGTCGGGCGCACAATGGTCGCCCTCTGACCTAACGCCGCCTGCACCCGTCGGTCGCACTCCGCCTTGAGCGGGCCGTAGGTCTTGCCGGTGACCCGCTCGGTGTCAGGTTGCGGCGCTGGCGCGAGCAGCGAAGATTCCTTGAAGTTCGAGCCGTGTGAAAAATCGTAAACTGCCACGGTCGACACGTACAGGTAGCGTCCGGTCCGCTCTTTCAGCAGTTCCAGAGAATCGCTGACGTGTCGTGGCACGTAGCCGGAGTTGTCGATCACCACATCCCAGTGGCGCTCGCCCTGCAGGGCCGAGAGGCCGGCTCCGACATTCTTGTCGCGGTCGCCCAGCAGGATTTCCGCACGCCCGGCGAAGAGACCGGGAGCACTGCGGCCGCGATTGAACAGCGTGACGCGATGACCGCGCGCCAGGGCGTACTCGACCTGATGCCGTCCGAGGAACTGCGTGCCGCCCAGGAACAGCAGATCGAGCTTGGTCCGCGCTGGGCGGATGGCCTTGCCGTGTGCTGACATGGCGGGTAGCGCCATCAGGGCCGTGCCCAGCTGCAGCAGTTCGCGACGTGTGACCATGTGGATCGCCTAAAACGTTGAATATGCCAAGAATCTACTGTGGTGCATCCGGCTGCAACTCCGGCGCCGCCACCGACGACCCATGCCGAAATCTTGGTTGCGCCTGCCGTGTGCCGTGCGCACTTAGAATACTGCTAGTCTCGCTCAACTAATACGGAGCCCGCCCGAATGCACCTGATTCTCAAGACCCTGCTCGCGTTGAGTCTCGCTTTGCCGCTCGCCGCCGCAGCGCAAACTCCGCCTTCTTCATCGCAGAAGGCCGTGCTGGTCACCGGCGCGAGCACCGGCATCGGTCGCAAGATCACCGAGCGGCTCGCGGCCGATGGCTATTTCGTCTATGCAGGAGCGCGCAAGGAAACCGACCTGAAGGCCCTCGCGCAAATCAAGAACGTGCAGGCGCTGCGCCTCGATGTAACAAGCACCGCCGACATTGCCGCCGCAGTTGAAACGATCCAGAAAGGCGGTCGCGGCTTGTATGGCCTGGTCAACAACGCCGGCATCGCGACCCGCGGCACCCTCGCTGACATGCCGCCCGAGGAGTTCGACCTCACCATGCAGGTCAACCTGTACGGACCGTATCGCGTGAGCCGCGCGTTCGCGCCGATGATTGTCGCCGCGAAAGGCCGCATCACCACTATCGGCTCGATCTCGGGTATCGGCGCCACGCGCGATCTGATGGCGTATCAGATGAGCAAACACGCGGTCGAGGCCTTCACCGATTCGCTGGCACTGCAGCTAACAGAATTCGGCGTAGCCGTCAGCATTGTCGAGCCCGGCAATTACAACTCCGACATTTTTCGCAGTGCGCTGCGCCGACTCAACGATACCAAGTCCAGTGGCGATCGCTCCCAATACAAGGAGCCTGACGAAGTCGCCGACGCCGTCGCCAATGCCCTGTTCGAACCGAATCCGAAACGACGCTACCTGGTTGTGCCCAACCAGGGCGAAGCCGCATGGACTATCGGGCACCAGATCCGGCAGCTGGTGCAACTCAATGAAGACCAGCCCTACAGCTACGACCGCGAAGGGCTGATCAAGATGCTCGACGAGGCGCTCGCGAAGACCAGGCCGGCGGCGAAGTAGCAGCGTTCCAGGTCCGTTGCCGGCCTACGGCTGCGACAGCCGATTCACCGCGATTTTGCCAGCGGTGATGACGACCATCGGCTCGAAACTGGATCCGCGCATTTTGCGGCTCGCCAAGTCCGAATAGAATAAACTAGCGGGAGAGAGGGATTCATATCGTCTCCAGAAAGCGCTGTTTTCAAATGACTTTTAGAGGTCCTCTCATTTTCCATACCATCCGAAATACCATCAAACAAAGTTCGAATCACCACCCTACGCACGTCGACACCGGTTAGCTGGCTCATTTGAACCAATCGACCGCCGGTCGCCCGAAGAATTCCTCAAGCGGCATTCCGCCGCCACCGATCAACCAGACTTTAGCCATCGGGTAACGACGACGAAATTTCTCCAGGCCCCCAGTCTTTCCGGGGCGACCGCTTTTTACCTCAAGCGCCCAAATGCGTGCGCCGTGGGCCACGACAAAGTCGACTTCGCTATCGCCATCGCGCCAATAAGTCACGCTCCACTCGGGACCCTGCAAGCCATTCAACAGATGCGCTCCAACGGCGTTTTCGACCAGCCGCCCCCACCATGCTCCGTCAGCCATAGCCTCGTCGCGTGAGCGCAGACTCAGCGCATTGACGAGTGCGTTGTTCCATAGCACCAGCTTCGGCGTACTGCCGCGCTTGCGGATCTGTCCCTTCGAAAATAGCTCTAGCCCGGTAACAAGGAATGCAGTCTCCAGCAAACGCAGATACCGCGCCAGCGTGGTCGTGTTGCCAGCGTCCTGCAGTTGACCAAGCATCTTGTTATACGATAAGAGCTGTGCGGGGAAAGTCGCTGCAAGTGCAAACAGATGTCGAAGCAAGGCAGGCTTATTGATGGTTTGAAGCTGCAGCACGTCGCGCGCCAACACTGTCTCGATCAGCGAATCCACCACGTAGCGCTTCCAGGCCGACTCATCCTTCGCCACTGCTGCCGCGCCGGGATAGCCGCCAAAGTACAGCCAGCGGGTCAGATCCCAGCCAAAGGCCGTGCGGCACTCAGGCCACGCCCAATGCAAGCAGCGATGCAAAAAGAACCGACCGCTGAGACTCTCGGTCACACCTTGCTGCAGCAACAATGCGGAAGAGCCAAGAATGACCGGCAACACCGGGCCACGCATACGGCGTTCTTCATCCCAGAGGCGCTTGACGACCTCACTCCAGCCCTGAACCTTCTGCACCTCGTCCAGTACCAGCAATACGCGCTGCTTCGCCGCCGGCATGCGCGTGCGCGCCAACCGCCACTGGGTCTCGATCCACTCCGGTCCTGGCGGTAGCGGCGCATCGGCCGAAGCCGACACCGACGGCCAGCGGAGCTTGCGCACCAACTGCTCAGCCGCCGTGGATTTGCCCACCTGACGCGGACCGATGATCACTTGAATCCGCGCCGGCCTGCGCCGGCAGGCGATAACAAGCTCAGCAACCAGTGCTCGGGAGTAGCCCATTGGTAGAGTGTCCGCCGGGCGTCGGGTCTTGTCAATATTACTCAGTCATTGAGTATTATTACTCGTTTATTGAGTTATATGCGCTTAGGTCGAGGCCAGTGCCCAGCTGATCGCTAGAATCGCGCACGGCTGAATGCTAGTTTCCGTTCGAAGTCGAGCGCTGCCGGGTTCGATCAACCCCTAATCGGTCGCCGCAATTCTGACTTTCGCGTCGAGGCGTCGATACCGCCTGCGAGTAGCTGGCACGCCGCGGCGTGCCGCGCCCTGGCCGTCTCCAACGAGACATCCGGATAGACGCCCAACGCCAGGGTCTTTTGCTTTCCGTCAAAGCGATAGTTGTAGCGCCAGTAGCGGCGACCCGTCGGCGCGATCAGCACATACAAGCCATGGCCGTCAGCCGCCTTGCGCGGGTAGCGCAGC